>DKVI01000028.1:0-25230 GCA_002491115.1 Lachnospiraceae bacterium UBA7182 | reverse complement strand
GGGAACTCCGGCGCAGGAAGTGGCCCAGGGTGTCATGTGGAAATAAAAACTGATTTTTTAGAATTAGAACGTGTTGTTTTTATTTTTTGTTGCAGTGGCTGGCTGAAAATCGTAAGTTATATATGTGTAAGAAACCGTAGGCTCTTTCCAGCCACACAGAAAGGAGGACATTGTGGCTGAACATAGAAACGCTATTCCAAATGCCGATTCGGAAAAAAGGAGTTATTCTGTTGCGGAAGCAGCAGAGATTCTTGGTGTAAGCAAACGTTCCATTTACAAACTGTGCTCTGCAAATGCATTCAAAACAGTCCGTATTGGCAAAAAGCTGAGAATCTCCAGAAAATCCTTTGACGAATGGCTTGATGGAGATAATAACATTTAACAGGAAAGGAGCCTGCATATATGGCATCAATTCAAAAAAGAGGAAAAAAACATGCTGTCGTCTATACCTATACAGATCAGGAAGGGCAGAAAAGACAGAAATGGGAAACATTCAACACCAAAGCAGAGGCGAGGAAAAGAAAATCAGCGGTGGAAGCCGATCTTGATAACGGAACTTTTATCCCGCCCAATACAACAACCGTGGAAGATTTCTTAAAGGAGTTTGTGGAGCTTTATGGAGAAAAGAAATGGGGGCTTTCAATCTACGCCAGCAATACGGCGATGATCAACAACTATATCAATCCGCTGATTGGAAACCTTGTTGTCCAGGACATCAACAAAAGGACTGTGGATAAATATATCCAGCAGCTCCAGAAAACAGCCCCTGTAAATACTCCATACCGCCATGCGAAAACGGAGTATGTGACGCCCTGCACCATCGAAAAGATTATCAAGCTCCTCCGGTGCGCTTTCCATCAGGCAGTCCGGTGGGATATCATCGGCAAAAATCCGTTTGAGGATGCCGACCTGCCGAAGCGGGAAAAGAAAGTCCGGGCAATCTGGACGGCGGATACTATCCGCCAGGCCCTCGACAACTGCCAGGATGGGAAACTCTACATTGCGATCAATCTGGCTTTTGCCTGTTCCATGCGGATGGGGGAGATCACCGGTCTGACCTGGGACTGCCTCCACATCGCAGATGAAGACATTGCAAACGATAACGCATATGTATGGATTGAAAAGGAACTTGCCCGTGTTGACCAGAGGGCGATTGACGCACTTGGGGAAAAGGATATCCTTTTTGTATTCCCCAGGCTGATGGGCGGCAAATCATCCACCAGGCTTGTCCTGAAAAAGCCGAAGACAGAAAGCAGCATCCGTAAGGTATGGCTTCCCAAAACCCTTGCCCTTATCCTGCGCGACTGGAAGGAAAAGCAGGACAGGCTGAAAGAGTTCATGGGACCGGACTATACAGACTACAATCTGGTACTGGCTCAGGAAACGGGAAGGCCCTGCGAGGACCGCATCATCGGCAACCAGTTTGAACGCCTTAAAAAGTCTGCCGGCCTGCCCAATGTGGTATTCCATTCCCTGCGCCACTCCAGCACGACCTACAAGCTGAAGCTGAACAAAGGGGATCTCAAAGCCACCCAGGGAGATACCGGCCATGCACAGATTGACATGATCACGGAAATCTATGCACATATCCTGGACGAAGACCGCAAGATCAACGCACAGAAATTTGAGACGGCTTTTTACTCCAACCCCGATATGCGCCCCGTGGAGCGCAGCCTTCAGGGAGAGGGCGACTCCGTGCCCAACCCGGACGTTATGATGAAACAGCTGGAATCTTCCCCGCAGGCGATGGACGCTTTCACCCGGAAATTCATTGAACAGTACGGCGACCAGATCATGACGCAGCTTGCAAAAAAGATGCTCGGTGCATGAAACGACACAGGATAACATGGGATGCAACGGGAGTACATAAAAGTACAGATTAGCAGAATGATTAGCAGACCTTGTTTTTCCCGCCAGGGGGTTCGATTCCTTTTAAGACTTCCCCCACAGGCGGCAGGTCGAAAATACAGCCATGAAAGGAGGTTATGTTGGAATCCCTGGAGGAACAAAAAATGCCGCAACCCTTGAAGTTACGGCATTCCAGCGTCCCCGAGAAGATTTGAACTTCCGACCCCACGCTTAGGAGGCGTGTGCTCTATCCAGCTGAGCTACGAGGACTCGAACGATATGAAGTTTATGAAAAGAGCTTTTTTACCTCCACGGACTTTGATGACCGGGATATTAGGAGGCGGTCGCTCTATCCAGCTGAGCTACGGAAACATATATGTGAAGCCTGCTTTTCAACAGGCAATTCACCTGTAAATTTTTGACCTTTGTATATTCTACCACTTTTCTTCAAAATGTACAAGACCCTGGAGCCAAATTATTCCGCGAAATCTCCTTCCGGGAGCCGGTTCGCCTACCAGATCCTGCTCGTTGATGCACACATCCATAATAATTCCATTCGTCTCGATGGTCATAACATAGATCTTTTCTTTGGTCTTGTTATT
This sequence comes from Lachnospiraceae bacterium UBA7182, assembly GCA_002491115.1. Classification (GTDB taxonomy): domain Bacteria; phylum Bacillota; class Clostridia; order Lachnospirales; family Lachnospiraceae; genus Hominiventricola. Next base: position 22,780 of record DKVI01000028.1, on the reverse strand, counting down.
TTCCCGAAGCTCCACGTTCAGTATATCGCCCATCACATTGTAATGGTCGCACTCTACGCCATATGGCATAAAATGGGTTGTTACAATAGAAAATACGTCTTCTTCCATAATCCTTCTGGAGATCATGGAATAAGTATCCATATCTTCCAACGTCAGATTCTCAATGGCGTCCTCGTCCCCGTCTCTCGCAGCCTGTAACATCTGACTGCGTTCCTGGGAAGCTTTAATCTCAGATACCACCGGCATTCTCTGATAGACAGGCATCAAAATCTTTCCCTCTACCGACAATCCCGACAGAACCAAAGAAGCTGTGGCATGTTCCATCATCCCATAGCGTCTCCGGTTCAAATACTCTGTTACATTCTGTACATAAAAGATCAGAGAGACGCCCAGATTCATATCATCACAGACACCTGCATAGGATTCTTTTTCCGCATGCCGCTCAATCACCATGTCCTCATAGAATCTCTCTGTCTTTCCGGTAAAATACGGGACACAGTATTCGATCTGATACTCATCTTTTTCATTATACGCCCCCCGAACCATCAGGCCCATCTGGTCTGCAAACGCCTTTCTGCGTTCGGAAAAATCCATCCCCTCTGCCGTAACCGCAGTTTCCTCCGTCTGAAAACATTCAGAAGTAAAATGCACCAGTTCTTCATATTCCTCCCTCTTCCGAATGCCGCTAAAACCAACTGCCCTTAAATATCGATGCAAGAGGTTACCTCCTATTATAGTTCCGTATCCGCCGCTCACAATACCCCTGTCCGAAAGGATTTCCGGACGCCAAAAACGTATATCCTGAAATCCTTCCGGGTAGTGTTCAGGTAGATACTGTTTTAAATTCTTACCTTAACTCTGTCAATCCGCCCATATAGGGACGCAGCACTTCCGGAATACGGACGCTTCCGTCCTCCTGAAGATGATTCTCCAAAAACGCGATCAGCATACGCGGCGGAGCCACTACCGTATTATTCAGTGTATGCGCAAAGTACTTGCCATTTTCACCGTCCACGCGTATTTTTAATCTTCTTGCCTGGGCATCTCCTAAATTGGAGCAGCTGCCCACTTCGAAATACTTTTTCTGACGGGGAGACCAGGCTTCCACATCGATGGATTTTACTTTCAGATCTGCCAGATCACCGGAGCAGCATTCCAGTGTACGGACAGGAATATCCATAGAACGAAATAAATCCACCGTATTCTGCCATAATTTATCAAACCACACAGGACTTTCTTCCGGCCTGCAGACGACGATCATCTCCTGCTTTTCAAACTGATGAATCCGATACACACCGCGCTCCTCGATCCCGTGAGCTCCCTTCTCTTTTCTGAAACAGGGCGAATAACTGGTCAATGTATAAGGAAGCTTTTCCTCCGGAATGATCGTATCAATAAATCTGCCGATCATGGAATGTTCGCTGGTACCAATTAAATAGAGGTCCTCTCCCTCGATTTTGTACATCATAGCATCCATTTCCGCGAAACTCATAACGCCGGTTACTACGTTACTGCGGATCATAAAGGGAGGTACACAGTAAGTAAATCCCCTGTTAATCATAAAGTCTCTGGCATAAGAAATGACTGCCGAGTGAAGTCTCGCAATATCTCCCATCAGATAATAAAAACCGTTACCGGCTACCTTTCGCGCGCTGTCAAGATCAATCCCGTTTAAACGCTCCATGATCTCTGTATGGTACGGAATCTCAAAATCCGGCACTTTCGGCTCGCCGTATCTTTGAATCTCCACATTTTCTGAATCATCTTTTCCGATCGGAACGCTGGGATCAATAATATTGGGAATCACCAGCATAATATCAGTCACTTTCTGATCCAGTTCTTTTTCTTCCACCGAAAGTCTTTCCAGCTTTTCAGCGCTTTCGGCTACCTGTCTTTTGATTGCTTCTGCTTCTTCTTTTTTACCCTGTCCCATCAGAGCACCGATCTGCCTGGAAAGCTTGTTGCGCTCTGCGCGAAGCTTGTCCGCTTCCTGCTGCGCAGCTCTTCTTCTGGCATCAAATTCTATCACTTCGTCAACCAAAGGCAATTTCTGATCCTGAAATTTATTTCTTATATTCTGCTTAACAATGTCAGGATTTTCTCTGACAAACTTCAAATCTAACATTTTTTCTATACTCCTCCTGTATTTCCATTTAACTCCAGACTTTATCTTATGATAGTATCCACAATTTTGCAAGTTATTTTAAGCTTAATCTTGAATTTTATCTACATTTATTGCTTTTTTAAGCGCCTCTTTTTCTTCTTCCGACAAATTAATGGCAGATTCTCCATGAATAATCTCTTTTGCATAGGAATAACAACCTTCTCTGCTGTACATGGAACTGATCACCACTCCGTTATCCTTCCGGTCCAAAAGAGCAAAAGAATAACTAAGTGACCCGCTCATCTCACGGAACGCATCGTATTTTACAAGCCCGACTTTCTGATAGGCTTTCTGCAGGTTTTCCTCCATCTTCTTAATATTTCCGGTGTTTTCTTCCACAGACTGCTCCAGCGTTTCCATCCGGTCAAACTGAGACATAATGACATCCTCCATGGATTCCATGTCCTTTCCTTTCATAAACCGGTTATAAATGCGGAAAAGCTTTCGCATTTTACACACAACCATAATATATAAAATGAGTAAAATAAAAACAACTGCCAGCAATCCGATGATAATATAAGCCGGATCTATACCATAGGATGCCAAATACTCCAATATAGGGCTGTTCATTCTTTATCCTCCGTATAAAATACTACTTTTTTTATTTTATGTCTACTTTATAAAAATTTCCATTAATCGTTCCAGTTCCTCTATGGAATAATATTCAATCTCGATCCTTCCTTTTTGATTATCTTTCCTGTTTATGGATACTTTTGTTCCAAGGGCAGCCTTCATTCGTTCTTCCAGATCCTGAAATACTGCCTTTTGCTGTGGATCTTCCTCTTTTTTCTCTGTTTTTTTCTTTCCCAGATTCTTTACCAGCTTTTCCACTTCACGGACACTCAATTTTTCATTAAAAATACGGCCGGCTGTCTGAAACTGCAGTTCCGGATCTTCAATTGCCAAAAGCGCCCTCGCATGTCCCGTGGTCAACTGTTCGTCAATCATCATCTGCTGTACACGCTCATCCAATTTTAACAGACGCATAGAATTAGTCACTGCTGCCCTGCTCTTGGACACACGCTCGGCGACTTCTTCCTGTTTTAACTGAAATTCCGTCAGCAGACGCTTAAACGCAACCGCTTCTTCAATGGGATTTAAATTTTCTCTCTGAATATTTTCAATTAAGGATACTTCTACCAGTTCCCGGTCTGTCATTTCCCGTATAATAACCGGAATCTCGCTTAATCCTGCCATTTTTGCGGCTCGCCATCGTCTCTCTCCTGCCACAATCGCATAATAATCCTCTTTTTCCTGTACAATTAAAGGCTGAAGTACTCCAAACTGCCGAATCGAATCCGCAAGTTCCTGTAAAGCGTCCTCATCGAACTTCTTCCTTGGCTGATCCCGGTTCGGTTCCACCTGATTGATCTTCACCTTTACTTCTACAGGTTTTTCTACGATCTTTTCAACTACTTTTTCAACGACTTTTACTTTTTTTTCACCCGCCGGGGTTTTCCCGTTATCCGGGATCAGGCTGTCCAGACCTTTTCCAAGTCCTCCCCTTTTTACTGCCATTCTTTCTCTCCTTTATGCAATACCTCCTGAGCCAGCATACGATAACTTTCAGCGCCTGTAGATTTTCCGTCATACAGATTGATGGGCATCCCGTGGCTGGGCGCTTCCGCCAGGCGCACATTTCTCGGGATAATCGTCTTATAGATACTTTGATGCAGATAATCTTTTACATTTTCCACCACCTGAAGTGAAAGATTTGTCCTTGCATCATACATGGTAAATACGATACCCTCGATTTCCAGATCCGGATTCAATCTCTCCTGTACCAGATCGATCGTACGAATTAGCTGGCTCAAACCTTCCAGTGCATAATATTCGCATTGAATCGGCACTAATACTGTATTTGCTGTTGTCAGTGCATTAACCGTCAGCATATTTAAAGAAGGCGGACAGTCAATGATAATGAAATCATACTTATCTGCAACTTTTTCCACTTCTTTTTTTAAAATAAACTCTTTTTCTTCAATGCCGATTAATTCGATCTCAGCTCCTGCCAGATTCACATCAGACGGCACCAGGGACTGGTTCTCTATCTCTGTTTCAATGATACATTCTTCTATGGTATATTCTTTCAGCATCAGGCCATACACGCTGTTTTCAACCATATTTTTATCAACACCCAGCCCGCTGGTCGTATTTCCCTGAGGGTCAATGTCAATCGTCAATACTTTCTGTCCGACTTCCGCCAGACATGCCGACAGATTAATCGCTGTCGTTGTCTTGCCGACCCCGCCCTTCTGATTCGCAATTGCAATAATTCTTCCCACTGTTTCTCCTTATTATTTTGTCCGTGTATCCATACAACCCGTTAAAATGTTTCACGTGAAACAATTATCCAGATCTTTTCCATTTGAAGCAATGACTTTTTTATACCAGTAAAAAGAATCCTTCCGATATCTGTCTAAAGTTTTCAGATTAAACTCATCCCGATCCACATAGATAAATCCATATCTTTTTACCATGCCTTCATGCGTGGAGATCAGATCCACCGCAGACCAGGGACAATATCCCATCATATCGCATCCGTCTTCAATTGCCAACCTCATCTGTTCAATGTGCCTGCGAAGGAAATCAATTCTGTAAGGATCATGCACTTTTCCGTCTTCTGTCAGCTTATCATAAGCTCCCAACCCGTTTTCCGTGATTACCATAGGCAGGTGATACCGGGAATACACTTCCCGGATGGTAGCTCTGAATCCATCCGGATCAATCTCCCAGTTAAATTCTGTTACCGGAAGATATGGGTTTTTAGCCCCCTCAAACATTCCTGCTACATCTAAAGGTGAAGAAGAATCCTTTAACGCTTCAAAAGAATCGCTCCATTGACAGGTCGTTGAATTATAATAATTAAAGCCGATGAAATCAGGATGTCCGCTTTTTAAGATTTCCTCATCTTCTTCAGCGAACTGAGGAAGAGCGTCATGCTCTTTCAGATACGCCCATACCAGATCATTATATCTTCCATAGACAGCCATATCCAGATACAGCCAGTTACGCAGCGCATTGAAATTCTGCGCTGCCAGTATATCTTTCGGTTTACAGGTCGCCGGATATACAAGAGAGATATTAGGCGCAGGTCCGATCTTAGCTTCCGGCAGCATCTCATGGCACAAAGCCATGGCTTTTGCCTGTGCTACCAGCATATGGTGATTTTGCTGATAGGTCTCCTTTAAAACATTCTTTGTACCTTCCGGAATCATCAAAGTACCAATGGTAGGACCAAACAGAGTAAGCATATTCTGCTCATTGATCGTCAGCCAGTATTTTACCCGGTCCCCGTAGTTTTCAAATAAAATCTTCGCAAAATTCACAAACCAGTCCACGGATTCTCTGTTGGACCAGGAACCGCGCCGGTCCAAAGACGCCGGCATATCAAAATGAAACATTGTCACAAGGGGCTCTATCCCATATTTCAGACATTCATCAATCAGACGGTTATAATACGCGATTCCCTTTGGATTGACCGCTCCGGTTCCGTCAGGCAGAATCCGGCTCCAGGACACGGAAAAGCGATATGTTTTAAAGCCCATCTCTGCCATAAGGGCAATATCTTCCTTATAACGATGATACTGATCCGCGCACACGCGCAGGTCTGAAGTACCTTTCGGGATCTCTTTTACATCCTGACAGGAAGGACCTTTGCCGTCCTCTAAACTGGCGCCCTCCACCTGATACGCAGATGTGCTGGCGCCCCACAGAAAATTTTCCGGAAACGCTGTTATATTTTTATGTAACATAAACAATACCTCTGTCATTATTTTATTTTCTTCGGAATCATTCTATCATGAACCAGAAAGCAAGTAAAGCGTATTCCTTTTAATTTTCTATTGAAGTAGCCTGTCAGATGGTATACAATCATAGAAAAAGAAAGGGGTATGAACATGGACAATAAAAAATTCACATTTTCCCTTATAGGCCTGGTAAGCGCCACTTTGACCAGCTTGTTTGCAATCAACAAGACACTCGATAAAATAGCTTCTTCCAAGAACCTTCTCAGTGAAAAAAACAATGAAATCTATCACTGGAGATTTGGAGATATTTCTTATCATGTGTCCGGGGAAGGAAAGCCGATTCTTCTGATCCACGATTTAAAAGAAGACAGCTCTTCCGTTGAATGGTCAGGCATTGTTCATAAATTGTCCAGGACCAATACAGTATATTCCGTAGACCTGCTTGGCTGCGGCCTGTCAGACAGACCGTTTATCACCTATACAAGCTATATGTATACCCAGTTGATCAATGATTTTATACGAAATATCATCAAAAAGAAGACAAGCGTCGTCGTTACAGGAAAATCCGTATCTTTTGTACTGGGAGCCTGCCATATTAACGAAGAAGCCTTTGAAGAGCTGATCCTCATCAATCCGGAAAATATACACAGCCTGAATAAAAAACCGTGCAAACGTACCAAGACCGCAGAACTGATCTTAAAAAGCAACATTATCGGTTCCTTTATCTACCATATGATGACAGCGAGAAATATAATAGAAGAAAATTTTGAGGAAAAATACTTTTACGACAGGGAAAACATTCCGGAAGCGCTGATCGATTATTATTATGAGTCCGCTCATTTAGGAGGAAGAAGATCCAAAAATCTGTATCTGAGCCTGGTGGGAAGATATGGGAATGCCAATATCATAGGAACCTTAAAATCCATCAATCATAATATCCATATTCTCGCCGGACGGGAGCTTCCAGGCATAGAAAGTATCGTAAAAGAATACCAATATTATAATCCCGCCATTGAAGCAGAATATATTGACTATACCAGAAAACTGCCCCAGTTGGAAAAACCGGAGGAAATACTGAAGTTCATTCACCTTTACACGGACAATATCTGCTAAAAAACCTGCCGCGAAAAACAGTCTCTCGCGGCAGGTATCTTATTTTATAGGATTTTTAACAGCGGTTCCTGATTTTCTGGGATATTTTTTGGGACAGCCGTTTACTTTTTTTATTTTTACCAGAGACCGGCGGATATCCGAATCCGGAAGCAGGAAATTCTTACAATCTTCTGTCTTTCCACCTAACTGAAATACTGCAGACCTGGCGTCTTTGATCTCCTGCTCCGCCTCACCGGATTTATAAGCAATAAACGCTCCTCCGATTTTCACATAAGGCAGACAATATTCGCCAAGTACATCCAGCCTTGCCACTGCCCGGGAGACACACAGATTAAAGGATTCTCTTAGTTTTCCGGGTCTGGCATAATCTTCCGCCCTTCCATGGACCGCATCAATTCCCGTAAGTCCGGTTTTATGGATCACTTCGTTTAAAAATGTAATCCGTTTTTGCAGCGAATCCAGAAGAACCACTTTCAGATGAGGAAATGCAATCTTAAGAGGAATACCCGGAAATCCCGCACCGGTTCCCACATCGATCAGGTTATCCACACTCTTTAAGTCCTCCATCCACACCAGGGACAAACTGTCCACAAAATGCTTTTGTACCACTTCTTCAAATTCAGTAATACCGGTCAGATTCATAAAGCGGTTCCATTCTGTCAAAAGTTCGTAATATTGATAAAACTGCACCGCCTGTTCTTCACTGACAACAAGACCAAGAGAAGCAATCCTTTCCTTAATATACTCCGTCTTCTGCTTCATTGGATGATTTCCTTTCCCGGCGCTTCTGTTCCAGATAGACAAGCAGCACAGAAATATCCGCCGGAGATACACCGGAGATACGGGAAGCCTGTCCGATTGAAACAGGTTTATAAAGGGTTAATTTTTGAACAGCTTCGATCCGCAGACTGGGTATCTGTCCGTAATCTATCTCTTCCGGTATCTTTTTCTCTTCCAGCTTCTTAAACTGTTCCACCTGTTTTTGCTGTCTTTTAATATAACCGTCGTATTTAATATCGATTTCCACCTGCTCCGTAACTGACGGAGAAAGCTTCGGCCTGTCAGGATCAATAACGGAAAGATATTCATACTTCATCTCCGGCCTTCTTAATATCTCCGCCAAAGAAGCGGCTGTTTTTAAAGAAGAACTTCCATAAGAATCCAGAAATTTCTGCACGTCCCCCGAAGCGCCCACCATCGTATGTTCCAGACGGTCTTTTTCTTTTTGTATCTGTTCTGTCTTTTCAAGAAGCGCCTGATAGCGTTCTTCGGATATAAGTCCGACTCTATATCCTACAGGCGTCAGTCTTTGATCCGCATTGTCCTGCCTTAAAAGGAGCCTGTATTCCGCACGGGAAGTCATCATACGATAGGGCTCATGATTTTCTTTTGTCACCAGATCGTCAATCAGGACTCCTATATATCCCTGTGAGCGGTCAATCACAATCGGTTCTTCTCCCCGTATTTTCCTGGCCGCGTTGATCCCGGCCACAAGTCCCTGGGCCGCCGCCTCTTCATAACCGGAACTTCCGTTAAACTGCCCTCCGCTGAACAATCCGCCAACAGACTTAAATTCCAGCGTCGGATAAAGCTGCTGGGGATTGATACAGTCATATTCAATGGCGTAGGCATTACGGACGATCTTTGCATGTTCCAGTCCCGGAACCGAATGATACATGGCATGCTGCACATCCTCCGGCAGGGAACTGGACATTCCGCCCACATACATTTCATTGGTATGAAGTCCTTCCGGCTCTATAAATACCTGATGTCTGTTCTTATCCGCAAACTTTACCACTTTATCCTCTATAGACGGGCAATATCTGGGGCCTGTCCCCTCGATTACCCCGGAATACAAAGGAGAGCGGTCCAGATTGGAACGGATGATTTCATGGGTTTTTTCATTGGTATAGGTAAGCCAGCAGGATACCTGATCGATCTGTACATCTTCCGGATTTGTGGTGAATGAAAAAGGAACGACTGTTTTATCCCCGAACTGTTCTTCCATCTTACTGAAATCCACAGATCTTTTATCAATTCTCGCAGGAGTCCCTGTCTTAAACCGAACCATTTCAATCCCGAGTTTTTTCAGAGAATCCGTCAAATAGTCCGCGGATTTTAATCCGTTAGGACCCGTATGAATACTCACATCCCCATAGATACATCTGGCTTTCAAATAAGTACCGGTACACAAAATCACCGCCTTTGCGTGATAAACCGCACCGGAATACAGACGGATGCCTGTCACCTGCCCCTTTTCTGCCAGAATCTCAGTCACTTCCGCCTGGACAATCTGTAAATGATCCGTATTTTCCAGAACCTTACGCATGGCACGCCCGTATTCTGCTTTGTCCGCCTGGGCACGAAGAGAATGTACGGCCGGTCCTTTGGATACATTCAACATTTTAGACTGGATAAAAGTCCTGTCAATCACTTTCCCCATCTCTCCGCCCAAAGCGTCTATTTCTCTCACCAGATGTCCCTTGGAACTTCCTCCTATATTCGGGTTGCAGGGCATCAGGGCAATACTGTCCACACTGACGGTAAATATTACCGTTTCCAGTCCGAGCCTGGCGCAGGCCAAAGCCGCCTCACAGCCTGCATGGCCGGCTCCCACTACCACCGCATCCACATATTCTTCTACAAACGGCATCTTATGTCTCCTTATTTACCCATACAAAATTTACTAAAAATCTCATTAACCAGGTCATCCGAAAGGGATTCTCCCAGAATATGTCCCAGAGATTCATACGCATCCATCAGATCAATCGAGTAAAAATCTTCCGGCATGCCAAGAGCGATACTTTCCCTGACTTTTTCAAGGCTTTCCTTTGCTGATTCCATCGCCGACCGGTGACGAATGTTCGTCAAACACACTTCATCATTATAAGAAAGCTTTCCCTCCTGAAACATTTCATCTAAAAGATCAGCAAACCGTTCCATCCCCGTCTTTTCTTTTGCGGATATGGAAACCACACGCGCTGACAATTTCTCTTTTATGATTTCTTCTGTGGTCACAGGTAAAAGATCTGTCTTATTTAACAGAACAATCACCTTTCTGTCTATTAATAAGGAAAGGATCTTTTCATCATTTTCATCCAAATCAGTGGAACTGTCAACTACATACAGGATCAAATCCGCATCTTTTACATTTTCTTTAGCTCTGTGTACTCCCATACGCTCCACAACATCTTCCGTTTCCCTAATCCCGGCTGTATCCGCAATCAGCAGACTCAATCCCCGAATCTGGATCTGTTCTTCCAACGTATCTCTTGTTGTACCGGCAATCTCTGTCACAATGGCGCGGTCCTCTCCCACCAGCATATTTAAAAGGGAAGATTTTCCCGCGTTGGGTTTTCCTACGATCACGGTTTTGATTCCTTCTCTGAGTATCCTCCCCTGTTCAAAGTTTATCAACAGATTTTTCATGTCTTTCAACAAGTTATCCACTTTATCCCCAAGCTTATGTGGATAACCTTCCAGACTGATGTGTTCAGGATCATCCAGCGCAGATTCAATAAAGGCAATTTCATATAAAATTTTCTCCCGCATCTCTTTTATAAAGGAAAGAACGGAACCCTTCAACTGACGGACAGAGCTCTTCAACGCATATTCATTCTTTGCCTGTATTACATCCGCCACGGCTTCCGCCTGTGAAAGATCGATTCGGCCGTTCAAAAAAGCTCTTTTGGTAAATTCCCCCGGCTGTGCCGGTCTGGCGCCTTTTCGGATCACCAGATTAAGAATCTTTTTCATGACCAGCACACCGCCATGACAGTCAATCTCCACCGTATCCTCCGCCGTATAACTGTGAGGCCCCCGCATGAGAAGAACGATCACTTCATCTATCATATCCTCTCCGTCTGCGATTGTTCCGTAATGAATCGTGTAACTATCCTGATCCGCCAGTTTCTTTTCTTTTTTTGCGGGACAGAAAATCTGATCCGCGATTTCAAAGGCTTCCTCCCCGCTGATCCTTATAATACCGATCCCTGAACAATTCATACCTGTAGCAACTGCCGCAATTGTATCACTTTTTACCATAGTTTTTGCTCCTGTACAGGAAAAAGAGGACGCTTATTCGCGTCCCCCTTCTCTTTTACTGTTATTTTTCCGATAATTTTTATTACCGTAACGACGACGGCGATTATTGTTATCCCGCACGCGGACTCCTTCTTTTAAAGTAACAACGACACGGCGAAAAGGTTCGTCCCCTTCACTGTGGGTTTCCACGCTGTGATCCGACTGAAGCGCCGAATGAATGACTCTTCTCTCATAAGGGTTCATCGGTTCCAAAACCACTGCCCTGCCGGTCTTTTTCACCTTAAACGCGATATTTTTCGCCAGATTTTCCAGCGTATCTTTCCTTCTCTGGCGGTAGTTTTCGGTATCCACCTTCACACGGAGGTACTCTTCCTCGCCTTTATTGACCACCAGACTTACCAGATATTGCAGGGAATCCAGCGTCTGCCCTCTCTTCCCGATCAGGATTCCCATATCTTCTCCGGAAAGGTCGATATTCATAACCTTTTCCTCCTGATTTTCAGATATTGTCATACTTACCTGAACCTGCATCGCTTCAAATACTTTAGTCAGAAAATCTTCAGCCTTTTCTTTTGCATCCAGAATCTTACGGGCGCGGATCCTGGCAGGTTTACTGCCGATCCCGAGAAAACCGCTGCTTCCTTTATCAATCACTTCATACTCCAGCCTGTCTGAAGTAGTTTCAAGTCTGATTGCAGCCGCTATGATGGCATCTTCTACCGTCTTACCGGTAAATTCACTATACTCCATTACTAGTTTCCCCCTTACTTTTTACTTCTTTCGTTATACTTGGCTACCATTGCCGCTTTGGATGCAAGACTTCCCTTTTTGTCCGAATTTTTATAATAATTTGTGGAAGCTTCCATCGCTGCTATCCTCTCTTCCTCTGTCAGGGTCTTTTTCTTCTTACCGTTATCGATCGCTTTTACATTCGTCTTTGCTATATCCGTAATCTTCTGGGGCGGAAGTCCTTTTTTCTCACGAATCCGGTTGTTTTTTTCCATATTTTTTTTGACAAGCTCATCCAAATCCAGCCTGTCCATATATTTGTTGATCGCCCACTGCTGAATCCCACGGACAATTGCGCCCGCAATCCAGTAAAGTCCCATACCTGAAGGCAGTGTAAGACAGAACCACGCCGACATAAGAGGCATAAACAGATTCATTGACTTCATGGTGGCGTTCATAGTATCATTGGCGCCGTTATCCGACGCGGCCGGCTGAGGCATCATTTTTACATTCAGCCATTGAGTAAACCAGGCTAAAAACGGCACAAGAAGCGCCCCCACCAGCATGAGATACGCGCCTCCCGCAATGGCGGATCTGGCAATATTCCACGGGGAATTGGCTAAATTGATACCAAAATTATTCATATGGCTGATGGAATTCTGCGTCGTAACAATCAGGCTTTCCATCTGAGGAAATTCATCGATCAGCATCTGCCAGGTAGCGGTACCGGATTCCTGCAGCTTATATAACACATCTATGATCGTATTGACCTGGGTAAAATCCTTTCCCTCGATATACATCCTGCCGCTCTTGCTTAATTCCATCATAAAATCAGAGCCGCCCGGAGCTGCCATAATCCGATTGGCAAGTTCGGTAAATACGTCCTTTACACCGCCCACATATGCCGGCACATTGATAATCACCCGGTACAAAGCCAACAGAATCGGAAACTGAATCAGAAGCTGAAGGCAGCTTCCCGTCGGTGAAACACCGTACTTTGCATAGACGGCCTGCTGTTCTTCATTCATGGCCATCATGGCCTCGTTATCTTTTCTCTTTGCGTATTTTTTCCGGATTGCTTCCAGCTCAGGATTCATTTTTGCGGATAATTTGGAGAATTTCTGCTGTTTAATAGTCAACGGAAGCATCAGAAGATAGATGATCACTGTAAATAAAATAATACAAATACCAATATTTTGTACGCCAAATACACTGTCTAAAAAATTAAACAGCACATTCATAATCCATCCTAAGATCCTTGCCACATCTCCGATGATAAATCCGTTATTCTGAGTTAATAAAATACCTGCCAAAGTAAACCTCCTTCGATCTATGGAACCGGATCATATCCACCCTTTGAAAAGGGATTGCACCTTAAAATCCTCCACAGTGCAAGCAGACCGCCCCTGACCGCTCCATATTTGCTTACTGCTTCCAGACCGTACTGGGAACAACTGGGATAATAAGGGCATTTCGTGTTTTTTAACGGTGATATATACTTCTGATAAAATCTTATCAGGCAGATCAAAAACTTTTTCATATTATTTTACGATTCTGTGAAGTTTTCCCAAATGAAGCAGCGCACTTTCAATCTCCTGGCAGGTTTTATCCTTTGCGCCCTTCCTTGCAATCACTACCATATCCAAACCACTATTGAACATACTCTCTCTAAGCCTGTAGCTTTCTCTGATCAAACGTGTGATCCTGTGCCTGACAACGCTGTTACCTACTTTTTTGCTGACTGAGATTCCCAAACGATTCTGCCCGGTCTGATTTTCAAGCACATACAGGACGAGGCAGCGGTTCGCATAGGAACTTCCCTCCCTGTATACTCTCTGGAAATCCGCGTTATTTTTCAGAGACTCTGAAAATTTCATGGATTCTCCTTATAAAATAATAGAAGAAAAGGCCACATACTTGCGGCCTACGCTGATAATCTTTTTCTTCCTTTTAATCTTCTGGCTGCTAAAACCTTTCTTCCGCCCGGCGTGCTCATTCTTGCTCTGAAACCGTGAACCTTCGCTCTGGAGCGCTTCTTTGGCTGAAATGTCATTTTCATACTCTTTCCACCTCCTTACTCTCTTATATTCTTTAACAGGTTAAAAAACACTATTTCAATTATACGCAGACAACTGCCATAAGTCAAGTAAAATGTTATCCACATTTTGGTGGATAACTTGTGGATAATTTGTGCATATACCTGTTTTCTTTTTATAATTGAAACAGATAATCATTGCTATCTTTGCAAATTTGTTGTATTATTTACATTGAGACATTAGCATTATATTAAATTCAGGAGATAAGAGCATGGATACACAACTGGAACGGATACTTGAAAAGTGGGACCAAATCCTTTTGTCCATCTGCCAGGATAACGGGCTTTCTAACGTCGCCTTCGAGACCTGGCTGAAACCGCTGCATGTTTTCCGTATTGAGGATCATACATTAAAAATAACGGCTCCTTTTGAACAGGCTGCAACTTATGTGGAAAATAAATACAAAATCTTCCTGTATGTCGCTGTAGCGGAAACAATGGGCGAAGAATATGAGATCAAGATCATCACAGAAGAAGAAGCTCTCAAAGAAAAGCCCCTTCCCCCCGCTCCTAAAAAAGCCGCTGTCCCGGCCGCATCGGAAGACGGGTCAAAAATGGCAAATTTGAATCCTAAATATACATTTGACACATTCGTCATAGGAAGCAACAACCGTTTTGCCCATGCCGCTTCTGTCGCTGTGGCGGAATCTCCTGGTAAAGAATACAATCCCTTATTCCTGTACGGGGGCGTCGGACTTGGAAAGACGCATCTGATGCATTCCGTGGCCCATTATATACTTCAGAAAAATCCTGACAAAAAAGTTTTATATGTGACTTCGGAAGTATTTACCAATGAATTGATTGATTCAATCCGTAACGGAAACAATACAAGTATGACCAAATTCCGTGAAAAATACAGAAATATTGATGTATTACTCATTGACGATATACAGTTTATTATAGGAAAAGAAAGTACACAGGAAGAATTTTTCCACACTTTCAACACACTTCACGGCGCGAGCAAACAGATCATCGTATCCAGCGACCGTCCTCCGAAAGACCTTGAAACACTGGAAGCAAGACTTCAGTCCCGGTTTGAATGGGGACTGATCGCGGATATCTCCTCTCCCGACTATGAGACCAGGATGGCTATTCTTCGTAAAAAAGAGGAGATTGACGGATATAATATCGATGATGAAGTCATTCGTTACATCGCCACCAACATCAAATCCAATATCCGTGAACTGGAAGGCGCCATGAACAAATTAGTCGCTCTGTCCAACCTGGAGAACAGAGAAATCAATATTTCCATGGCTGAAGAAGTATTAAAAGACATTATTTCTCCTGATAACAAGAGAGTTGTCACGCCCCAGGTTATCCTGGATGTGGTGGCTGAACACTTTAATGTATCCGCCAGCGATATTGTCGGCGGAAAGAGAAATTCGGAGATCGTAGTCCCCAGGCAGATCGTCATGTACCTTTGCCGGGAGATTACAGATACTTCCTATAAAAATATAGGCATCCTTCTGGGTAATCGCGACCATTCTACCATTATCAGCGGAGATAACAAAGTCCGTGACAAACTCAAAGGCAATGATGTAAAGCTTAAAAACAGTATCGATATTATTAAGAAAAAACTCAGCAACTGATATAGAATCCACAAACAGGAAGAAATTTATACACATTCTGCTGTGAACAGGCTGTAGATGAATTGTGGAAAAGTTCAGAATGATTCTTAAGATGTTCATAACCTCCCTTTTCTGAACCGGTTCAAGCAACGATTTCCACACCCTTTTCATTTCTGTTTTTCCCTGAATTATCGTACTTTCGGGGCTTATGCACAAATCCACCGCCCCTACGACTAATACTGCGGATTTACACTATAAAATACAGACATATACATGCGAAAGGAGTTATTCACATGAAACTGATATGCTCAAAAGCAAATCTGCTAAAAGGAGTCAATACAGTCTCCAAAGCAGTTCCTTCTAAAACAACCATGCCTATTTTAGAATGCATACTGATCGACGCTTCTTCCAATGAGATTAAATTAACAGCCAATGATATGGAACTTGGCATTGAAACCAGAATTGAAGGTGAAATCCTGGAAAAAGGAATTATAGCTGTAGAGGCGAAAGTATTTGCGGAGATCATAAGAAAACTTCCTGACAGCGATGTGACTGTAGAAAGCTCCGATCATTATAAATTATCGATTACCTGCGAAAAAGCACATTTTCATATATCAGGAAGATCCGGGGAAGATTTCTCCTATCTTCCCTATATAGAAAAGACAGATTTCATTATCCTGTCTCAATTCACCCTGAAAGAAGTAATCCGCCAGACTATTTTTTCGATTGCAGACAACGACAACAACAAGCTGATGACCGGAGAACTGTTTGAAATCCACGATAACGAGTTTAAAGTAGTTTCACTGGACGGACACAGGATTTCAATCAGAAAAATCGAGTTAAAAGACAGCTATCCTGACCGTAAAGTTATCGTTCCCGGAAAATCACTTCAGGAGATCAGTAAGATTCTTTCAGGAGAAACAGAAGAAGAAGTGCGCATTTTCTTTACAAAAAACCATGTTGTATTTGAATTTGACACCACCACGGTTGTATCCAGACTGATTGAAGGGGAATATTTTAAGATCGATCAGATGCTTTCCAGTGATTATGAAACCAAATTTATCATCAATAAAAAAGAGCTTTTGAATTGTATTGACAGAGCCACACTCCTCATAAAAGAAGGCGACAAAAAACCGATTGTATTTCGTATCATAGACGGCAATATGGAAATTAATATAAATTCTTCCTTAGGTTCCATGAAAGAGGAAATTGATATCCAGAAAGAAGGGAAGGACATTCTAATCGGTTTTAATCCCAGGTTTTTAATCGATGCGCTGCGGGTGATTGACGATGAAAATATAACCGTTTATATGGTAAATCCTAAAGCTCCCTGTTATATAAGAAACGACAATGAGCAGTATATTTATCTGATTCTTCCGGTAAATTTTAATTCTGCCGCCATATAAATTGAGAAATCGGAGAGAACAAGAATCATGTTGACAATCAGACTGAAGGAAGACTATATTAAACTAGGACAGGCGTTAAAGGCTGCCGGATTGGTAGGTTCCGGAGTAGAGGCCAAAATCGTCATTCAGGACGGCCTGGTAACAGTAAACGAAAAAACAGAATATCAAAGAGGAAAGAAGCTTTATGACAAGGATATCGTCGCATATAATGGTGAAACTGTCCGGATCATAAAGTAATGGTATTATGTTCTTATGGTCATAAAATCCATGAGTCTAAAGAATTATCGAAATTATAAGGAATTGAGCCTTGAATTTCATCCTGATACGAACTTTTTTTACGGCGATAACGCCCAGGGAAAAACGAATATTCTTGAAGCAGTCTATGTAAGCGGAACGACAAGATCCCACAGAAGCGCAAAGGACAGAGATCTGATCCGCTTTGGCGAAGAAGAGGCTCATATATGCACTTTTCTTGAAAAAAAAGGACTGGTACATAAGATTGATATGCATCTGCGCAGGAATAAGACCAAGGGAATCGCCATCAACGGAATTCCAATAAAAAAAGCAAGCGAATTATTCGGAATCATTCATTTTGTGTTTTTTTCGCCTGAAGATATGGGGATTATTAAAAATGGTCCTTCAGAAAGAAGGCGGTTTATTGACGCAGAATTATGTCAACTTGATAAAATATATCTGCATCATCTCTCAAATTATAATAAACTGATCATGCAGCGAAATAAGGTCTTAAAAGAAAATTTTTATGGTATAAATAATAATGATCTGCTTGATATTCTTGATCTGCAAGTTGTAAAATATGGATGTGAAATTATTGAGAGGCGCAGAAAATTTACAGAGACATTAAGCGGGATTATAAGAGATATTCATGGGCAACTGTCAGGAGGAAAGGAAAATATCCTGTTGTCTTATGAAAATCATGTGGAAAAAGAGGATTTTCTTACAATGCTTCAAAAGAACAGAGAAAGAGACTTTCGTCAGAAAACCACGACAGTCGGTCCTCACAGGGACGATTTGTCTTTTGAAGTCAACGGCATAGATATACGAAAGTACGGTTCTCAGGGGCAACAAAGAACGGCGGCTCTTTCTTTGAAGCTTTCGGAGATTGAGCTTGTGAAAAAGACAATCCATGACGATCCTGTACTTTTGCTGGACGATGTATTGTCTGAACTGGACAGTAATCGGCAAAACTATTTATTAAACAGCATCCGGAACATACAGACGTTGATTACCTGTACCGGGCTGGATGAATTTATCAATCATCATTTTTCTATTCATAAAGTCTATCATGTGGAAAACGGAAACGTAACTTAGAAAAGCAGCAGGAGGGAATAGATGAGCATAGAATATGGAGCAGATCAAATCCAGATTTTGGAGGGACTGGAAGCTGTAAGAAAAAGACCGGGTATGTATATAGACGATACCTCTTTTCGCGGACTTCATCATCTGGTATATGAGATTGTGGACAATTCCATTGACGAGGCATTGGCCGGATACTGTAAGCATATCCAGGTTACGATTCACAAAGACAATTCGGTTACGGTGGAAGACGACGGCAGAGGAATCCCCACAGGTATCAATCATAAAGCGGGAAAGCCTGCGGTGGAAGTCGTATTTACGGTACTTCACGCAGGCGGTAAATTCGGCGGCGGCGGATATAAAGTATCCGGGGGCCTTCACGGCGTGGGTGCTTCCGTTGTCAATGCTCTCTCCGAGTGGCTGGAAGTGACCGTCTGCAGCGAAGGAAAACTGTATAATCAAAGATATGAAAAGGGACGGGTGTGCTTCCCATTGGAAGTGACGGGTACATGTAAGCCCAACAGGACAGGCACAACGGTCAGTTTTCTTCCTGACCGGAACATTTTTGAAGTGACGGAGTTTGATTTTAAGACCCTCCAGACAAGGCTTCGTGAGATGGCTTTTCTGACAAAAGGGCTTAAAATTACCCTTTCTGATGAAAGGGAAGATCCTGTCAGGACGAAAGTGTACCATTATGAAGGCGGAATCGTGGAGTTTGTGGAGTATTTAAACAGAAGTACGACGCCTGTTTATGATGATATTATCTATTGTGAGGGAATGAAAGACGACGTCCAGGTGGAAGTGGCTTTCCAGCACAATGATTCTTATACGGAAAACTGCTACAGTTTTGTAAATAATATCAATACCCATGAAGGGGGAACCCATCTGGCGGGATTTAAAAATGCCATTACAAAGACATTTAATGAATATGCCAGAAAGAATAAACTTTTAAAAGAAAGCGAAAACAATCTGTCAGGAGAAGATATAAGAGAAGGCCTGACGGCGATTGTCAGCATTAAGATCAGCGAACCTCAGTTCGGCGGTCAGACAAAGCACAGCCTTGGCAATACGGAGGCAAGGGGCGCTGTGGACAGCATTGTATCTGAAAGGCTGACCATCTATTTAGAGCAGAATCCCCAGGTGGCGAAACTGATACTGGAAAAATCCATTCTTGCCCAGAGAGCCAGAGAAGCAGCCAGAAAAGCCCGTGAACTGACCAGGAGAAAATCGGCCCTGGACGGAATGGCGCTTCCCGGAAAACTGGCGGATTGTTCCGATAAAGATCCGGCCAACTGCGAGATCTATATCGTGGAGGGAGATTCCGCAGGCGGTTCTGCCAAGACAGCCAGAAACAGGAGTACGCAGGCGATCCTTCCTCTGAGAGGAAAAATTCTGAATGTGGAGAAGGCAAGGCTTGACAGAATCTATTCCAATGAGGAGATCCGGTCCATGATCACTGCTTTCGGGACCGGTATCCATGAGGATTTTGATATTACAAAGCTTCGTTACCATAAGATTATCATTATGACGGATGCGGACGTGGACGGCGCGCATATCAGTACTTTGTTATTGACATTTTTATATCGTTTTATGCCTGAACTTATTAAGCAGGGATATGTATATCTGGCACAGCCGCCTCTTTTTAAGATTGAGAAGAATAAAAAAGTATGGTATGCCTACAGCGATATTGAACTGGACAATATTCTTCTTGAGATAGGACGTGACCAGAACAATAAAATCCAGCGGTACAAAGGGCTTGGAGAAATGGATGCGGACCAGCTCTGGGAGACTACCATGGATCCGGAGAAAAGGGTCCTTTTGAAAGTGACGATGAATGAGGAAGAAGCTTCTGAGGTGGATCTGACCTTTACGACCCTTATGGGTGATAAAGTGGAGCCAAGAAGAGAATTTATAGAAGCGAACGCCAAGTATGTAAAGAATCTGGATATTTAAATATATATGGGGAAAATATAGATGGAAGATAATATTTTTGATAAAATTCATGAAGTCGACCTGAAAGAAACCATGGAGAGTTCCTATATCGATTATGCCATGAGCGTAATCGCTTCCAGAGCGCTTCCGGATGTGAGGGACGGCTTAAAACCGGTGCAAAGGCGTATCCTTTATGCCATGGTGGAGCTGAACAACGGTCCGGATAAGCCGCATCGTAAGTGTGCGCGTATTGTCGGTGAGACAATGGGTAAATATCATCCCCATGGAGACAGTTCGATCTATGGGGCTTTGGTCAATATGGCACAGGAATGGTCTACCCGTTATCCTTTGGTGGACGGGCACGGCAATTTCGGGTCCGTGGACGGCGACGGCGCGGCGGCCATGCGTTATACGGAGGCCCGTTTAAGCAAGATCTCCATGGAAATGCTGGCGGACATCAATAAAGATACAGTCGATTTTGAACCGAACTTTGACGAAACAGAAAAAGAGCCGGTGGTCCTTCCGTCCAGATATCCGAATCTTTTGGTAAACGGCGCTTCGGGTATCGCGGTAGGTATGGCTACCAGTATTCCTCCGCACAATCTAAAGGAAGTCATCTCCGCCGTTGTCAAAATCATAGACAACAAGGTGGAAGAAGACAGGGATACCGGTATGGAAGAGATTCTGGAGATCGTAAAAGGTCCTGATTTTCCCACGGGAGCCGAGATTCTTGGCACGTCCGGGATCAATGAAGCCTACCGTACAGGAAGAGGAAAGATCAGGGTCCGGGCAGTCACCAATATTGAGTCCATGCCCAACGGGAAGAACCGGATCATTGTGACGGAACTTCCTTATATGGTCAATAAAGCCCGCCTGATTGAAAAAATGGCGGAACTTGTGAAAGAAAAAAGAGTTGACGGGATCACATATATCGGAGATGAATCCAGCCGGGAAGGCATGCGGATTAATATTGAACTGCGCAAAGATGCCAATCCCAGCGTGGTCTTAAACCAGCTCTATAAACATACACAGCTTCAGGATACATTCGGAGTGATCATGATCGCGCTTGTAAATAACGAGCCGAGAGTGTTAAGCCTTCCGGATATGTTAAAACATTATCTGTCCCACCAGGAAGATGTGGTCACCAGAAGAACAAAATATGAGCTGAACAAAGCTCAGGAGCGGGCGCATATTTTAAAAGGCCTGCTCATTGCTTTAGACAATATCGACCGGGTGATTCAGATCATCCGGGGTTCCAGAACCGTACAGATCGCCAAAAGTTCCCTTATGGAAGAGTTTGCCTTAGACGACGTGCAGGCGCAGGCGATTGTGGACATGCGTCTTCGTACACTGACCGGTTTAGAGAGGGACAAGATTGAAAAAGAACATGAAGAACTCATGGAGAAGATTCAGTATTTAAAAGGGATACTTGCGGATGAAAAGAAACTTCTTGGGGTAATCCGGGAAGAAATCCTTCTGATCTCTGAAAAATACGGGGATGACAGGCGTACAAAGATCGGGTATGACGCGTTTGATATCAGTATGGAAGATCTCATTCCTGTCAGCGATACTGTGGTTACCATGACCCGTCTCGGGTATATTAAACGAATGACTGTGGATAACTTCCGCAGCCAGAACCGGGGCGGAAAAGGGATTAAAGGGATGCAGACGTTAGAGGAAGATTTCATCGAAGAGATCTTTATGACCACAACGCATCATTTTATCATGTTTTTTACCAATTTTGGGCGGGTATACCGTCTGAAAGCTTATGAAATACCGGAAGCAGGCAGGACGGCCAGAGGAATGGCGATTATTAACCTGCTTCAGTTACAGCCGGACGAAAAGATTACGGCGGTCATTCCTATTAAGGAATTTGGAACGCATAACTACCTGACAATGGCGACGAAGAAGGGAATCATTAAGAAAACGGCCCTGTCGGAATATTCCAATATCCGTAAGGTAGGCCTTCAGGCAATCAGTCTGAGGGAAGAGGACGAACTGATTGAAGTAAAAGTGACCGACGGAAGTAAAGAAATCCTTCTGGTTACAAAGAACGGCATGAGCATCCGTTTTAAAGAAGAAAATGTACGTACCACGGGCAGAGTGTCCATGGGCGTCATCGGCATGAGCCTGGAAGATGGGGATGAAGTGGTGGCAATGCAGCTTACATCTCAGGGTGAATATCTTCTGATTGTATCTGAAGGCGGGTATGGAAAACGGACGGCGATCAGTGAATTTAACTGCCAGAACCGGGGCGGAAAAGGACTTAAATGTTATAAGATCATGGAAAAAACCGGAAATGTGGTCGGCGCCAAGGCAGTGCATGAAGACAATGAGATCATGATGATCACCAATGAGGGGATCATTATCCGGACAGGCTGCGAAGATATATCGGTGCTTAAAAGGATCACATCCGGCGTGAAGCTTATGAATGTAGATATGGAAGCAGGGATGAAAGTTGCCAATATCGCAAAAGTCCGTGAAGAAGTAAAAAGCGAGCAGGAAGAGGAACTGACAGAGGAAAAAACAGAAGAAGATTAAAAAAGTTTAAAAAAAATAAAAAAAACAGTTGACATTTATTTTCTGCTTTAGTATAATAACCCATGCGTCACGAAATGACGCGCCCGGAGAAGTACTCAAGTGGCTGAAGAGGCGCCCCTGCTAAG
>DKVI01000022.1 GCA_002491115.1 Lachnospiraceae bacterium UBA7182 | reverse complement strand
TCGGTAATTCCCTGAATGATTATGTTTAATTTAATCATATTGCAAATTATATCATTTTTTTGAATCAGATCAAGTTATTCCATGAAAAGCGGAATTTTTCGTTGACATTCCCAATCTCATATGCTAGTATGAGGACATGGATAGTTATTACGTAATGGTAAGCTAAACCTGCATATGCATCTGGATATATGATCTGTCTGATATCTTTGTGCATATGCAGGTTTTTTTCGTGAAAAGAGGGGGAGACATGATTCACAAAGTCATCAATAATAACATTATTGTCATTCTGGATGCGCATGGAAATGAACGTATCCTCATGGGCCGGGGAATCGGCTTTAAAAGGCATCCCGGAGATGAATTTGACAAAAATCTGGTCGAGAAGGAATTCACCCTGTCGCTCTACGGCCAGAATGACCGGCTTACGGATCTGCTCAATGAGATCCCCATGGAAGTCATTCGTGCAGCTGCTTCCATCGTTGAACAGGCGGAAGAAGAGCTTGGAAAAAAGATTAATGAAAGTATCGTCATTTCTTTAAGCGACCACATCCACACAGCCATTGAACGAAGCCGTGAAGGAATCTATGTAAAAAATATCCTTCTCTGGGAAACCAGAAAATTCTATCCGGCAGAATTCCGTATCGGAAAGCATGCCCTTTCTATCATTAAAAAAGAGACCGGCACCACGCTTTTTGAAGACGAAGCCGGATTCATCGCACTTCATATTGTCAATGCGCAGATGGAAAAATCCGTCGGGGATATGTACGGCCTGACAAAGGTTATGCAGGAGATCCTGAACATCATCAAGTATACCTGCCGGATTGCCTTTGATGAGGATTCCTTTTATTTCTGCCGTTTTATCACTCATTTGAAATTTTTCGCCCAGCGGCTTTTGACTCACACCACCTATGACAGCAACGACAACGGCGAACTTCTGACCGTTGTCAAAAAGCAGTATAAAAGAGCGTTTGACTGCGTAGGCAAAATCGGAATCTTCCTGCAGAACAATTATGATTATGCTCTGTCCGAAGAAGAGCAGCTCTATCTTACGATCCACATTGCACGGATCATTGACAAATCATCCAGGTAAACTCTTTCCGAAAAGGAATAGAAATACAGAACGAAAGGAGGGCAGCGGCATCTTTCACCATACAGGATAGTTACATTCAGTTGGCTAAACCTTCATAGTTACACATTTCAAATCTTATGAAAATATGGAGGTAAAAAATGGGAAAATATGAACAACTCGCAAAAGAAATCGTGAAACATGTAGGAGGAAAAGACAACATTTCCTCTCTCACTCACTGTATCACCCGTCTTCGTTTTCAGCTGCTTGACGAAAGCAGAGCCAATGACGACATCCTGAAGAAGATGGACGGCGTCGTCACGGTCATGAAATCCGCCGGACAGTATCAGGTCGTGATCGGCAATCATGTAGGGGAAGTATATGCGGACGTATGTGAAGTGGCCGGTATCAGCGAATCCACTGCCAAAAACGCTCCGGCACCGAAAAAAAATATCTTCGATACATTTATCGATACGGTATCCGGTATCTTCCAGCCGATCCTAGGCGTCATGTCCGCCGCAGGCATGCTGAAAGGACTGAACGCGCTGTTTATGGCATTTGGATGGTATGCCGGAGACAGCGGCTTCGCCATGCTGATGAACGCCATGGGCGATGCCATGTTCCTGTATCTGCCGATCATGCTCGGCTACACTTCCGCAAAAAAGTTTAACCTGAAACCGTTTGTCGGGCTCGTCATCGGCGCCGCGCTCTGCTATCCTTCCATGCAGGTAAGCTCTCTGGCTGCGTCTGCTTCGCCTTTGTACACACTGTTTGCCGGGACGGTCATTGAATCTCCGGTTTATCTGGAGGTATTCAAAATCCCGCTGATCGCCATGGATTATACGTCCACTGTCATGCCTGTGATCCTGGTCTGCTATCTGGCTTCCAAATGCGAGAAAACATTTACCAGAATCGTTCCGGACTTTCTGAAGTTTTTCCTCGTTCCGATGCTCACCTTATTCGTATCCCTGCTTTTCGGTTTTTTGATCATCGGACCGGTGGCAACCTTTGCCGCGAACCTGATCGCACAGGGAATCATGGGTGTCAGGGCGTTCTCACCGCTTCTGGCAGGTATTCTGGTCGGAGGGCTCTGGCAGGTACTGGTCATCTTTGGAGTCCACTGGGGCATCATTCCTATCTATATGAACAACATCGCCACCATGGGCTTTGACAATATCATGACTCCGTTTTTCGCAACGACCTTTGCGCAGACTGCCGTTGTATTTGCCATGATGATCAAAACCAGAGACAAAAAACTCAAAGAACTTTGCATCCCGGCTTCCATCTCCGGTATTTTTGGTGTGACAGAGCCCGCGATCTATGGTATCACGCTTCCGAGAAAGACACCATTTATTATCAGCTGTGTAGCTGCTGCCATCGCCGGCGGATATTATGGCGTCATGAATCTGAAAGAGTATATCATGGGCGGCCTTGGAGTCTTTGAGTTCCCGTCCTTTATCAATCCGGCAGACAACAGCTTCGGAGACGTCTATATCGCTGCGATCGGTGTCATCATCGCCATGGTTCTCGCTTTTGCCGCAACCATGCTGCTCTGGAAAGACGAAGAAACTGCAGAAGAACCCGAAAACGAAACGGCTCCTGACAAAAAGGTTCTGCTCGACAAAGAAACCGTCGCCATGCCCCTGGAAGGACAGATCCTTCCTCTTTCTGAAGTACAGGATGCTGCCTTTTCTCAGGGGATTCTTGGCAAAGGACTCGCCATCAGGCCGTCAAAAGGCATCGTGACTTCTCCTGTAAACGGAACGGTCGGAACGCTGTTCCCCACGAAGCATGCCATCGGCATCACCTCCGACAGCGGCATCGAGATTCTGATCCATGTCGGAATGGACACAGTGCAGTTGGAAGGAAAGCATTTCACCGCTTTTGTCAAAGAAGGAGACCGCGTCGCTGCCGGACAGAAGCTGCTGGAATTTGATATGGAACAGATCGCCGCAGAGGGCTATTCTCTGGTCACTCCCGTTGTGATCACAAACTGTACGGACTATCTGGATGTGCTGGAAAGCGGCCTTACGAACCCGGAAGAGTTTCTGACGATTGTACGCTGATAAGGAGGTAGAAACATGAGTAAATTCCCATCTGACTTTTTATGGGGCGGCGCCACTGCCGCCAACCAGTGCGAAGGCGCCTACGCGGAAGGAGGCAGAGGCCTCTCCAATGTGGACCTGATCCCTTCCGGAGAAAACCGGTTTGCAGTGGCAAGCGGCCAGATGCATCCGCAGTCTCTGACAGACGCCTGCTACCCGTCCAGAAAAGCCATCGACATGTATCATCACTATCAGGAGGATATCGCTCTGTTTGCAGAAATGGGTTTTAAAACGTACCGTTTTTCCATCTGCTGGTCCAGAATCTTTCCCGGCGGCGATGAAGAGTGTCCAAACGAAGAGGGACTGCAGTTTTATGAAAACGTAGTCAACGAATGCCTGAAATACGGCATTACCCCTCTTGTTACAATCAGCCATTTTGATGTTCCTCTGCATCTGATCGAGACCTGCGGTTCCTGGCGGAATCGAAAAATGATCGGCTTTTATCTGAACCTGTGCCGGACACTCTTTACACGCCTGAAAGGAAAAGTGAAATACTGGCTGACGTTCAACGAGATCAACATGATCCTTCATATGCCCTATATGGCCGCCGGGCTGACTTTCACAGAAGGGGAGGACAAAAAGAATACCTGTTATGCGGCTGCCCATCATGAACTGATTGCCAGTGCGCTTGCCGTACAACTGGCACATGAGATTGATCCTGACAACAAGGTCGGCTGTATGCTCGCCGCCGGAAACGCCTACCCTTATTCCTGCCATCCGGCAGATGTCATGGAATCCATCCGCATGGATCATGAGAATTATTTCTTCTCCGATGTACAGGCGCGGGGCTATTATCCCTCCTACGCCTTAAAGCAGATCGAACGGGAAGGAATCCGGCTGCCGGTACTGGACAAAGATGAGGAAATTCTCAGGAACGGAACCGTGGATTTTATATCCTTCTCCTACTACAACAGCATGGTTGCCAGCGGCGACCCGAAACTTCAGGCAACGGCAAAAGGAAATATTTTTGCTTCTATTGAAAATCCCTATCTGGAATCCAGCGAATGGGGATGGCAGATCGATCCGCTGGGGCTTCGGATCACGCTCAATTCTCTCTATGACCGTTACCAGAAGCCGCTGTTTATCGTGGAAAACGGCCTTGGAGCGGTCGATCGTCTGGAAAACGGAGCGGTCGAGGATGACTACCGCATTGACTATCTGCGGGAACATATCCAGGCAATGAAGGACGCAGTCCTCTTAGACGGCGTCAATCTTCTCGGCTATACCACCTGGGGATGCATCGATCTGGTAAGCGCCAGCAGTGGTGAAATGAAGAAGCGCTACGGCTTCGTTTATGTGGATGCAGATGAACAGTGCGAAGGAACCCTTAAACGATATCGGAAGAAATCCTTTGACTGGTATAAACAGGTCATTGCTTCCAACGGAGAGATTTTATAGATGATTCAGTCACTGGAGCAGAAGCCATATACCGGTCTCTTCTGCTCCAGTTTTCAGGACCCGTCCGTAAAATCAGACAGACAGGGAAAAAGAGAACCTGACTTTGGGTAGTGAGGTTCTCTTCTTTTTTATGTGTCCTGCTGCGCAATTACAGCTTGCGGCTTAGAACTCCCCGGCAAACAACTTTATATACTTCCAGCTAATATTACAAAATTCCGGATCGTATTCAGAATATCACTTTCTGTCGTCTGCGGATTGATGGTACACATCCGGAGAACCGTTTTATCATGAAGTTCTGTGGTAAAAACCTGTGCAAATCCTCCAGCAGTAATCTCTTTTGAAATACGCCGGTTCCATGCATTTCGTTCCGATTCATCCGTTCCGGCGGGTGCATAACGGAAATTGACAATCCCCAGTTGTGCATGAGATACAATTTCCCAATCCGGCAATTTATCAATCTCCCATTCCACAAGCTGCGCCAGATTACAGGCGTGGTCGATGACCTCTCCCATTTTTTTTGCCCCCATAACCTGGAGCGTAAGCCACAGTTTTAAGCACCTGGCCGGGCGGGTCAGCTCCGGCCCTAAGTCCCAGAATTCAATGCCCGTTCCGCCGCTTTCTGAGTCCCGCAGGTATTCCGGATGTGCTGCAAAACTATGTACCAATGTTGCCTGGTTCCGTACCAGCACCATTCCGCAACCGTAGGTTTGCATCATCCACTTGTGAGCATCCCAGCTAAGACTGTCTGAATACGCAATACCCGCAAGATTCTTTCGTTGCTGTTCCGACAGCAGTGCCGATGCGCCAAAGGCTCCGTCTATGTGCATCCACATATCATACCTGCGGCAAAGAGCAGCAATTTCTGTCAGTGGGTCGATACTCCCCGTATTGGTTGTACCGACAGAAGCGACAACGGCAAAGGGCCGTTTTCCAATCCTTAAATCTTCTGCAACCGCCTGCGCCAGGCACTCCATGTCCATGCGGAAATCTGCATCTGCAGGAATGACGCGGATTTGAGAACGGTCAAACCCAATAATGTGAAGTCCTTTGGACACTGAGGCGTGGGTCTGTTCCGATACATAGATGACAGCTATATTTCTCTCGTCCCAATGCAGCCTGGCATCCCGTGCGGCAGTCAGGGCTGTCAGGTTTGCCATGGAAGCGCCGGAGACAAACAGGCCGCCGCCTTCTTCCGGGTATCCTGCCAGGTCACACATCCAGCGAATCAACTTCTGTTCAATCAGCGCAATGGCAGGCGCATTGATCCAGCAACTATCATGGGGATTAAACGCATTCGTCATCACATCCCCCATCCAGGAAAGCAGGGATGCCGTGGAGGGAATGCAGGAAAAACTCCTGGGATGCTGGGCCAACAGTGTGTTGGAATACACATCCTGCAACAGTTCCTGGTAAACCTCGCACAAAGGACGTTCAGCGTCCGGGATTGTCTGCCGGCTGACCCGCTCAAGCACTTTTGCATCCGCTGATCGAATAACCGGATAATCGGATAAATGCTCATAGAAATCTTTCACATAATCAACAAAATCCCTCATCAACGCAATAATTTCGTTGTTTTGCTCATGTACCGCAGAATTCATAAAATTTCCCTCCGTATCTTGATTTTCTACATCCCTAATGGTATCCTGAAAATGCTTATATGTAAAATTCATAGTTTTTATTAAATAGTTCAAAAATTTTGAAGGTTGATTATGGAACTGCGAACACTTCTCACTTTTTCCCGGATTGCGGAAACCGGGAGTTTTTCCAGAACTGCCGAACAGCTTGGATATTCCCAGTCGGCAGTTACAATGCAAATCAAGCAATTAGAGAGCGAACTGAATACCTTGCTGTTTGAGAGAATTGGAAAGCAGGTTAAACTGACACAGGCAGGAAACCGCTTATTGCCCTATGCACTGGAACTGTTGGAGACATTGCAAAAAGCAGAATACAGCGTGCGGGAGCCGGAAACCATCACCGGACAATTACGCATCGGAACCAGTGAATCTTTTGTCATCAGCGTTTTGCCGCCGGTGTTTGCATCTCTGCAGGAGGTGTGTCCTCTGGTAGAGATTAGTGTGCAAACTGCATTAGTGCCCGATTTATTTCAAAAGCTGCGGCAAAATGAGATTGATCTGTTATTTTTCCTGGATGAAAAGATATATTTCCCCGAATGGGTCAAAGTACTGGAACATCCAGACGACATTCACTTCGTTGCCTCTGCCCGCTCTGAATTAGCCTGCCAGAAAAACATTTCAACGGAGCGTTTACTGCAAGAGCCGCTCTACCTCACGGAAAAGGGTATCAGCTACCGATATGCAATGGAACAGACCCTTGCAGAAAAGGGAATTGAATTGCATCCCTTCCTTGAAATTGGGAATACGGATGTAATCACCAGGTTCCTTTTGCAAAACCGGGGAATATCTTTCCTGCCGGAATATGTTGTAAAGGACTACCTAGACAACGGAGAGTTGGTGATCCTGGACACAGAATATCCCAAAGTCACCATGTGGAGCCAGCTTGTCTATCATCGTAACAAGTGCGTTACACCACAAATGCAGATGTTTATGGATTCTCTAATCCACCTTTTGGGTAGTAGTATCTGTTGATAGATGTTTATGTTATGAACAAATACGCTCCATCTGTTAAGCGGGAATCGCAGACTTCCCTAATTGCGCCCCATTAGGAGGTAACGTCCAATGAAAATTACTTTAAATCCTGACGAAGCAATCGTCCGGTTTGTAAAAGAAGGACTGAAACGATCCGGATTTTGAAGGATACTGCCACTGTATGCTTCATTACAAAGCGAAAAATGCCTGATCCCAGGGTATTGGATTAGGGAAAAAAATAAGAGAGAATCCCATAAAATCTTAAGGTTCTGAAAAGACCTGAAATTCATGGAATTCTCTCTTTTTTTAGGAATCAAAAGCTACCATCGGGGCAATCCTTACGCCTCAAACACCGCCTTCAGTTTTTCTTCCATCTCCTGCACAGAT
Organism: Lachnospiraceae bacterium UBA7182; assembly: GCA_002491115.1. Taxonomy (GTDB): domain Bacteria; phylum Bacillota; class Clostridia; order Lachnospirales; family Lachnospiraceae; genus Hominiventricola. The sequence continues at coordinate 8,889 of DKVI01000022.1, read as the reverse complement.
ACCATATTCTGAATACCTATCGCCTTTCCTGCTTTTTCCGCATTCGCTACAAGATCAGCGCTGCATACAAACAGATCCGCCGCCCCCGGCATTACATCATCAATCGTAGAATGATTTACTTCCACTCCACTGATGCCAAGATTGGTAAGCGCTTTTTTCACGTTCATCTCCATCACAAAAGATGTTCCAAGTCCGGAACCACAGAAACACAAAATCTTTTTAATCATTTTTTAAATCCTCCATTTTTCATTTTTTATGTATTTTTATTATTTTTCCCTGCCCACCGTATAATTGTAAATAATCGGCAAAAGGAAAAGAACAACCACAATGACCATAAGCATATTACCGGATACTGCCTTTATCAGGTTACCAAATATAATTCCAACTAATGTAAAATCTGTATCAGAGAAAGTTGTGTTGGCAAACCCCATAGCTCCAAGAATCGGATATAATCCTGCTGCCAGAAACGTCGCGACAACGCCATGCACAAATGCCCCAACGATACAGCCCTTTAAACCTCCGGTTGCGTTACCGCAGACGCCTGCTGTAGCTCCGCAGAAGAAATGAAGCACGGCGCCCGGCAAAATAATCGCCACCGCAATTCCCGCCTGCCCCATAAGCGCCAACACGGCCAGGCCGACAATACCTCCGATAAAGGAACAGAAAAATCCGATCAATACTGCATTCGGCGCGAACGGAAACACCGTTGGACAGTCCAACGCCGGTTTCGCGTTCGGCACCAGCTTCTCGGAGATACCTTTAAACGCGGGAACCACCTCATTAATCAACATACGCACACCGGAAAGCACAATATAGATTCCTGCTGAAAACGTTATAGATTTGATAATGGAATACAAAATCCAGTTATCGCCCGCAAAAATCTCTGCTGCCTCCTTTGGCGCGGTAAATACAGCCACACAGGAAACTACGATATAGCACAAAAACATCGCCAGCGCAATTGATATTGTGTTTTCTCTTAAAAATGACAAGCCCTGGGGAAAATGAATATCTTCTGTGGTCGTAGTATTCTCATCCCGTCCGAACAGCTTACCGATCTGCGCGCTCAGCCAATAACATCCACTGCCAAAATGCCCCAGCGCCAGTGAGTCATCTCCCACGACTTTGCGAATCGTCGGCTGCATCAGAGCCGGGAAGATCGCCATCACAAGCCCCATAAGGAGCGCGCCTGTAAAGATCAGCTTTGCACCCTCTAATCCGGCAATAGACATAAGAATCGCAACCAGGCAGGACATATACAGTGCATGATGACCTGTCAGGAAAATGTATTTTAATTTTGAAAAACGCGCCAGCACCAGATTAAAACACATACCCAGGGCAAATATGGATGCTGTCTGTACGGCAAAATCGGTCAGTCCCATGGAAGTGATCGCCTCATTATTGGGAACCACACCTTCTACGCCGAAAGCGATCTGAAACAACTCTCCAAAAGGAATGATCGCATCCTGCACCACCGAAGATCCGGCATTTAATACTATGAATCCTAAAATAGTCTTAATTGTCCCTTTAAAACAGGTCTGGGCATCTTTTTTCTGAAGCAGCAATCCCAGAAGTGCGATAAGCCCTACAAATATGGCAGGCGTAGACAAGACCTGCTGAATAAAATTCAATACAATAAGCATAATCCTTTTCTCCCTTTTCTCTAATTTGCAAAATACTGATACAGTTCTTCCTTATCCGGCGCATTCAATATCTTCTCTACGGTCGCTTCATCCGACAGAAGTTCCGAGATTTCCATCAGCGCGTCCAGATGGCTGTTAGAATCCTTTGCCGCCAGCGTGACAAACAGACGTGCCGGCATATCTTTTCCTTCAAATACCACATTCTTCCGGAACAAAGTCACTCCGATCTGCGTCTTTAACGCTCCCTGTTCCGGTCTGGCATGAGGAAGTGCAATGTTTTCCGCAATTACGATATAAGGTCCCATTTTTTCCACATTGGAGATAATTTCCTCCTTATAACGGGATTCCACATATCCATGCTCTTCCAAGGGTTTTACCGCAATCCGGATTGCTTCCCGCCAATTGGCTGCGGCATCACAGATCTGCACATTTTCTTTTTTCAATAATTCCATACGTTCCCTCCTTTTTCTGTCGGATACCGGTTAAGCCCCGGCTCCTTCGTTCTGATGTTATCCTACCATCCGGCCTTTCCGAATAGAAGTCCAGAAATTGTATCTGCTTTATGCAAAGAACTGTATGGAGAAAAGGATTTATGACAATAATTGTCTGGTCAGGTAATAAATTTCTGCGGATGAACTGCATGCTTCCACACGGCTTATGAACTCCGGCCTGCTTAAAAGCAACAGGATATCCTGCAGGATCTTCAGATGCTTCTCCTGGTCTTCGGCGGCCAGAACCAGAACCAGCCTGGCTTTCCTTAAGCCGGAATAAATCACAGGCTCACGAAACACAGTTAAAGACAAATCCAGACAGTTTACGCCGTCCTCCGGTTTTGCATGGGCAAGCATCACGTCTTCGGTCAGAAACATATAAGGCCCATAATATTGCAACTGGCTGATGATCGTATCCAGGTATCTCTTCTCAATACTCTTATAATCCAAAAGACACTGCCCTGCAAGGCGGATACTGTCCTGCCACGAACGAGCATTTTCAAAAATATGGATGCGGGAAACGTCAAGGATGCTCATCAGATCATTTTCCTGGTTTCCTTCCCGTTCCGTCTCTTTTGTTCCATCCTGGATAAAAGCAGTCAGATCATTCAGAAGATTTTCATATTCTTCCGGCTGTACATATTTTTTTACCACCTGAAACAGCCGATCACATTGGGCGGCCACACTTTTCGGCGCGATTACCCGGTGATTCAGTATGATATTACGGTCAAATTCCGTCAGGATCGGATGTACTGTAATGACCGGAACCACCGTATGGATCTTCACGGTCGAGATGACTAAATCACAAATATTCTGGATATTCACCATATCCACAACTGCCCGCACATCAACGATCTCCGCAAACGGAAGCAGTTTCTGGATTTCCCGTTTCAGCATATTACCTGTGGATATACCGTTGACACAGACAATCATAATACGCAGCCTGTCATTATCACGCCTGGAAATCTTTAAGAACGCGCCGAAATGCAGGGCAAGATACGCGATTTCACCGTCCGGAATCGGAAAACCGATGTTTTCTTCCAGTTTCTTCGCCGCAATCCGGGTCAGCGCAAAAAGTTCCGGATATTCATGGATCACGTCACTGCCGATCACATTTCCAATCTGCACCCCGAATTTATAGCGGTACATGGACGTATTCAGGTGAATAAAAAGGGCCCGTTCCAGCTCCTCTTTCTGCTCAAAGAAAATGCAGGCGACTTTCTCAAAATCCGAGATCAGGGTTCTGGCCAGATCATGGATATACTGTTTGGAATTGCTCTCAAAATAATCGTCAGGCACAATATTGACCCGTGATCCCAACAGATGCAAAGACAGGTAAACCTGTTCTTCTGCCGCCAGATCAGGAAAATACTGCCTGACCAAAGTACACTCTTTTGTCTTCGCAATTTCTGTCTCTTTCAGTCCTTCCAGCCGGAGCTGGCCTTTGTCACGGTACATGACCGGAAGCAGGGCAGCCAGAGAAAGCAGCGCCCCGTCCACATAACTGACGCCCAGCGACTTCTCTATTTCTTTTAATCTCTCATAATACTCTTCTATCCCTTCCCTGCAAAAAAACCTGATCACCCCGCCGTTGAACAGCGCCGTCATTTCATTAAAATACAAAATAAAAAGCGCCCGGACCCGCATGGAATCACCTGTCAGATAATATCCTTTCTTTGCCTGATATTCCAGTTTCAGGCCATACTGTTCCAGACAGCGGGCCACTTCTTTCAAATCGTTGAAGATCGTATTTCTGCTGACTTCGCAGCAATCCATCAGATGCTCCAGATATACTCCTTCACTTTTATAGATCACACAGCAGATAATGGTCTTCACCCGTTCTTCCGGCGAGAAAATATAAACCTGTTTATGCTCGTCTGATTCCAGCATTTCCTGGATCTGCATTCTTTCTTTATGGGGAATCAGAATCCCTTTTTCACGGACGATCTCAAGAGCGGGAAGTTCTGCCTGTTCCAGCCATAAATTGATCTTGCAGATATCGTAATACACGGTCCGTTTGGACACTTTCATCTCCGCCGCAATCTGTTCTGTTGTTATATATTTTGATTGGGATAACAGCAGATTCAATATTTGTTTGCAGCGGGCGTTAATATAAAGTAGTGCCATAAGTCTTCCTCCTTTCTGCCAAACGATTCTAAGGAAAATTATATAGAACGAATCACGAAAATACAACGAATGGGAAATACAACTTTTTGCATAATGTTTTTGCAAAAAGGCAAAAACAATCCATGTTTTACCATAAAAAGAAGGCTATACATACAGGCTGGAACCGGAGTTAAGGCTGCTTCGGGCCGCCCGGAGTCATGGAATACAGGAATTAACCTACTATGGATTTTCCTATGAAATGGGAATTAACGAAAATGTCATTGACCAGATTGAAGATTACATTGTGCAGATTGAAATCCCTGTTCTTGGTTAAAAATCTATGCTTATGCATCCTAAACTATATACGGCTGGTGCTTTCACGCCAAAAATGCGTAGGCTGTTACTCACAAGCGATACCGAAGACCTACACCGAAGAACAGAAAAAATATTTGACTTGCCTGTAAAACAGTGATAGTATATCAACAATATGAATTGGTGTTTCTTTGCCGCCGGGTAAAGAGTTAAGCGCCGGTCCTTCTATCGTTAGGCCATTGAAGATAGAAGGGACCGGCGCTGTTTTTGTTTTGTGGGCGATAAAGCCGGAAAATGATATTCGGGAGACCATCCCTGTTCGGGCATGTCTCCTCCGGGATCGTCATCATCACCTTCAATGCCATCATCCTGACCTTAAATGGAAATACGGGGGTTGCGGCCTATGGCGTGATTGCGAACATCTCCCTTGTGATCGTGGCGCTGTATACCGGAATCGCCCAGGGTGCCCAGCCGCTGCTCAGCCGGTTTTACGGAACTGGCGACCAAAGACAGGTAAGGAAAGTACTGCATTATGCCATAATGACCATACTGCCCCTCTCCTGTATCGTGTATCTGGTCATCTATCTGTTTGCCGGGCCTGTCACCGCCATTTTCAACAATGAAAGAGACCCTTCCCTGCAGCAAATTGCCGTCACAGGCTTAAAACTGTATTTTATATCCAATCCCTTTGTGGGGTACAATATCATCCTGACAGTATTTTTTACTTCCATCGAAAAAGCGGTTCCGGCCCATATCCTGTCCCTCTTACGAGGGCTTATCCTGATTGTGCCCATGGCATTTCTCCTGTCAAAACTTGCAGGAATGACTGGTATATGGCTTACTTATCCAATAACGGAATCTGTCGTTTCGTTACTGGGATTTGTACTGATAACAAAATTTTTTAAAACAACCAGAAAGGAAAAGAACGATGAAAATTGATGAAAAAAGCGCTTTACTTGTAATCGACATCCAGCAGGAAGATTTTAAGGACATGCGAGAAGACAATATGGATGATCCCGCCTGGACCTGCATCCGCAACGGGAAACGGGTGCTGGATGTGTTCCGTGCCAGGAGGCTTCCGGTCATCCAGATCAAGGAAGTCCACAGGCCCGACATGGTGGATTTCGGACGGGAACTGGATGGCTCTGAGGGAATACACTGCCTGGAGGATTCACCCTACACGGATTATGCCAGGCTCACCTATCCTGTGAAGGGAGAATATCTGATCTCCAAGAGAAGGTACAGCGCATTCTTCGGCACAGACCTGGAAATCCTGCTGAAAGGGCTTCATGTGGATACCCTTTACCTGATCGGCGGCCTGACAGATGTCTGCATCCACTATACGGCAGTTGACGCCCATCAGCACGATTATCACTTTAAAGTAGTCACTGATGCCGTCGCAGGCTCCAGCGAGGAGGCACACAAATACGCATTGAAAGCGATGCAGTATCTGCAGCGTGATTCTCTGATCACGGTGAAAGATGTGGAGTCCTCTCTTTCCAAAACATGAGAATCGCCAGTGCCGCCGTAATCATTTCTGCAAAAAGCATCACATACCAGATAGACATCCCTCCCCAGACAGCCGGAAAAAGGTACACGAATACTGCACCCAGCAGAAAGCTGTGGAGCAATGATACGGTCAAAGACTGTTTCACCCGTTGCACAGGCAGCAACAGGGCAATGCCCATCGCACACAGCCCGATTTCCAATGCCATAGCTGAAAGTCTGAATCAGGGTGAACAGATTTCCCGCCACGCCATAAACAGCCAGCTCATTGCTGCCAAAATAGCGCATAATCTGGTTATTGAACAGAACCACCAGAAACCCCATCCCGACCGAACACAGGAAAGAAATTTCCAGCAGAATTTACTTCTGCTAAAAACCGAAACCTGCAGGTCATTCAACCCAGAAAACTCTGCCATCTTTACGCTTTGCAGCTTCGGGAATCTCTCCATCTATATAGCCAACCGCACAATGGCCTATACCTTCCCACTCACCCTCTACACCAATATCGGAAAGAAACTGCTGCCATTCCCCGGTCTCAAATTCCTCTTTTGCTCTGTGAATCCAAATACTCCCTAACCCAAGGGAATGCGCCGCCAGCATCATATTTCCCATAACAAGGCTCCCATCATAAACACGGTTCGCCCAATTCTTATCTGCAAGCACAATCAAAATCACCGGCGCACCATAGAATGGATCAAATCCCTCTTTCCAGCCCCCAATCTTACAGTTAGCAGCAGAAAGCTTATTCCTGACCTCCTTATCGGTAACAGCAACCGTTATGGCCGCCTGCTTCCCCATTCCATTAGCAGCATAAAGCCCCGCTTCAATGATCTGCTCCAATTCCTTTTTAGCAGGCATCTCCGGCTTGAATCTACGGATGCTCCTGCGTTCCTCCATTGCCTTAATAATCTCGTTCACAGCTTATCCCTCCACATCCATTCTCTCAATTTTAAAGATAACCGGCCTTGTTCCATCCGAACAGCAGGCTATCATTTCATTCTCTTTTTTCATCCAGCCCTTCATGATCGAACCGCCCTGCAGCCCCGCATAAATGTACCGCGCAATCGCGTCCCACGCCTCTGAACAATGTGGCATCTTCGGCCCGCCTGCTACAGTATCGGGGTCAGCGTCCGTTTTCACAAGCGTATTCAGTCCGCCATGCCAGAAATGATCCTTTTCCTCATCCCTCTCGAAGATAAATTCGTCTCCCACATTGTAGCAGGGACATACACCAGAATTTGGATCAGCACAATACTTTTCCTGCAATTCAGGGTACAGCTTCTTGTCAATCACCGTCACCTTAACTTTATATTTCATATAGCACCTCCGTAAACTTCTAATCTTTTTCCCATTATACAGCATATTTCACAGAAAATCATCCTCTATAGAACGAATGTATGAATGGATTATGATATTTCCAGCATCATCAGGTAACTGTCCAGCCTTGCATTCACATAGCCCACAAACAGCTTTTCCATTATTACCTTTCCTTTCGTCGCAGAAACCGAGATAAACTGCTGTTCCATGACCTGTCTATAAAATTCCTTCCCCTTGGCCGTCAAAAAATATACGCCCTTATCATCCCAGAGCATCATATCAATCACACGGGTCTGGGGATGGCCGTCCGCCCCTATCGTAGCCACTGTTGCGGAATGAATCTCCTCCACATCCTTAGTGTAATTCCAGTAACCGGTATATGTTCTCCCCCAATGCCATCTCCGCTGTCCTTTTATCCGGACTGACAAATTCAATGAGCTGCCTGTATAGATACGGTTCCCCATAAGGGGCATCTGAACTGTACAGGCATCTCTCCGGCAGTTCAGCTAATGCCATCTTAGTAGCAATGGAAGCAAATGCAGCCGAAAGGTCTAAGTAGACATCATCATGCTCTTTTGCGAATTTAATCACATCCATCCAGTTTGAGCCGCCCAGGTGTCCAAAAATAACAGGAATGCCAGGATACTTTTCACATAGCGACATTAAACGTTTTATCCCGTTCATGGTGACCGGATGGAAGGTATGTACCCAAACAGGATAAATCCTTGTGTTCTTCAATGCCTGAAAGATTGTTTCCAACTGCATGATTTGTTGTTCACTGCTGGGTGTAAACTCTCCGATTCCATACAGAAAATTGGAAGTAATCTGTGTGTCAATCCACTTCTCCGCTTCTTCCAGCTCCATCCCCAAAGGCACAGCGCCGAATAATACCGCTTTGTCCACTCCCGCCTCGTCCATTTTATCCAACTGCATTCTTGCCGGGAACATGATATGTTCGTGGCTGTCTATGACCATTTGCAAAACCTCCTTGACAATTTTGGTATACTGACGTTAACATTAAGGAAGGTCAAAATCAAGTACGCACTTTTTTGAAATAAAGCATCTTTTTTGACACTGTGAAAGGAATGATAGATTATGGCTAAAGCACAGGCAGTTGATGAACAATGCCCTGTTGAAGTCGGGTTAAACATATCGTTCATATCAAAACCACAGGAAAAACACTTAACCTTTTCACTATAAGTGAGGAACTGCTTTTTAGATTGTCGTGCTTTGATTACTTACATATAATGCCAGTTTCTCTCCTATTTTAAAAGCATTTTGACAATCTATTGGAAATTGCTTTTCTTTAATTTCCGCTTTATGTTCCTCACTAAAATTTGATGCTGCGTACTTTGAATAATCACTAAATTGATAACAATCTGCCGAAATAATATATTCAGAAATTCCATTTAAAAGCTGTAGATAACTTTTGTTGTTTTCAAAAATATATTTATAACCAAACGATTCAATCATTTTATGCGGCAATCCCATAGTATGATGTGGGTGTCAAAAGTACA
>DKVI01000074.1 GCA_002491115.1 Lachnospiraceae bacterium UBA7182 | reverse complement strand
TCTAATTAAATTGAACTATACTAGAATTTTGCGGCCGCCAGCCCTCTGGCCGCTTTGATGACGTCTTCGCGGCTCATGATCTCTCCGCCGGAGCGCAGGCAGGTCTGTATCCTGCATCTTCCTTTGACTGCCAGTTCCACATCCTGTACCATCTGAGCAGGTATGGACATTTCCACAGACAAGACCGCCTTCACCTTCCCGTAATCCAGCCGGTCAAAAGCCGCGTACGGATACGGGCTCACGGTCTTTGGACGGATCAGACCCGCTTTCACTCCTTCTTCTCTTAAAATGCGGACCGCTGATTTGGCGATCCTTCCGCAGATTCCGTAGGCTGTCAGGATCACTTCCGCGTCTTCTGTCCCGTACTCTTCCACCTGAACGTCCTTTTCCCAGGTGTCATACATTTTGGCATTTCTCTTGCAGCGTTCTTCCTGTCCTGCCCATCCTCCCGGCAGGATCAGCGCCTTTTGATCTGCTTTATGCCCGGTCAGCGTCCAGTCGGACAGGGCTTCTTTCAGCGCTTTTACTTCTTCTTCCGGACGCATGGGCGGAAGCTCTACCGGCTCCATGATTGTCCCCAGTACGCCGTCCGCCAGGATCAGTACCGGATTGCGGTCTCTCTGGGCATAGTCAAACGCCGCATAGGTCATATCTACGGCTTCCTGCACCGTCGCCGGGGCAAATACCAGCATCCGGAAGCCGCCGTTTCCGCTGGCACGGGTAGCCTGAAAGTAATCCTGCTGCGCCGGCTGGATCGCACCGATGCCGGGGCCGCCTCTTTGTACATTGCAGTAGACCATGGGAATACGCGCCGATGCGCAGAAACTGATCCCTTCGCTTTTCAGGCTGATGCCGCAGCTGGAAGAGGAAGTCATCGCCCTCGTTCCGGTCTGGGCAGCGCCGTATACCATATTGATAGAGGCCACTTCGCTTTCTCCCTGCACGAACACGCCGCCCACCTCCGGCAGACGTCTCGCAAAATACTCCGGGATCTCATTCTGCGGTGTGATCGGGTATCCGGCAAAAAAACGGCACCCGGACCTGACAGCCGCTTCCGCTATGGCTTCGCAGCCCTTCATAAATTTCCTCGCCATATAATCTCCTTATCCTGATTCCTGCAACGGTCTGAGACCGCTGCTGTTCTATCTATCTATAGACTTCAATCGCTGCATCCGGACACATGCCCGCGCAGGTCCCGCAGCCGGTGCAGTCCTCCATACGCGCCGGGACGACATACAGGTATCCTTTGGAGTTCACCTGATTTCCGGCCTCCAGCACGTTCTTCGGACAGAATTTCACACAATATAAACAGCTTTTACAGCTTTCCTTACGAATTGTCACTTCCGCCATATTTCTTCTCCTGATTTATGAATAAGATGATCGTTTATCAAAAAGCCTGGCCGCATAATTCCAGCGGATACAGGGGAATCCGGATCTGCCGGCGCACCGCTTCATACAAAGAAGCAAGGACATATCCGGCCTCCAGCTTCGCATAAGGGCCAAGCATTTTCTGCGTCGCTTTTATTCCCTCTACAGCTTCCTCTGCCGTTGTATCCGGGCCCAGCGCAGGATTGGCCAGAAAATGAACCTGCTGTACTCTGGCAGCCCGAAGGACCGAGGAGAGCGTCTGATCTACCGAAAGGATCTCATCGTTCCAGGGCCGATAATGATTGATCACATAATAGACGCCTGTATCCGCTCTTGACAGAAGATGGGAAAATCCTCCGATCAGACGGGCGCCGGCCTCTCCGCCGCCCACATCCAGAACCACCTGTGTATCCGCATCCAGCATATATGCGGCCACGCCTCCTGTCAGCACCGGCTCATCCGTCATCTGTCTCTCATAATGCAGCACGACTCCGGCGCGCTCCAGTTTCTCCTGCACGTCTCTTGCCCGAAGCAGCGCCTTGGTCTGATCCAGATCAAACAGATGCACTTTGCCCGGACAGGCTTTGGCAAGCCAAATGGCCGTATTCATGGCGATTTCGCTTTTTCCGCTTCCGGGACCGCCAAGATACACTCTGTTTTTGATTTCCCTGTCTGATTTCACAACGATTCCCCCTCTTTTCCTTTATCTGCAGCCTGCGGCGGCCAAAAGGATTGAATTTACTTTCTCTTCCGGCTTCGAGCCTCTCGACGTCAGTGCCACCGGAGCGCCGGCTCCGACGATAATACCCGCCATCTTTCCTTTTGCGGTTATGGTAAGCGCTTTGCCAAGGATGTTGCCTGTGGCCATGTCTCCCACCATCAGAATATCCGCATCCCCCACGATCCGGCTCTCATAACCTTTTTTCTTCGCGCTTTCCGGACTCATCAGAATATCATAGGACAGAGGTCCCTCCACATAGCAGCCCGCAAGCTTTCCTTCCCGGCTCAGCCTCGTCAGTTCTTCGGCGTCCAGCGTCTCCGGCATCCTGGGATTGACTTTTTCAACGGCAGCCAGAAGTCCTGCTTTTGGTTCCTCATACCCCATCTTGTGAAGGGTGTCCACCGCGTTTAGCAAAATTTCCTTTTTCTGCTCCAGATCCGGACGGATAACCATGCCGCTGTCTGTGAGCACCACCAGCTTGTGATAGCCCGGCAGCTCCAAAAACGCCAGATGGGATATCAGCCTCCCGGTGCGCAGGCCGTGTTCTTTGTCAACCACGGCTTTCAGGATCAGGGAGGTATCCAGTTTTCCTTTCAGCAGAAAATCTGCTTTTCCTTCCCTGACAAGTCCAACGCCCTTGCGGGCCGCCGTCAGCATGTCTTCTTCCGGTATAATTTCATACGGAAGATCCGTAAGCCCCCGGATCTTTTTCTCATCTCCGATCAGGACCGCACTGACCTGATCTTTGCACTGTTCCAGCGCTTTCAGGGTTGTCTCATCATGGGCGCAGACCACCGCTGCGGTCCTCTTTTCCTGCCGGCCCAGGGACGCCCGAAGTTCCGTAAAATTGTGAAATACCATACGCTTTCTCCTTTCCTCACTCTTCCGGCTTTAATACATGCACCTGTTCTTCGCCTCTCAACACCCGGAGCACGCCGCCTGCCAGCGCTTCCATCTCAAAGGCTCCCGGTATCACCGCCACCGGCGCCAGGAAGGAGACCCGCTCCTTCAGAAGATCAGTAAACCGCACGGATCTGGCAATTCCTCCTGTCAGGATAATCTTATCGATCCTGCCGCAGACATCCGGCGCCAGAGATCCGATATCCCGGGCGATCTGCATGGCCATGGTCTCGAAGATCAGCCGGGCATATTCGTCTCCCGCGTCAATGCGCTGTTCCACTTCCCGGATATCATTGGTCCCAAGGTATGCAAGGATTCCGCCCTTTCCTTTCAGTTTGCTCTGCATCTCTTTCTCGGTAAATTTTCCGGAATAGCACAGTTTTACCAGAGGTCTGACAGGAACGCCGCCGGAGCGCTCCGGGGAGAGTCCGCCCTCATCGTCTCCCACAAAGTCCAGAATCCTGCCGTGGTATACCAGATTGGTCGTGATACCGCCGCCCAGGTGCGTAACAATGTATGTGGATTCTTCCAGCTTCCTGCCGTCCTTCTTTGCCTGGGCGATGCTGACTGCCCGGCTGTTCAGCACATGGGTTAAAAAGGCCCGTTCAAGCTCCGGCACACCGGTAATCGTATACATTTTATCCGGCACGCCGCAGCCGCAGACCGCATCGTATGCATACGCCCTGATTCCCGCATTCTTTGCCAGCGTATATCCGATCACCGGCGCCAGGTTAGCCGGATGGGGCGTCTGTGAATGCAAAGACCGGTCTGCAAACGTCTTGTCAATAAGATAAGCGCCCGGCTCCAACTGCCCTACCACACCGGCTCTTGTGGCAACCGCCGCCAGATCCGAAAGCTGCACGCCCTGCTTTTTCAGATAATCCTCCACAGCCGACTGACGGAACGCAAGCTGATCATTGATCCTACCAAAACTTTTCAATTCTTCTGCACTGTGTTTCAATTCCAGCTCGTCTTTCAGGTTTTCCGCGTCGTACAAAGCCACTTTGGTGGAAGTAGAGCCAGGATTTATTACAAATATCAGTTCTTTTTTCATATACTGTTTTCCCTTCTCTTTGCAGATGATGCGGTTCGGACGGAAAGAACTTCCGGTTCTTCCCGTCCGCCGCATGTCAGATAATCCCGAATAAGGAGAGTGAAAATACGATCACGACCAGAGGCGCCAGATATTTGATCACAAATCCCAGAACCCGTGTCAATGCCTGATTTTCCGCGATGCCGACCGTCTCCGCAAATTTGTCGATGCCCCAGATCCATCCTGTAAAGATACACATAAAGAAGGAACCCAGTGTCAAAAACACATTGTTGGTAAGCATGTCAAAAAAGTTGAACAGCGGATCTGATACGGTGGCAGGGATACCGATGACCAGTACAATCCCCAAAGTCCCCACCAGCGCTTTTCCTCTCGTCAGACCAACTGATCGATCAGAAACTGTATGATCGCCTCCCAGCCGGCGATGCCGGAGGAAAAAGCAGCGATAAAGAATGCCACATAGAACAGTGTCCCCCAGATCCGTCCGCCCGGAATGACGTTAAACACATTGGGCATGACGATAAAGGTAAGTCCGGGGCCCGCCTGCATCTCAAGTCCCAATGCAGTTACCATCGGGAAAATCATCAGACCGGCCAGAATCGCTACAAAGATAACCGCACAGCTTACAATGACGGAATTCTTCACCGCGTTCAGCTCGCCTTCCTTCTGACAGCTTCCGAACACCAGCGCAACCGCCATGCCGATGCCCAAAGAGAAGAATGTCTGTCCCAACGCTGTCAGGATTGTCTCTCCGCTGAAACTGTCAAAATCCGGAACGAAGAGGAATTTAACTCCCTCCATGGCTCCCGGCTGCATCAGTCCGATGACCACGATCGCCATCATGATAACTGCCAGTGTAGGAAGCAAAATCTTGGCAATCTTCTCGATGCCGGACTGCAGATTCTTACGGACCACCAGCATGGTCAGTACACAGTTGACGGCGATCATGGCAAGCACGCGCACATAGTCGCCGGACATGAACCCAAAATAATCCGCCACTTCTGTGCTGGTCATCTGCGTAAAAGTTCCCATGGGCGTCGCAATGATATAGTTGATGATCCAGCCGTAGACCGGAATGGTATAACCGGCCACCAACACAATGCACACCATATTGAACAGACCTACGATCCCCCAGCCTTTTTTACCTGACAGCGTCTGATAGGCGCCTACAGGCGTCTTACGGGATGCCATACCCAGGGAAACCTCCGCGGTAAACAACGGCACGCCGATCACGATCATGAAAAATATGTATGTCAGAAGGAACAGTCCCCCGCCATACGCCCCGCAGATATACGGGAAACGCCACAATGTTCCGACCCCGACAGAAAATCCGATCGTCGCCAGCAAGAATCCGATCCTTGATCCAAAACTTCCCCTTTTTTCTTCCATAAGTAACCCCCTTTTAGATGCTTAAATGTAGATTCTGCTCTCTACGGAACGGTAAGCATTCTCGGTAGGAGTAATACCCAGCTCTGCCGCTTCCTTCAGATTCACCCTGGTCTTTTCGCTGCAGACCTTTTCAATTTTATTAAGAAGCGCATCTTTGTCTGCCTTCTCGCCGTACAGATGAAGTTCTGTCCCGCACATCACGCCGCCGATATTCTGCACCCAGCACTCCTGATACAGGATGTCTCTTGCAGCCATGCGCTCCGCCAGCGCGATCTCTTCTTCTTTGTTCTTGGCATGGAGCTGGTTGTTGCCGGCTCCGAATACCATCTTGAATTTGAAGTTGTCGATGACTTCCTCTGTAATAAACCCGCCGATGGCGCAGGGGCATAAGATGTCTGCGTCCACGGTCAGGATATCTTTGACATCGACCACATCGATCTTCGCTTCCGGATGCTTCTCTTTGAGCTTTTTGATCACTTCCGGGTTCATATCGCAGACAACCAGATCCGCACCCTCTGCCAGCAGATATTCTGCCTGTGGAAAGCCTACGGCGCCAAGACCCATAACGGCGATCTTCAAGCCCTTCATCGTATCTTTGCCGAACTTGAACTTCACTGCCTCCTTCATGGCTGCCGTAACACCCCACGCGGTCGGTCCGCCGGACGGTCCGATGGGATTATTTTTCAGGCCGGCACAGATCATGCTGGTGTACTCGTTCATGGCATCGGCCAGTTCCACCGGATAGTTCATATCGGGGCCGGTGAAGAAACGGCAGCGGTCCAGCGCATAGGAAAGGAATCCGATTTCGTCTTTGTTGTTCAAGTCTACCTGCTCCGCCATGACTGTAATCTTTCCTCCGCCGTACGGAATGCCGGACGCCACATTCTTATGGCTCTGTGCGCGGCCCAGATTCAGTCCGTCGATGATTACGTCGATCTCCGGTTCGTCTTTTTCGTGGCGGCGGATACCACCTGTATAGATGGACTGTTCTTTATTGTTGTGTCCCAGGACGTAGTTGTGGAGGTTCGCGGTGAATCTCCAGTCTTTCTGAGAATTGTAGTAGCAGTCCAGCCCGAAGAATTTGCCGCCCCGCAGAAGACCGAAGATCTCCTCCACATAATCGCCAAGGCCATATTTCTCATAAAGCGCTCTGGTTTCCCGGTTGCCAAGCCGCACGTCATTCTCCGTCAGCAGACTTTGCGTGTAAAAAGTCTTTCCGTAGTCGCTCCATTTGATATCCGGCTCCCATTCTTTCGCCGCGTACATATAACCCTTGTCTGTCTTCCAGTCATAGCGGATCAAAAGAGTCGTAAGTCCTTCTTCTTTTAACGGTGTGTATAAGCTTCTTGTATCCATATTGTTTGCCTCCTGAATTTCTGCATCAGACCCGGCCGGGCCTGCACTCATCGTTCCTGCGGCGAATATTTCGCGACATATCCGCACTGCCATCCAAAAACCCGTTCATGAACTTCTCTGGCTTTGTTTGTGTTTACAATATATCACATATTACATGTAATACGCAATATATTTTTATATTTTTGTTAAATTATCCAAATTATATCTTATGATTTTGTATAATCTGCATAAAATCGCAAAAAAATAAAAGAGTCGTTGCAAAACAGATGAATCATCATCTATAGAGCAACGGCTCCCTTTATGTCTAACATGGAAGACTTTCTTCTTCCGCCGGACTCACCGCACATGTTTAAAGTAATCTTCCAGAATCCGCTTGATATGAATTTTTATAATCCTTTTCCAAAATTTTGAACCACTTCTTCACTGTCTCTTCCCGGGACTGGTTTTCCCATTGCAGATTCAATTGCATCCAAAAGTTTTGACGCACGATTTACAATAAATTCATCAAAATTATCCTGACGGCAATATACAACATCCAACCAGTGAGATTCGAGATAAGAGTTAAGCACCTGTTCCGTGACCTGTCCCTTTTTCTCAATTTTAGATAAATATTTACCTGGAGACACACCTCCTATTTCTCGATTCGTTCTATAGGAAAGAGGTGTTTTATTAATCACTGAATTCCATTTACTTTTGGGATACCCGGCCTTTACACAATAATCTTTAGGAAACACATGATGAATATCCACTGCATCCGATTTATAAACGGTAAAATCCATCTCTCTCCCGCTGATAAAATCTTTACTCCTGTTCTTCAAAATCAAAGCCATAATCCCTTTATAAGCTGCGCTCAACCGAGACTGCAAACTTAATAAACGCACGGGATTAAAATATGCCTCCTGAACGGTTTTTGGTATTTTAGACTCGTCAGACAGCCATTCCATGACGCCAACTACATCCGAAACATACCTCGTTTCATTGGCGCTACCATACATTTCTCCAAATACTCCACACCAGTACCATTGTTTTATTTTGTCCTTCACAATAGTTGTTCTAATCCTGCCTCCCTCCTGAAGCAGCGTACATAACACAGCCAAAGGAATCAACTGGGTTGTATAGGGAAGATCCCGACTGGCAAAAATCCGCTCCTCGTTCAGCATTTTTTCAGCTTCTACAAATCCTTCCGACAGGCAGTCCGCATATTTCTTATATTCTTCCAAAGTTAAGTTTAAAACATCTTTTTTCTTACAACTGACTGTTTTCTCCTTTTTATAGGAAGACAACAACGTACACGCCGCAAGAAAATCCGTCGCACTTACGCTTGTCAAAATATCTCCATGAAAATATGCCTGTTGACGGTTTTCCCAATCTTTACGCAATTCAAAATCATCCATGGCAAAAACTGCTGTCACCAGTTCAAATACTGTCAGAGATACACCGCCTGTATTCACATTTTCAAACACCTGGCATACTGCTTCTTTTGGTGTTTCTTTCCCCAGCAAAATAACAGGCATTGTATATTGCATAATCGGCATTGTGATTTGAGAACCAAATCGGGTATACTCCATAAATACCTGTTGATTTAGCTGATGATATTGCAAATACCCCTGCTGCCATGTTTGTGACTTTGCAAAATCCAATATAATATTAAGAGGATACATATGGTTTTCATATTCCTTGTCCGGGGTAGACAAATCCAGTTCTATTTTCCGTCCAAAATCTGATGTAATAACCCGATTGGACGGAACCGAAACAATTGCATCAATCCGGTCCGCATTTTCATCCAGACATTTTCGGATATCCAGATAATAATATCGGTCTATCTTTTTTCCCTTATCAGTTCTTGTATGTACGGGAGCATCACAATACATCGCACCATAAATAGAAGTCAGTCTCTGCTGTCCATCCAAAATCAATTCGGAGGGAGCAATATTCTGCACATCTACACCCTGAATTGTCCGATACTTAAAACGAATATTTTGATTTCCGTATTCCAAAAACATAGCTGCTCCCACCGGATAGCTGCTGGAAATACTTGCGATCAACGACCGGATACGATAATCGTCCCACACCCATCCTCTCTGAAAATCCGGAAGCTGAATTTTTCCTGTAGAAATCTCTTTCATCAACTCTACAATTGACCTGTCATTTGTTTTCATACTGTTTTCCTCATGATCTCTTTTAATTTCTCAGCAACTGTTACATCCGCAGGAAGCCAGTCCACATCATCCAGCTCCTTTCTGGTCAGCCATCTCGCCGCTTCATGTTCTTTTAAAACCAGATCTCCGGACCGGATCGTACACAGAAAACAATGCATGGTCAGATGAAATTTCGGATAGTCATATTCTACCGTCTCCACCAGATCGCCGACTTCAATCTCTGTATCCAGCTCCTCCCGGATCTCCCGAACCAACGCCTGCTGCGGTGTCTCCCCCGGCTCCATCTTTCCGCCTGGAAATTCCCAGCCGTCCTTAAATTCTCCGTAACCGCGCTGGGTAGCAAAGATCTGGTCGTTGTGTGTGATGATGGCGGCAACTACTTCTATGGTTTTCATGTCTTATTCTCCTCTGATATAGTCGTAAATATCTTCCCGTATCGGGACATCCAGTTGATAGGTAATCTCAAATGCATCGTCATCCTCCTTTTTTCATTTTACAACTAATCCACATCGATTTCTGTCTCTTCTATTTTCAAATTGAAAATAGTTTCTTCGATTACTTTTACACACTCATCCGTGTTCTTTATGATTTCTTTTCCCCAGAATCGAATTACAGTCCAACCTTGAAATAAAAGTTCTTTGTTTATTTGATCATCACGCTGTATATTTCGTGAAATTTTGTTGATCCAATATTCACTATTATTGCTTATTTCCAAATGTGGTTTAAGCACTTCCCAGTCCTTACCATGAAAAAATTCTCCATCGCAAAATATTGCTATCTTGTATTTTGTAAACACAATATCCGGTTTTCCTGGTACACTTTTGCAGTTTTTTCTATAACGATACCCTTTACTCCACAAAGCCTTTCTAAGAGCCTTTTCAATTTTAGTATCTTTAGAACGAATATGCTGCATATTCTTACGACGTTGCTCTACTGTCAAATTATCCACATAATTCTCCTTGAAAAATCACATCATTGTGATACTCTATGAAATCTTTTCCCGGCAAAAATTTGTTTGGAAGCGTTATTTGACATTTCTCATACCCCATAATCCATCTTCTTGTACCTGTATCCATTTCCATTTCTTTTAGCTTGTTAGAGATAATAATTCTATAATTCTTATCCAACGTGATAAGCCCTCTATCGAATGCTTTATCATGCAAAGAATTTAAGCATAATCCATTGCATGGATTCGTTCGCTCTGTATGTTCATCGCTCACTTTCCATGGCTTAATGTGACTTGCAACAATAAGCTCAGGACTCTTTAATCCCGTAATACAACAACAATTATCATACGAATTCAATACTGCCATTCTAAAAAAATACTGTCCTACCCTAGCCTTCATCATCTGTTCACGGTATTGACCAGCTGGCATCTTATCAATATCACCAAAATCGATAATCTCAGAGAGACTTTTATTCTGCATCCTTGCACGTATAATCTGAGCTTGATAGGAAAGATTGGTCCAATCACTTGAGAATTCAATGTAAATTTCTTCATCAAGCTTGCTACCATGTGCCATAGCTGTTACATTTCTTTTTTTCAACTCCGGATCATAGTGTGCAAGATTATGCATCTTCAATCCTACAGATCCAGGAGTACGTCCAAGCAACTTAGCAAGCTCAATAATCTCAGGATTACATTGACTAATTTTTCCAAAAGGTGTACGGCAGTATAAATCAAATGCCAAAATAGTTTCATCTCGGCTCCATTTAGTTCCTGTTCTTTTCTCCAGCACTTATTCATCTCCTTCCTTATCAATTTCACTAGCCGTATAATTGCTATCCGACAAATCTATCGTTTTACACACCATACGCTCTTCTTTTGATCAATTTGAACCCTTTCGATTAAACCCTCACTATTCATTGTTTTTAGTTTCATACTAACTGTTGCCTGAGACACTCCCACTCTTTGGGCAATTTCCATCTGTGTTGCCTCTGGGTCTGTATCTATTTCAATAAGAATCTTGTCCTTTACTGGAACATTTTTATGTGAATCCAGATATTTCCTAACAGCATCAGCAATAGCTTTCGCCAATATAGGTGGTACAGCATTTCCCACTTGTTGATACTGAGAATCTTTTGTTCCCTTAAAAACAAAACTATCTGGAAACGTCTGTAATCTTGCTGCCTCTCTTACACTTAAAGCTCTACTTATTGCTGGATGAACCCACATAGACTTTCTAACATTAACAACGGTCCCTGATGGTTCATCATACTTTAACTTTAAGTAAATTGTGCTTTGTGTCCTTTTGCCATCTGAATATGTACTTTTCAATTCTTCAGGAAGTGTATGAAAATTGCCACCCTCTTCAAGTGCATCAAACCGTTTTTGTGCTATATTACCTGTGGCAGTGCTAAAATGATTTTTCAAAGTATCACTGTCCCGAAGAAGTTTCAATAAATCATTATCACCATAATCTATCCTGTCAAGAGGAATTCCACTAGCAAACTGGTCAACAGAAGTTTTAATATTCTCAAGATCTCCTATTGCCTGACGAACCGTACGATAATTTTCTTCTGTGAAAGTTCCATTTGGCACTTGAAGTTTCTCACCAATTCTGCTACCAATTATAATAAAACGTTCTCTTCTCTGTGGAGCTCCATAATGTACAGCATTTAATGTTGTACATTCAATGTTGTATGGAAACAAATCATGCTCAAGAGTTTTCTTAATATAATCCAATACAGAATACGATCGTAGTCTAACACAGATTTCTTTATCCCATATAAATTCTCCTATGTCGATTTTATTATTTTTCAATTCTGCATACTTCACATACATCCGCTGCAAACTGACTGATACTTTTATCGTTTCAATCAATTTTTCCGATTCGTGAGGATTCTTATAGTCCACCAACAAAGCAGCATACAATTTTTCATATACTTCTCCTATTTTATCCTCTGGAATACACCGTTCCTCACTCTTCGCATACTTTCTAAGACGTTTTTTATATCTTTCAAAGGAACCATTAAACTTATCTTTATTATTGATTCTTTTAAATAAAATATTAACCATATGAAAAAACTCCTCATTCCATAGATAGTTTCTATATTCCCGAAATGATTCCTTTATACTCTCTAGTAATACATCAAAACCTTGAAATGGTTTTAATAATTCCAGAATATCGTCTCTACACGAAATCTGCAAACGATGGAGCATTTTATCATCTTCTTCAGTACAATAAAAACGGTGAATATCAGACTTCAGCATACTGACATTTTCCATCACAAACAAGGATGGTTTTAGATCAATAATAGCTCTTACATATTCCTTTACTAAACCATTATTCGTGCTAATTATTGCACGTTGTCTGTTTGCATTCGAAAACCCCTGACATGGCGGCCCTCCAATAACTACATCGATTGCACCATATTTACGCCGTAGCTTCTTATAATCAATTTCTTTAACATCATTGAGTATTTCTGTATTTTGATGATTATAAGAATAAGTATTTCTTGCATTTAAGTTATTCTCTGCCGCCATAACAATATTAAATTGTCCGGTTTGCCGAAACCCAAGACTCAATCCACCAGCTCCGGCAAACAAGTCAATTACCTTGTACATTTTCGTTCCTCTTATATAATTTACTACTCTCAAAACGGCTTTGCAAAAGCTCCCAACATTCTTCTTTCTTACACCATTGCCCTGTATTTACTCCCGGAACAGTTGGATTCTGAAAATGCTGCCACACAAAATCAGCTACTTCTGGAATTATTCTTATTAATTCATCTGAAAGTGTTTGTAACCTCCAGATTTGGTTCAAATTCACACGCTCGCGATAATACTTACCAATCAATGCTACCGTGTAATAATCCTGTTGCGCCTTAAAACCGCCATATTTGGCATGGGCAATAATTTTGTCTACTGTATTAAACAAAATCACCTGCGCAATCATTTCAGTATATGCCTGTACAGAAGGTTTTGGCACTTCTCCCTTTTGAATCTTCTCTGAAAAGTAAATAAAGTTTGTTTCAAGACCCTTACTTACAATATTCGGGTGCCCCATCCACGCCATCATACATTTTGCAGCAACTGTTTTTGACAAACAACGATTTTTGGGACATCTTGCCTTGAACTGCTTCTTTGTAGCTAGAGTTGGTTGCCTGCCCAACTCAACCAAATATTGTCCTCGAGCACGCTCATAAAACCATTGGTCAGTTCCTTTTCCTCTCTCAACCGGAATAAATGTGGAACGTGATATCTGTTCCATTCTAACATGATAGGGATCATTTGCATTAAAGTCCGACATATTAATTTTATTCTGACTGTTTGCGTATTGAGATATATTATGGATAATCTCGTTATCCTGATCATGTTTTTTTATGACAGTAAGCTTTATCTGCACAAAAACATTTGCAAGATTCAATTTGTTTTGAAGCCCATTATATATTGATGCTGTTGTCTGGCCTCCGTTAACAATCTGCCAACCGGTTATTTCATTAATAATCACTACATCTCCATGAGAAACCTCGTCTACAACAATATTGTCCGCAACTGTGGAAATTCCATTATTATATGCCATAAACATTTCCGGCTCAGTAGCAAGTGAATTCTTGATACCCTTATTTACCTTTCCTGTAGCCTGCAGAAACGATCTTACATTCCTCTGAATCAGATCTTGACCTTCGTCTTTATAAATTCTGGCAAGCAACTCTCCTGAAATAACCCCAACATAACAATCATATATTTCATTGACTGCAGGAACACGAATGAGAGTCAGCGGTGCCTTGTATTTTGTTTTCAACCGTACAACCAGTTGTTTTGAGACCTTCTCACCTGTGAACACTGCATTGTAAAGTCTTTCAATGTCCCACACGTCATATCTAATCGTTACCTTTCCCACTTTTGTATCTGCAGGAACAAATGGAATTGCTTCATTATTTGTTATAAGAACAATTGTCACAGTTTCGATATCTTTTTTATGTACATTTATAAATTCAAATGCTTGAAACCCTTCACCAGATTCTTCCATATCCTTAAAATAATCCGTGCTACAATATTTATAGAATTTTAAGGCTTTCTTCAATTGCCTGTCAATTTCCGTTTTTCTCATTTTCTCAGGATTATCTTTAACTTCATATACACTGATCAGCAGTGTTAGGGAATGAAAATACTCACTATAAGCATAGCCGTCCAACCGCATTTTGTCTGCATCTTTCTTGAAATCAAGGAAAACACAGTCAGCAACGGATGTATCACCAGTTTCCGCCAAATAAGAGATAAACACATTTTTGAAAGCAGCATTAGTTGACTCATATTCCCTATTTTTTACCCTACTCATAATCTCTTCTCTTATTTCTGTGTAAAACTCTAAAATCCTATTACTAACCATACACTCCATCTCCCCTTAATACTCGAATTAACTGTTCTTCAGAACAAATATAAGGAGTACACTGTGATAGGGATAATTCATAGGTCACTTTAGACACACCAGTCCGAAGCATAGTTCTAATAATTTGGGGAAATTTGTCTTTTACTTCATATGCATATGTGTCTCTGATATGGAACCCTGTTAAATATAATTCTTCTATACCATCTATGTATCCATACTGTAGAAGCTTGTCATTAAATCTCATTTTCATAGAGAAATCCCCAATCAGCCTATCACGTATTCTCGAAACGATCTCCGGCAATCGTTCACCAGACTGTTTGCTTTTTCTTAATGCAATTGCATAAAGAAATAATCTACCATCTACATCTTTGGAATCCAACTGATATTCACTGGTAATTTGTACACTATAAGGCTCCCTTCTGGAAGTAGTCTTGACTTCCACCGCATTACTACCAAAATAGAAGTCATGCGTTTCTTTTTCTCCTCCTACCCAATTTGCTACAGATGATGTTCCTATCGATGTTAGTGATTTTTCAAGAAAGGTCAGTTCTCCATATAAGCCTTCCTGCATTTCGTCTGTCATCACAAGCTTTTTCTCCAACTGAAAGAACTGTTTCCACTTTGTTAATATGTCAATTATTACATTTATACCATTTTCCGGACTCTGGAGTCTTGCAACAGCTTGCCTTAAATCTTCTACAACAATTTCAAAAATGTAATCTTCACTTTCTGGAAGTTGAACAAATCTCACATAATACCTGTCACTTCCATATACTGGAAGCTGAGCTATATCTATTGAAACGCCTCGCCACTTAGGAAACTGAATTCCTTCTGGAAAATTAGCAAGTGAAATATAAGCCTCTCTTCTCAATAAAACAGTCTCGATAGAAAAAACCATAATAATCCCATTATTATATTCCAACATTCGACTGGCATTATGGCCTGAAAAATTTTGTCTGTTTTGAATATCTTTTTTAATAGATGTGTACATTTCAGTTGTATAGCTCATCGTTATCTTTCTCCACTGCAATCTCATTTAAGCGGTATGATTTCAACTCTCCTTTTCCATGCCTATCTGGGAATACTACAGCAAAACCAAACGGTGTTTTATGACCGTCCATAGATTCACGGAGTTTCCCTGCATCAGCAATTGGGTAGAGCAACAGTAGCCCTTTGCTGAACTCCCTGGTAGCACTTCTAATCCTCTCGCTTATTCCTCTTTTTCTCTCAAGTTCAAATTTCCTTTTAAGTTCTTCACGTTTCCTATCCAATGACTCTGTATAGTCATAGTATTCATGTCCAGCAGATGTCATTGTATGAATAGATACCGTGCCATCCGCACCAGAGTCCACCCCACTGCCTTCTTTTCTGTATATACCTGCTCCAACCGACAGCCCTACAATCTGAAAATCGTTTCTGCTCTCCTGCCGGATGTTAATCAGGCATATCGTCCAATCAGTTAATCCCCCTACCCGATTCATTTCTCTGACATAATCCGCCATATATTTACTATTAGCCCTAGAAGCAATTGCAGAAGTTTCATAATTTTCAAAGAACGACGCGACTAATTGCCCAGAGACCTTTCTCCAGAAGTAGTGGCTTCCTGGTTTTTCCTTTTGGAATTCATCTTTGTATTGTTCTGCTGTAATAGGCTTACCAATAGACTTAAGCAACACCTCAACAGCTTCAAAGTTATGATCAAAGGTTTCTCCATCAATATCAAATACTCTGGTCTGGCTTAATTTACAGCTGAAATCACGTTTTGTCTCTATTCCACTTCTTAGTTTATTACGGCTTGTAATAAGTAAAGTCGGGTGTGTCGCAACCCTGAGTCCAAAATCTTTAGGGGTTTGATCCACTTCATCCATGTATTCAAACTGTTCTGCCAAATCCTCTGTTGCCATAGAAATATGCGAGAATTTTCCATAAAGATCACTCGTTGTAAAAAGCCTACATGCATCCAAATATCCCGGTCGAAAACCAAACCAACGTCCCATTTGCATCAAAGTATCATATGTGTTGGATCCTCTTGTAAAATAACTAATGGTAAGTCCTTCAAGTGTCAAGCCTCTGGACAATTTGTCTCCACCAATAACAATTACATTAAAGGTCTTTCCTTCATGATCTTTATATATAAGAGAATCCTTACTCTTTCCATTTACACTATATATGGTAATCTCTTTTTTAGTTGCAAGTCTGACAATCTCCGTCCATATCTCATTCCATGAAATGTCATTGCACCCATCCATATATCTCGGAAAATACTGTTTCATCTTTTTTGTTGTCGGAATATAATCATTTTCCCAGATACTTCTCAATTCTTCCTTTATCTCAAAGTCCCCATAACGAATCTGGTTCTCAAGATCTTCATAATATTCTTTGACTTTTTTCTTCAATTGATTTTGTTGGTTTACAAAACGAATAATATGAATCAGCATAGTATTAGGTTTATTAGCCTGCCCGCGACAATTTCTTAATGCTGTTGAAACAACAAAATATCTGACAGCTTTTTTCATATCTTCCGGTATCGGACCAATCAGATCATCTGCTTTGCTTCCTTTTCCAAGATAGCTTGAACCATTCTCTATTTTTCTGTATAAAGGCATAACAGGAGTCGTTTCATCTCCATTTAAGCCGAAAAACTCCCGTGCTCCAACATACATGCTTGATCTTGGAGCCTTGAAAATGAAATCTCTTGGAAATATATCGCTACCAAACGGATTGTCCAAAATTTTAGGATCAATAAAAATATTTGCATATGGCGTTGCTGTATATCCTACATATGACCTGCATTTAAAAAGCATAAGCAGCTTTCTTATAAGTCCATTAATGGTAGAAGGATTGTACTCATCCAAATAATTTCCGTCTTTATCCCTAGTTTCTTTCGTATTTATGGAAGCCTGATCCGCCTCATCATCGATAATCAATGCAGGATAATCAGATGGAATGAATTTTTTCCCATTTTCTGAATCTGCTATTGGACTTTTTTCAAAATATTTAATAACATTCCTAAGAACAGTAGCTATTTTCTTTGTAACAATCAAAAATGGCGGATTTACATTTACACCAATTGTATTCTTTGTTACGTCTCCCTTCTCGTCACGAGTGGTGATCGACTGAAGCATGGTCCCCAATATTTCGTTTTGCCTCCCAACGCCAACACCTATACGATTTTTTTCCATCTCACCGTGTTGCAAGTACTCTATGCTCGTTTCATATCCGAGCACTTCTTCATCTATTCGTGCCTGCGTCTGGCTCCTCAAACTGTTATGGATACCGGACAAAACAATAATGATCTTGTATCCGGCATCATATGCTTTGTTAATCAGTCCAATATAATGTGCTGTTTTTCCAGATTGTACATATCCAAACACCAATCCCATGCGTTCTTTTTCAATCAAAGAATGTGGATTGGATAAAGCGTTCATCACTTTATCTGTAGAATCATCTATGTCATTTATTGCGCGTATGCTCCATGATGGCTTAAGGCACATATAGTCATAATATCTGGTCCAATATTCTCTTAATAAAGAAGGATTCGATTTCTGTTCATCCCACCATCTGTCTTGCCTAACCTCTTCTGTTGTGATTGCAATCGTTGGATCTGAAAACACAGTAATTTCTGACTGAAGGAACAGCCTAAGAGTCTTCACATCTGTAACAATCCGAGCATACTTGGTTACCACGTTTTGTATCGCTTCCTGAATAGCCAATCCCTCCCTAATCCGTTCATCGCATTCTGTAAATATTGCTTTATATAATTCTTTTTCAGATTTACTCAATCCATCTGGTAGTCGCATCATGATTCGTCCTCCGTCATCTGCAGGATTATCTGTTTCAAATGCCTGTAATTAGGCATTTCCAAAAAAGTAGTCCTGATTTCCTCATTTGTAAATCCTTGTTCCTTAAATAAGTCCATATACTGTTTCAATTCACTAACTTCAGTGCGATATTCTATGGAAGATATATTCATTTTATGAGTATCACCTGCGCCTTGGAGTGTTTCTGTCACGCCAGACATCATAAATGGTGCAAAATTTTCTACAAGAGCAAGATATGCCGCTAAAGCCTCTCTCCCATAATCATCCAATTGTTCCTTTATCTTGGTCAACAATGTATGCTTTTTGTTAATATGAAATATATATCTTCCGTTTACCTTGCACTGTTCCCATACATAACTCAAATTGGGCACAGTACTATTTCTTGAATATGTTCCACGTGAATTATAAACCCTTGCAGAATTCTCAACCGTTACATCGATAATATGTTCAATGGTATCCTTAACAAACAATGGAAGAGATGCCGTTGATTTCTTGATATCAATGCTCCACAGTTCATCACTGTCCGAAGTGATGTCTAGCTTAATCCTTGCAAGATTATATGCAGGTTCCTTTTTGACATAATCAAACCATGTCCCATATACAATAAGCCTCTTATTTCTGTAAACATAAAAACCTTGGTGAAAATTCCAGCCTTTAAAACCTCCAGCTTTGTCATAATCCTCTTTTGATGCAAATTTTGTTTTGTGCGGAAGAATATATGGCTGAATAACAACTAGATGATTTCCATCGTCAGAATAACAGTATTCTTCCGGTTTTTCTTCCGTGGCTCTGTTCTCAAGAATAAACGGATTCCATGCTATAATGGGGTTTCCCTGCAAATAAAAAGAAATCCCTTCTTCCTCTATAAAACGATGAAATGTAAGGCTGATATGTTTCTCTGTCCTATCTATCACTCTATAAAATCTGTTCTTTGACTTTGAGAGATTAGTACTATCAATCAGGCGATCAAGTTTTTCAATGATAACAACAGTACCCTCGTCTTTAATCAACGGGTAATACTCAGCTAATTCATTATCCTCTTGAATCAATAATTTCCAACCAATTTCCGTAACTGCATCAAGATCCCATGAAGCATTGGAATAGTTGCCGTCTGATTTCGCAACTACTGTCAATCGCTTTCCGAGAGAAAATGCTGCCGTCTTCATTCCCATGCCAAATCGCCCCAGATCTTTAACTTTTCGAATCTTTGCTGGATCTGCAGAACCAATGCGCATATTTCGAATAAGCGATTCTTTGTTCATGCCTTTGCCATTATCTGATATAATAATTTTCTGCTTATCCCAACTAAAATTTATATGTATAGCTGTTGCATCTGCTGAAATACTGTTATCTATGATATCAGCAATTGCTGTTTCCTCAGTATACCCAACCGAACGCAAAGACATCAAGAGAAGTCTGGCTTCCGGTAAGGATTCAATTTTTTCCGCCATAATTATAATCTCTTTCCGGTGTATTTCAAAATATA
Source organism: Lachnospiraceae bacterium UBA7182 (assembly GCA_002491115.1). GTDB lineage: Bacteria > Bacillota > Clostridia > Lachnospirales > Lachnospiraceae > Hominiventricola. The sequence continues at coordinate 112,705 of DKVI01000074.1, read as the reverse complement.
AATATCAGTATTGACGCTAATAACTTGAATCATCTGTTTACAGCTAATTTAAAGAGGAAATTCCAAAGTTCCCTTTATCTTACGGGACTACATGGATATTCATTTTTAGACCAACTTTATTATAGTTGATTAAAATATCTTCTACACAACCGCCTCAACCAACACCTTATCCCCAAGAATCAGCCGCTTCACTCCGATTTCCTTTTTCCTGTTAAAATTAAAGCTCAGCATATATCCCTTCTTCAGATGATAATGATCCAGATACTCCATAAGCTGCTTTTCGCCACGCTCGTTATAAGCATTTCCCCGCCAGATCTTCAGCTCAATGATGCTCTGCTTGCCCCGATAGTCTATGATCACATCTGTCCGCTCCATGTTTCGGGTTCTGGATTCCACATAATAATTTCCTGTGCCATTGATAATCGGCCTGAGATACAACAGAAAATACCGCCTTCCATCTTCCTCTTTAAATCTATCCGGCCGGTCCCCGTACAGCTCGTCAAAATGTTCCACAAAGCGCTCCAATAACAAATCCACATTCAAATGTCCGGCATAAATAAACTGATTTTTATCCCGTATTGCCGCTTTGTAGATATCCGTATTCTGATTTTCCGCTGATGTCAAAAACAGATTATAAAATACCATCTCAAAAATCCGATTTGCAATGGTTACTATACCATTCACATTTTTTACAAAACCAAACATTTCCGCTGTTCCAATCGCCTGATTCAATGCATTGTAGGAGTTTTCTTTTCCCATAAACAGGATGGAATAAATAATCTCCTTTAATTCCGGAAAATCATACAGTTTGTTCACCATAGATTCAAACAACGTATTTTTTTCCAGAAGAAGTATTCTTACCGCTTCCAGAAATCCGGCATACGTCCACGCCTCTTTCACATCTGGAAAATTCTCACTCCCTGCCACTTCCTCATCAATCAACTTACATATCTTTGACACCAGAAACGGATACCCCGATGTATGCTCATGGATCAATCGGGCCATCTCTACAAGATTCATTCCCGTTGCATGATCCGTTTCATACTCTTCCAGCATTCCTGCAATTTCATCTGTGGAAAAACTCATATCCACTTTAAAATCCACCGCAATATTCCACGGACTGTTCATCTTATGGGCTTCGTCTGACCGGAATTTTCTTTTCAGATTCCTGATGTCATAAACGCCCGCCAGAATCACAGACCGGAAGGTGGCAGACCGGTCTCTGTCAATATAATATCCCCGCAGCTGTGCCAGAAAATCAAGGAATATCTGATTATTTGCTGCACTGTCAACCTCATCGATCACCAGCACCAGAGGTCTGTCAGATTCCCGACAGATAGCACTCAAATACTGAAAAAGCTCTACCAGTTCCAGATCCTCCCGGCTTTCCTGTGTTGCCTTTTTCAGATGATTCATCTTCTGTTCCATTTTTTCCGGAAACACCACATCCAGATGCTGCATAATACGGACAAATGCCTTCGCAAATGCCACTGAAAATGCATTCTCGCTGCGAAATTTCGCATCACTCATCTGTATCTGAAAATCCATACTGATTACATAATATGTGCTTTTTAAATACTCATCCAGTGCGCGAAGCGTCGTTGTCTTCCCATATTGGCGGGCGCGGTTGATTGACAGATATTCGCCTCTGTCCACATACCCCTTAATCTGTTCCAGCCGAGAGTGAATATCCACCATATAATGCAGACTGGGTTTGCAGTCTGCTGTTATGTTGAACGTTTTGTTCATCATAAAATCACTCTCCTTTCCAGTACGAATATTTAAGCAATTGTTAAATTGCCAAACCTTTTGATTTTACTGATTTTTATTGCCTTCTTTATATAAATTTTCCCTCCGCTTATGGTAAAATTAAGCTAACCAACAATCATTTCCACACAAACGGAGGAGAAAATTTATGTCTGTTAAATACCATCAGATCTCTTTAAAAGAAACCTTTGCTGACTGTCAGGATTCTTTCTTTGACGATACCCCTTCCTTTTTCCAGCTCCTTGAGGAGCATTTTGATATCTCCGAATTCATCCCTTCTGCCTTTCATAACGCTTTTTACCACTCCCTCGGACGTAAGCGCCTCTATCCACTTACAGGCTTCCTCTCTGCCCTGATCCTCCAGAAGATCTTTTCCATCCCTACTGATTCCCTGCTCATCCTCTTTCTTTCCCTCTGTAAGGAACTAAGGGATTTCTGCGGCTTTTCCAAAGTGCCTGACGCTCCTCTCTTCACTCGCTTTAAGCAGGGCTTTCTTCCTTATATTGAGTTGATGTTCCAGCGCATGGTAGATCTCACTGAACCCATCTGCCAGGCTATCGACAGATCCCTTGCCAGCATGCTTACTTTCGATACTTCCGGCATTGAGCTTTATGTCTCTGAAAACAACCCCAAAACCCTTAACTCCCTCATCAGCCGTCTCAAAACTTACTATAAAGACAATCCTGATGTTGATCCTTACAAGATGGCCTACGGCCTTATGCCCTCCCAGGCTGCTTCCTGCTCTGATGCCAAACAGCTCTACATTAACGGCCATTTCTGCTATGCAGATAAGTTTGCTATTCTCACCAACGGCCTCGGTATTGTCCGACACATTGCTTTTCTCGACGATGACTTTAAGGCCGCCCATCCGGAAATGCCCGTGGAAAAGAAATCTGATTCCCCTGACGAGGATAAATCTATCGGTGATTCTTCTTCCCTGAAACCGGTACTCTCTGATTTCTTTACCCTGCACCCCGGTTTTCACCCCGATACCTTTCCTGGTGATTCCGCTTTTGATACCATCGAAACTTACGGTTTCCTTAAAGATGAATTCCATTTTTCCAAAGCCCTGATTCCTTATAACCCGAGGAATGAAAGCTCTCTTAATAAAATTGGCTATAACATTTACGGCTATCCCACCTGTCCCAGGGACAGCACCCTTGTTATGAAATATGCCGGGCACTGCCATGAAAAAGGACGTTCTGACCGTGACAAATGGATCTGCCCTAAAGTCCACATGGTAAGCGGAGCGTGGGTCTGCGACTGCCCGGAACCATGCAGCACTGCCAAAAAGGGACGTACCACTTATACTTACGAAAATATGGATTTCCGCATGTTCCCAGGTATTCAACGGAATTCTGATGAATGGAATTCCCTCTACAAGATAAGGATGATCGTGGAGCGGGCCATCAATCACTTCAAAACCAACATGTGCGTCGCCGGGAGAAAGACCCGGAACCATACCACTACGAAAGCTGATGTATTCCTCGCCGGGATTGCCAGCCAGCTTACCGTAATTGTTGCATACCGCATGAGTTATCCACAATATATCAGAAGCCTCAAACCGTTAATTGCCTGAAAAAATATTTAGTTTTCATAATTCTTGTTCAGGCTTATTAAAATATGCCTGAAATCAGATATTTTCTGTCAATTCAGAAATAATTCTGAATAATAACCTGTTTTCCTTCTTTATAAAACGGGTAGTTATCCACATCAAAGGAGAAAATCATTTAACAATTACCTAAGTACGAATATTCCCTGTCCTGTATTTATTTTCTATCATAACCCGGATAATTTATTCTATCATAAAGTAATCTTCAGAACCACAGCAAATTTTAAAGGAGCCTCTCAGATATCTTCCCGGTCTTTCTACAGCACCCCGAATAATTCCTTCGTGCTCGCATCCTCCATGATCCGGCTGCTGGGTTTATTCACATTGGCAAGCATCGCCTCCACTTTATTGGCCAGCGTCACATCGATAAAGCGTCCCACATCGATTCCCCGCAGTTCAAAAAACAGCAGCGGCTGCTCGTCCAGGCGCGCCCCCACACCGTACAGTGCGGCTGCCACATGCTTGCACATAAGCGCCCAGTCCGGGCAGCTGCAGCCAAAGCTGATCTCTCTGGGAGACGGAAACAGTCCGTCCTTACCCTGAAACAGCTCCTTCATATCCTCCGGAAAATCACCGGCAACCAGCGCTTCCAGATTCTGAAGCTTCCTGCCGCATTTTTTAATAATTGCCTGACATTTTTCTTCAGACAAAGGACTGATCCGGATCTCCACTTTGTAAGGAGTCTTTCTGGTTCCCTGTACTCTTGCCTGGATCTTTCCCTTCTGAATCTTCAGGTCAATGACCGAACCGGTCCGGACATAGCGCTTTCCCCGGTCCAGACGGCTCTCATAGTCGGCATACTGCTCCAGATTGTCGCACCATGCCCTGCCCCACCAGTTGTTTACGATGGATCTGCCCTTGATAATCACCGGCTCCAGCATTTTTCCGCTCTTCTTTGCTTTTTTTCGGCTTTCCGCAGAGTTCTTCTGAAGCTCTGACGTAGTCGGCTGGCTGTAATAAGATGTATCATTCCAGTATCTGCTCATGTTTTTCTGCCCCCTGTCTTTAACTCAGCCGGAACAACGACATCAGTTCTTCGTTGCCCAGTTCCGTGATCCATTTCTCGCCGCCGGAGCCGATCACATTTTCTGCCAGCTCCTTCTTCGACTCGATCATGGCGTCGATCTTTTCCTCTATGGTTCCCTGACACACCAGTTTATGCACCATGACGTTTTTCGTCTGTCCGATGCGGAATGCCCGGTCTGTAGCCTGATTTTCCACCGCCGGATTCCACCAGCGGTCAAAATGAATCACATGGCTTGCCTTTGTCAGGTTCAGTCCGGTCCCTCCGGCTTTCACGGACAGAACGATAAACGGCACATAATCTTCTCCCTGAAAGGCTTCCACCATCTCCGTCCGTTTCGCCGCTCTGGTCCCCCCGTGAAGTACATAACCCTTTGCATGGAAGATTCCCGTCAGGAAATCCGCCAGTTGCTCCGTGATCTCTTTAAACTGAGTAAACACCAGCACCCGTTCCCGCTTTTCATAGATGGTCTCACAGATCTCCCGCAGCATCTGAAGCTTCCCGCTCTCCGTCTCCAGAAAGGACTGCTGCCCCAGATACTGGTCCGGATGGTTGCAAATCTGCTTCAGTTTCACGATCGTCGCCAGTACGAGGCCTCTGCGCTTCATTCCGTCCAGTTCTCCCAGCATGGCCTCCAGTTCCGCCACCACCTTTCGGTACAGCACGACCTGTTTTTTCGACATGGTGACATAGTCGATCTTCTCCAGCTTCTCCGGCAGGTCCGCAATGACTTTCCGGTCTGTCTTTACTCTTCGCAGCATGAACGGAGCCACCATCATCTTCAGCTTCGCATAGCCCTCCGGATGGTCACTGAGGTTTTTACAGTATTCATGAAATTCCTTCGGTGTTCCCAGAAGCCCCCGGTTCAGGAAATCAAACAGGGACCAGAGATTGGTCAGGTCATTTTCAATGGGCGTACCGGTCATCGCAATCCGCATGCCGGCGGAAAGCTTTTTGATCTCCTTCGTCTGTTTTGTCGCCGGATTCTTGATCGCCTGCGCCTCGTCCAGAATCACGGAAGTCCATGAAATCTCCTGAAGCTCCTTCATCCGCGACGCCATCCCGTATGTGGTGATGGTAAGAAATACCGGCTGTTCCTTAAGCATCTGTTCCAGTACGGCGGACGTCTTTCCATGCAGCACCAGACATTTCATGGAAGGCGCAAATTTCTGCGTCTCCTTCTGCCAGTTTCCGATCAGAGAAGCCGGAACGACCAAAAGCACCCTCGCCTCTTTATCCTTTGTCCGGAGCCGCTCCAGATACGCCAGCACCTGCACGGTCTTTCCAAGGCCCATGTCGTCTGCCAGACAGGCCCCGAAGCCCAGCTCGTTCATATAGTTCAGCCAGGTATAACCGTTTTTCTGATAAGGGCGTAAGGTTGCCTGAAAGCTCTTCGGTGCCGCCAGCTTCCGGATCTTTCCGGGGCTTCGAAGGTTCTGCAGCAAAGAGGAAAGCCACGCCCCGTTGGTAATTACCGGTCCGGCATCCTTCGTCTCTTCTGCCGTCCCAAGCTCCAGTTTCAGTGCTTCCATCAGCGTCAGCTCCCCCTGGCACTCCTCCATTTCTGCCAGAAGCTTTTTCAGCTTTTCGTGGTTCACCTCCACCCATTTCCCTTTCAGAAATGCCAGGCCTTCCGTCTGTGCCAGCAGGTTCCGGATATCCGCTTCTGTTAACTGCTCTCCGTCCACCATCAGTTTCGGACGCATGGAGACCAGCGTGTCAAATCCCAGCATGGCAGGCCGCTCTTCGCCCAGGGTGACAGACAGGGAGACCGACGCCGCCTTTTTCTTCCACCAGTTGGGAATCCGGCAGAGAATCCCGGTTTGTTCGATCTCTTCCACCTGCTTCAGAAATTCATAGGCTTCCCCGGAAGTCAGCCGCAGGGGATGGAACAGCTCTCCGCTTTCCATAAAGCCGGAGATCAGCTCCGACACCTCTGCCGCCTGGTTCAGACAGGACAGCAGATTCAAAAGCTTTGTCCGGTTGTCTTTATATTCCACCAGCGCATATTCCAGCGGCATATGCCGGACCTTCCCGTTTTCCTGCTTTGTGGCATAGGTAGCCAGAAACGCAAAGGGATATGCTTCCTCCCTGCTCTCCACGAGATGGAAGAAAATCCGCTCCGGGACTCTCAGGTGCTGACTTTTTTCTGCCAGATACATGGCGACCGTCCCGTCGTATGACCGGATCTCCTCCCGGAAGATATCCGCAAGCTTTCCGAACATCCGCCCAATCCATTTTTTCGTCAGGTGCTCGGAACCGATCACAAAGGGAACCGCATCCAGAAGCTGCCGGCAGATTTCCTCCGACGGCTCTGTTTTCACATCCTCCCTCGCCACCTCCAGCTCCGGAAGGCTGGTCAGCACCCGGAAAAAGGTGTCCGCCACCAGAAGGAGGAAGAAAGCGGACGCGCTTAAATCCTCCGGTTTCTCCTCCAGGCCTGCCTGATAGAGCGCCCCGAATTTATCCTTGTCAAACCGTTCTTTTAATTTCTGATGTTCTGGTTTCAGATTCTGTACGGACGGATCCACCAGGAATCCCTCCGGCGTGAACAGAAACTGAAGCTGTGCCATCTGTTTCTCATTTGCAGTCATATGGTTTTATACCTCCGCTGTATTTTTTATAAAAACGCCCCCGCTGCCGATTTACATAAAGACGGCAGGAAACGGTAAAGTTTTGTCCGAATCAGAAAATCAGCTCCTGCTGTTCCATCACTTCGATCCGGGATACAACCATAGTCTCCGGCTCGCTGCCCTTAAGATGCTCTGCCCTAAGATACTGCATCCCGCCGCGCAGGCGGGCCGCGATCAGATTCAGCACATAGATATTGTCAAACCGGCTGTAGATGGACTCGCCGCCCAGGCCGGTCAGACAGATCAGCTGGGTGTTGGTCTTCTTCGCCACCTCCATCAGCGGTTTTAAAAGATGCGCTGCGTTGGTCTGGGCAAAGGGATTGTCCATCAGAAGCACCTTGCCTTCATTCCGGTCCGCAAAAATATCCGTCTCGTCCTTGCGCATATAATACAGCAGGCTGGACAGGATCACGAAAGCCGACAGGAACCCTTCTCCGCCGGAATTTTTCGCCACATCCGTCCAGGTGATGGGATACTCCCGCTCTGCTTCAATCTTATACAGGCGAATCTGCACGTTCCCGATGCCGATCACCGCATCATACAGATTTTTCGTCGTAAGCTGCGTCCCGAAATATTCCTGCGCATTGCCGTTCCGGGACAGGATCTGCAGCCCCTTTTTCGTCACCTCATCGATCATGTCCTGCAGTTTCAGGCGGTAGAGATTCTCGTTCTCTTCCCAGACCGGAAGCTGAATTTTCAGCATCTTTACTGGACGTTCCCGAATGGTAATGGTAGAATTGGCATCGATACGGTCCATGTTCTGGTGTACTTCCTTCACATAATCTTCCAGAAGCTCCACGATCTTCTCCTTTTCCTTCTCCACCAGAGAGATGTCCACTTCCAGCTTCTCCATCAGGCTTTCATAGGACTGAATCGTCGTGGACAGCTGCCGCAGCACCTGCTCCGCCTCGTCGGTCAGCGCCAGCATGGCTTCCAGCGGCTTCCGATAGAAATCTTCCTGAAAAACGTCCATGCGCACCACCCGGTTCAGTGTTTCAGAAAGCCTGCTTTTTTCCTCCTGCCGGGACCGGGTACTCTGTCTGTAGTCCCGAATCCGGATTCCCTGAAAATCCCGCAGCTCCTGACGGCTCATCTCCGAGATCTCCTGCTCCCATACTACCGGCTCACCCAGTGGGAAATCACGATACTCCGAAAGCGCGGTCAGGTTTTCCTCGCAGCCCTGCAGACGCTCCTTCAGCTTCTCTTCCTGCCTTCGCAGTTCCTTTTTCTGATATTCCAGTTCTTTTTTCCGGGCTTCAAAATCCTGATCCTGTATCTCCTGTTTCGGAAGCGGTTCTTCTTTGCCGCATACTTCCTGCATCCGTCTGATGCAGTCTTTTTTCTGCTGTTCTCCGGCGGCGATATATTTCACCTCTTCCGTCAGAAGCCCCTGTTTTTGTTTTTCCTTCTTTTTACAGTCTTCCAGAAGCGACTCCTGATGCAGTTCTTCCTTCGCATTATAGGAAGTGTCTTTCCACGCTTCCGGCTCCAGCCGGTACCGCAGCCGCAGGTTTTCCAGATCTTCGACAGCAGATTCATATTTTTTCGCCGCGCGACCTTCCTGCGCTTCCATATCCTGCAGCTTTTGGGACATGCTGCCGGTAATCGCAAGGTATCTGGCCTCCTTAAGCTCCACATCGGCCGGCTCTAAAAGGGCCTGCTGAGCATCCCCGCCGCTTTCTTTCTCTGCATAACCTTCATAGGTATGCCGCTTTTCCTTAAGTCTCTGGCACTCTGTTTCCAGACGGTTTCCCTCATAATCCAGCGTCTTTTGTTTTTCCTCAAGTTTCTTCAGGCTTGTCTGTGCCAGCCCTTTTTGCTCTTCCAGGCGCCCAATGGCGCGCCCGCACCGCTCCAGCTCCTGCCGGTCCTGCTCATACTGCTCATAATCTTTGCAGAGCTGTCTCAGATCACTCCTTTTCCGCTGGAGAAGGTCCAGTTCTTTTTCCGAGTCATGCAGTTCCTTCTCCAGCGTTTTTTGTTCCTGTTCCAGTGTCTTTTGTTCTTCCCTGCCGGAGCGGATTCCCTCTTCCAGCTTAAGAAGCTCCCTGGAAAGTGCCTGCAGGCATGCCTCATTTTCCTCATACCGTTCTTTGCTCACAGACTGGTTACGCACCAGTTCCTGCCTTCCGTAATATTCGTCGTATTCTTTCTTACGGATTTCAATGGACTCCTGCTTCTTTCGGATCTCAAGTTCTTTTTCCTCCACCAGCAGGCGCAGCTTCTCTTCATTGAGCAGATTTTCGTTAAATAACAGATAAAAATGAACGCCTGACAGATCCAGGATGCCGCCGTTCTTTCCAGCCGGTTTCTCCTCCAGCTCCTCCCTGACGACGATGGGTACCGGAAACGAAGTATAGACTTCCCCTGTGTGGCGCACCAGCTTGTCAAGTTCTTTCTTTGACAGAATCAGCGCATAGGGGAGAAACGGATGGCTGCGCACCAGCCTTTGGTTCTCCTCCTCTGTATATCCGTTTTTCTTCAGCCACTCCATCCCGTAGACAAGGGGCATACCCAGATTCAGAAGCTCCGTTTCCAGTGCTTCCGGAAGCTCCAGCGTCCGGCCTTCCGTCAGCTGCCGGTACTCTTTCTTAAGCTTCTCTTCCTCCTGCCGCAGATGCAGAAGCAGGCTGTCCAGCTCCTTTAATTTTCTGCCGGACGCCTGCAGGATCTCTTCAGTTTCAAAGAGCATTTCTTTGGGAAGCCCCAGGTACTGAAGCACGATGCCGCGGTCTTTCAGTTCGCCGTTATAATCCTGCTGCAGACGCTCCTGCTGTTCCTTCTGTGCGCCCTTAAGCGCCTGCTCCGTATGCAGATTCTGCAGGCTGCGTTCCAGGATTTTCTGCTGCTCCAGTACCGCTTCCTGTCTTTTTTTCTTCCTCTGGCGGCCGCGGATACATTCTTCTGTCTCTTTTTCCAGAGTCTTCATTCGGATATCCAGCGTTCCCGGTTCATATTCCCCCAGGATGTTGCGGGCAAGCTGCTCTTTGTAAGTGCGGTTGTACTGTTCCTCCTGCCGGTCGTAGGATTGCACCTTGCTCTTTAAACCTCCCTGTCTGGACGCCTCCTCCCGAAGAGACATTTCATAACCGGCCAGCTTTTCCTTCTCGGCCGCCGCCTGGGCAGTCTGCTCCTCGTATGCTTCCCGGTTTTTCAAAAGCTCCTCCCCGGTTTTTGCAAGCGCTCTTTCATAATGTCCGAACAGCGTCCTGCCGATCTGATCCCGCTCGGGCCGAAGCTCTGCTTCCTCCTGTCTGGACACCTGGATTCGCTGCCGGATCTCCAGAAGTTCCGCCCGGGCTTCCGATACATGGGTCTGCTGTCTGGCACATGCAAGAAGGTGGAGTCTATGTTCCGTTTTCTCCGCTTCCCGCCGAAGCGCATCCTGCTCCGCCTCGATCATATCCCGGTTGCTCATGTGGAAGCGAAGCTTTTCCTCCAGTCCGTGGAATTCCCCGGACAGCTTTTCGTATTCGATCCGGGCAATCTGCGCAAGGATCCCGTCCATCCGGGCAAGAATCTCCTGATACTCCTCCTCTGCCGCTTTTTTCAGCCGGTTCAGCTCTTCGATCAGCCGTGCCAGAAGATGCATCTGCTCTTTTTCCTTCTGCTCCGCCGCCTGGTATTTCTCTGCCTGCTCCCGGATGGGCGCCGACTCCTCCTTAAACTGCCGGATCGTATCCCTGCGCTTTATCTTTACCTGGTTATCCTGATACTGCGCCACATATTTTTCCAGAAGGCTCTGGAATTCCTTCATCCGGTTTTTCTCCCGGTTCAGTTTATTCTCTACCGCATCCAGGAACCATTTTTCCACCAGCCCCTTCTCGTCCCGGCAGTCCGAAAACAGCTCCGACAGGCCGGACTCTTTCAGGTTGACTTTCTTAATAATGGATTCCCATTCTTTATAGTTAATCTGATATTCCATCAGCTTGTCAAAATACTGCCTGGACTGGGCCGGATTGGCGCAGTCATAACAGAAAAAGCGAAGAGAGCCGTCCTTTTTCCAGCCGTCAAACATCTGTCTGCATGCCGTAAAATTTTTCAGGACCATCTCCTTCGCTCCTTTTTCCACCACCGGCAGATGACAGATGTCCTGCAGGCAGGGTTCCCTGTATTCGCTGACAAATGTCATAAGATCCAGCGCCTCATTACTGTCTGTCTCCGGATCCTGACTCCTGCGGACCATCATCCCGGTCAGCACATATCCCGCTCCCTGATCCAGCACCCATTCTACCAGAATAAAAGAGGGTTTTCCGGTCGTAAAGTAGCTCTCAAAAGGCCGGTCTTTGGCATCCCGGTACCGTTTATGGACAAAGGGAGCCGTCATCATCTGCACCAGCACGGACTTTCCGCCTCCGTTTCGCAGAGACAAAAGGGTACTTTCCCCGTGAAAATGAAACATCTCGTCACTGATGCGGATGGCATTGTTATTGTAATTCACATTGATCAGCCGGACTGCGTTGATCTTACTCATCTTTCTTTACCCCCAGTATTCTAAGAACTCTTCCGTAATTATTCTGATTCAGAAGATTCCAGTCCATAAAGTTGTCAAGCTTCTTGGTTGTCTTGATCATCTCATCCTGCTCCACATATTCCACAAGCCCCTGTTTTTCCAGAAAAAGCAGAATATAGTGAAGGAATCCCTCCTTAGTCGTCTTCGCCCTGGAGCCCCGTTCATCGGACTTCAGCGCTTCATAAGCCTGCAGCATGTCCGTAAAGGCGATACCCTGGCGCTCCTCTTCTTCCTCATCCATATGCTCCGCCCCTTCCTTTAAGCGGGCGGAAATACAGTTTTGCAGCTCTCCGGTACGGATATATTCTCTTGTCTTACTGCTGCTCCCCTGTCCGTCATAAAATTCCACCAGAAGCGTCAGGATCACAAACTGAGACAGGTAGTAATCCTTATCTGTAGCGCCGGAGCGGCAGAGGATATTCTTTAACTGTCCTTTGGAAAACCCCAGGAAATCATTTTCCTCCCGGGGAATCAGATAGATGACATTTCCATAGCGTTCAATGCTACTGTCAGCGATCTCGCCCTGGGACTTTACCAGGTTCTGCACATCCTCCTGCTCTGTGTAGGCGCGGTAGAGGTTTGTCTCCTCTTCCTCTTTTAACTCATGATGGGCCAGCAGGTAATAAAAGATCTCCTGACTTGTTTTTATCGTATCCAGTTCATATGCCATATATCATTCCTCCCGAAATACCTGAATCCGTACATTGGAGCATCGGATCATTTTTGTTTTTCCGTCCTCATCCGGGATTCCGGAAAAAGCCACGGTACTGCCGTCTTCGATGCGGGACACATGTACCCGCAAAATCCTTTTCTGTCCTGCCTCCTCCTGCGCGTCGGCCAGCTTTAAAAGCATGTCGTTCAGCTGAAAATCACCGGCGCTTTCCTGAATATATTCACTGCGCTCCTTTTGTAGATCCTTAAGGTCGATCTCCCGGTTTTTAATCAGTTCCACCATAACTTCCTTGAAGACCTCCACATTGGGGATCAATTCCGCCTGTTCCTTTTCATTCAGCCCGTCTCTGAGCTCCAGAAGCGAGATTCCCTTCCTGCCGGACGCGTGGCGAAGAAGGCACCCAAGGCTTCCTTCGTATTTTTTCAGTTTTTCCTTAAGAAGTCTTTCTTTTTCCAGCCTCCAGCTCTCCTCATCAAAATCCAGCTCTTCCTCACTGTCCGACTCTTCCCGCTTCCTGGACGGCCTTTGAAGCTGAAAGGCTTTGTTCAGGTTATAGGCCTTGTCCGCGTCCTGATTGAACAGGGGCCGCAGGAAATAATCCAGCCTTGCAAGCGTATCCGCATCTTTCAATACCTCATCGTACAGGCCGGTCCGAAGGGGAAAACGCCGGATCAGCGACATACGGGAAAGCTGTTCCAGCTCCCTGGTGTAGAGCGCTTTTAAATCAAAATGACTGCTTAAAATCTTCTGGTATTCATCAATGGTCCGGTTCAGATAAGACTCGATCTCCCGCAGATGGTTCAGCTTCTCCTCTTCTTTGGGAAGGAGCTGCTGCACATTGATATTTTTTTCTTCCAGTTCCCTTGCCCGGCTTTTCACCATCTCCCGGTAATTCTGAAATTTCTGTTTGGTGTCCTGGATCGTATTCAGATTTTCCAAAAGGATCGTTTCATAGTCCCGCACAGAATAGTTCAGGGCGTTCCTTCGGATCTTTCCCATTGCGTCCTGAATCTTCTGTAACTGAATCCGCAGCAGATTAAAGATATTTTTAATCTCATCCACCGCCTTGTCATAGCTTTGCTTTTCCAGATGCATCTGAAAGATCATCTCATGGACAGTCAGCTTCATATTATTTTCAATTTCCAAAGTGGAAAGCAGCAGATTATATCCGTCATCGGTCAGATAATAAGAAGTGCGGCGAAATTCCTGATCCACATAAACAATGCGGTTGGCCACATAACTGATATGCATGTTCTGATATTCATTTTCTTCAAAGTCAAAACCGTCAAAATACATGGCTTTTCCTTCATTGCACAGGATAACATTGACGATAAAGTCCCCCAACTGTCTGCATGCATCATAGTTCAGATTTTTATGGAAATGCTGCATATTGACGGTATCAATATAGGCCCCGATATCATCCATCGTGCAGTTTTCCTCCTTAAGAGACTGCTCCATGATATAGAGAAGGACCGCAAAGATCATGTTGATCTGCTCCGCACCGGCCGAAAAGCCATACTGCTTCCAGGTGGTCTTCTGGATGCTGTTCTGGATCAGCATAAAATGAAGCCCGACGCTTTTCATGCGGCGGGGAAAATGTTTCAAAAAATCATATTGCATGGGATATCCTTCCTGTTACTGTCAAAAATCCGTTATATTCAAGATTTCCTGGGGTATATAAGTATCTTCTTCCAAAATCTGTTTCATTTTTCGGGACAGCTCGTCCGGGAAATAGTGAAAAAAAGAATCCTTGATATTCCGGTTCTGCTGCTCCCTGGTCCTGGGCAGCGTTTTGATCCGTTCCGCCTTCTTAAGCATGGCTTCATAGGCCGGGCAAAACGGGCGTATCTCCCGGCCGGGCCTGCACATTTTAGCCAGATTTTCCCAGATCCCGATTCCCTCATAGTCCAGATCTCCGAAATACCAGATCTGATTTTGTCCGTCTGTCATATAGGGCTCCACGCAAAGGTCAAAATCCTGAAAAGAACGCAGGATTCCTTTTCCTGCTCCATAGATCAGCGTACTGACAGGAACGGCAAAGATCGATTCCTTTCCGCTTATCAGATGGCGGCGCATACTGTAGAAAGTATCTTTGTTTTCCAGAATCAGCAGATTCTGGGGAACCGTCCTTGTGTGGGAATAATAAGAGAGGGGTTCCGTCGTCTCATACAGGTTCAGTTCTTCCGGCGAAATCCCGCAGTGTTTCAGAATTTTCCTTCCCTGTTCCTTTGACAGGAACTTCTCCCTGCCCCAGATCTCAAAACTTCGTTCATTCATGGATTCCGGAACCTGTATCCGGTCTTTCCGGTTCCGAAACCACGCATCCAGCATCAACACCCACTGCCGCTCCTGCTCATATACCTCCGGGTGGGCCAGATAATAATCAATGGAAATTTGCGGAATCAGACAAAACTTCAGTTCCTCCAGAAGCGGACCAAAATCTTTCTTTTCCTCTATGAGCCAGTACTCCCGATAAAGCGCCGGTTTCCTGCCGTTTTTCCCGGATGCCTTCAAAGGTTTAATCCGGCCCGCTTCCAGAAGTCCTGTAATATAAGTATACTGTTGTCCGTAATCCCACTGCTGTCTTTGGGCAAGCAGTGCTTCCAGCGTAATACGTTTCATAAAATCCTGTGTCCCCACCCCGTGCCGCTTTTTCTATTTACACACGTCAATCCACTCTGCCTGGCCGCAGGCGCGCTCCAGTTCTTCCGGCGTCAGCCTGACCGCGCTGTTGCTGCTTCCGCAGGCGGGATAGACAAGGTCAAAGCGCTTCAAAGAAGCGTCCAGATATACCTTCACACCCTCTTTTACCCCAAAGGGGCATACGCCGCCCACGGCGTGGCCGGTCAGTTCTTCTACTTCGTCGAAGGAAAGCATTTTGGCTTTTGTGTGAAACTGTTCTTTGTATTTGTGATTGTCGATACGGGCGTCTCCTGCCGCCACGATCAGAACACAGTCGTCTCCCACTTTAAAAGACAGCGTCTTGGCAATCCTGGCAGGTTCGCATCCCACGGCTTTTGCAGCCAGGTCCACGGTGGCGCTGGAAGTCTCAAACACCATCACATGATCTTCCAATCCAAATTGTTTTAAATGTTCTTTTGCTCTTTCAAATGCCATTTTTTTATCCTCTTTTCCGTCAAATATCATTTCTCCCCACAGCTCTGTCAGCCGTTCCAGTGAATAAGCCGCATTGGCCGGGCTGGTGGAAGGAAGTTTTATGATCTCTCTTTTGGTATCCGCCTGACAGTATTTCTGGTACAGCTTACAGGCTTTATCGCCGTTTGCGCATATTTTCGATACGCGGCTGTGATCCAGAATCAGATTTAACTTCGCCGGAACCACATTTTTAATGCTGCTGTCGCTGGAACCGACGATATCGCAGCTTTGCACCACATCCCACACCGCAATATGATGCTTTAAAAGCATCGCCTTTTTATCCTCCACCGTCTGCGGAAGTTTCTCTTTTGTAAGACTTGCAAGTACTTTCCAGAACCGGTTCTGAGGATGACCATAATAAAAGTTCTGTTCCCTGGATTTGACGGAAGGGAACGTCCCCAGAATCAGGACCCGGGAACCCGCGTCAAAGACCGGTTCAAACGTATGCTCCACATGCTGATAGGAAGCTTTCGATTCTGCCATGTTTTTTGTGTACCTGCCTTTCCCGTTTGTACAGGACCGTTTTGTCCTTTTCCCAGTATATCGGATTCCTGCGATTCATACAAGCCTTAATAAATCTCAATCAGAACTTCCAGGCAATCGAAGCACTTCGCCGGGATAGATCAGATTCGGGTTGGAGATTCCGTTTACAGAGGCCAGACGGGCTACGGAAATATCATACATTTCTCCGATCTGTGATAAAGTATCTCCCGGGCGCACCGTATAAGTCTCCATGCCAAAGTCCGAATCTCCCGGAATCTGTAACTGCTCCCCTGTATAGATCAGGTTTGGATTCGGTATTTCATTCAAAGAAACCAGCCTGGATACGGTTGTTCGGTATTTTGCGGCGATACCGGATAAAGTATTTCCGGCGCGCACCGTGTAAAAATAATCATCCGCTTCCGGAACATTATCCTGGATCGTAATACGAAGGACCTCGTCCGGATAGATCAGCGAAGGATTTACAATTCCATTTTCCTGCACGATAGAAGCTACGCTGGTACGGTACAGCCGCGCAATCGACCACAGCGTGTTTCCCGGCTGCACCTGATAGATCACTGTCTCAGAAGAAGATACAGGCGCCGAAACCGGCTGTACCTTTCCGGGCGCGTCTAAAAACATAACGTCTGTAAAGCGGTCCCTGTCCACAACCCCGGAAATACCGGGTATTTCTCCCTGATCCGTATATTGCCAGCCGGCCCAGGAGGACCAGTTGACCTGCACCGTATCCAAAGACTGCCCGTACGCTGCCACCCATAAAGGATACTCTGTCAGCCCGCCGCCGAACACCGACTGCGCATTCGGCACATCACTGTAGACAACGGCTCCCTTGCCGCTGTACGCTTCTACTGCCTGAATAAAAGCAAGACCAATCTGATTCGCCTCTGTTCCTGACAGACCGATCAGATCCTCAAAATCCATAGCCAGGCGGCATTCAAATTCCTTGTCCCTTACCGTATGTACAAAAAACTGCGCCTGATACCTGGCCTGGGAATCCGTCCGCGCGGTCACATAATGATAAAACCCTACTTTCAGCCCTGCCGCCTTTGCTCTCTGATAATTCTGCTCAAAATACGGGTCCACATAACTGCTGCCCATACTTGAACGTATATAAACTGCCTGGATGCCCGAAGCAGCCACCTGTTCAAAATCAATATTTCCCTGCCACTGACTGACATCTATTCCTTCCTGCTGCTCCCCCGGACTGGCAGGCATCGCAAAAACTTCCACCGGAAACCAAACGGTACAAAACAATATAAACAGAAATAAAACGGCTTTTTTCCCCATGATAAAAACCTCTTTTTTCTGTTAGCTTATGTCCCGAAGGCAAAAAAGTTCCGATGCTTTTTACATCTGCTTTCTCACGATCCTGTAGTCATCCTCCCCCCTGAAATACGGGCAGTTATCCACAGAACTGCTTAAAAAGCGGTACATCTCATCCTCATCCAGGTTCATCTCGCATACATAATATTCGTAATCTTCATCATACACATAATTGCTGCACATCTCACAACTGCTGCTCTGTTTCACCGGTTCCTTCCTTTCTTAGTCACAATCCGCCCGCAAATTAACAGCTACCATAACCGTATCAGCGCCATATACAGGACGGTCCCAAAAAGAATACTGATTAGAGAGTTTCGCTTCCAGTACTGCAATACAACCACACTCCCGACAGCCATACATTCCGGCAGGCCAAAAGGGGCGGCTGTCATATCCACATCTTTTAAACAGTATATCACCAGCATTCCGATAATCGCCGACGGGAGTACTTTTCCCAGATAAACAATATACGGCGGCGTACTTTTGCCAAAAATAAAAAACGGCATAAAACGCAGCAGCCATGTTACCAGCGCCATCAGCAGCACAAGAACCGCGGCATATACATCAAAATTCATTCTGTTTCCTCCTCACCGGATAAGATTTGTCTCTGAAGCACCGTTAAAGTGGCTGTGATCAAAAGCATAGCCGGAATCAGAAAATGTTCTGACCCAAAAACAACCAGACACAACAGGGAACATACAAGACCTGTCAGCGCAGGAATATGGTTCTTTCCGCAAATCCATTGTTCTGTAAAAGAAGCGGCAAAAAGCGCCGTCATGGAAAATTCAATTCCGTCTGTGGAAAACGGCAGCACACTCCCCAGCAGACTTCCGATTACGCTTCCCGTAACCCAGTAACACTGATTGAACAAAGAAACAAAAAAACGATAAAGATCGCCGTATTTTTTATCAGGGACTTGTCCGTCGCAGAGAAGAGAATAGGTCTCGTCCGTCAAAGCGAAAATCAGATACGGCTTATATTTCCCGGTGTCCTTATAGCGCTCAATCATGGAAATACTGTAAAACAGATGGCGCGCGTTCACCATAATGGTTGTGAGAACCGTTGTAATGACGGAAGCGCCTCCCGTGATCAGGCTCACTCCTACATACTGCATGGAACCGGCATAAATAAAACAACTCATTGCAAACGCCCAGAGAACCCCGTATCCGGCATTTTGCAGTAATATACCAAATCCGATTCCAAGAATGATGTATCCGGCCAGTACCGGAATTGATTTATAAAACGCCTGTTTGATAACGAATGCAACACGATTTTTCACACAGTTTTCCTCGCTTTCCCGTCCGTAAAATCCGGCGGCCAAAATATTCTTTTGGTCACTGTCATCATTTTTCGTTTATCTGCAAACAGAAAACATTATAGCATAAAACACCCGGAAAAAGGAATAGCCAATATTGCCCCCGGGATGAAAGTGTGATATCATACTTACTATCCGCCACGCACCCGGGTGATTCATGGCGCAGCAACAGACAAATGAAAGAAAAGAGGGAATCCATGTGAAAAACCGTATAGACATGATAAACGGCTCGTTGGGAGACAAAATTATCAAATATGCGCTGCCGCTTGCCGTCACAGGAATCCTGCAGCAGTTATTTAATGCGGCAGACCTGGCGGTAGTCGGACAGTTTTCCGGCAAAGAAGCTATGGCGGCAGTGGGAAGCAATGCCCCTGTGATCGGACTTTTAGTCAATCTTTTCGTCGGAATCTCCCTGGGAAGCAATGTCATCATTGCAAGATCCATCGGGCAGGGAGACAACGCGAAAGTATCAAAGGCAGTACATACATCCGTTGTCGTGGCTTTGCTGGGAGGCCTTTTTCTCACAATCCTGGGCGAACTTGTGGCCCCGGGCGTCGTAAAACTGCTGGACGTCCCGGAAGACGTGTATCCGCTGGCAGTAAAATACCTGCGGATCTACCTGGCCGGAATGCCGGTGATCCTGCTCTATAACTTTGAAGCCGCTATTTTCAGGAGCTGCGGCAATACCAGAACGCCCTTAATCGCCCTGACGGTTTCCGGCCTGCTGAATGTTCTTTTCAACCTGTTTTTTGTCCTTGGACTGGGCATGGATGTGGATGGCGTCGCAACGGCGACAGTGCTTTCCAATCTTGTCAGCTCGGTACTTTTGTTCACTGCGCTCATGAAAACGGAACTAATGATCCGGATCTGTCCGCGAAAACTGCGGGTGCATGGGGAAGTGCTGGGACAGATCTTAAAGATCGGTATCCCCGCGGGTATCCAGGGCATGATCTTTTCTTTCGCCAATATTATCATTCAGTCGGCGGTCAACAGCCTGGGAACGACAGTCATGGCAGCATCCTCCGCCGCTTTTAACCTGGAAATCTTCTCCTACTACATCATGAACTCTTTCGGACAGGCATGCACTACTTTCGTAGGCCAGAACTACGGAGCCGGAAAGAATGACCGCTGCCGGAAAACATTGAAACTCTGCCTGCTGCAAAGCATAACGAGCACTGCGGCAGTCAGCGGACTGATTCTTCTGTTCAGCAGTCCGCTGCTTGGCATATTCAATCCGGACCCGGATGTCATTGCCACAGGGCAGATCCGGCTGGAATACATTTTCCTTGCTTATCTGGTCAGCTTTGCGCAGGAGATTCTGTCCGGTTATTTAAGAGGCTACGGCGTTTCTCTTATCCCCGCGGCCTGTGCAGTCATCGGAATCTGCGGCGTACGGCTCACCTGGATCTTCACGGTATTCCGGCTAAGACCATCCTTTGCGACCATCATGCAGGTATACCCGATCAGCCTGGGCATCACAACGATTGTCCTTCTGGTTGTGACACTGATGCTGAAACCGTCGCGAAGATATGCCATTGCTAACGCATAACTTTTTCCAACAACGATTTGTAGCTATCCACCACATCATACACAACATTTTCACCGGAGATGGCCTTGAAGTGTTCCCTGGCACAGTGGATTTTTGATTGTTCAATCAACCGCAGTTGCATGGAACTCATTGAACCTTTTGTTTCCGCCACAAAATAAATATGCTTGACAGTTCCCTCATAAAAAGCAATCGCCCAGTCCGGGTTGTAACGACCGACCGGCGTGGCAATATAAAAACCATCTGGCAGCTTAACATAAACTGCCACATTTGTATTTGTATCAAGTTCAGCGGCAAAGTTCTTCTCACCGGTTGAGTCATAAACAATATGGTCATACAGATGTTTTTTCGCCTTCATCGCATTTACACCAAGCCTGCCTTTGATCGTCGGATCAGTAAAGACATCTGTTCCGTAACAATCGTCCAGAACATCATAGGTGATGTGCTCAATGACTGCGGTGGCCTTTTCATCATTAATCAAAGCAGCCGCCTTCACGATAAACTCTTCCGGATTATCCCTGAATTGGTTGAATATGTATGGCTGAATGCCTTTCAAAATAGCAACAATGGCCTTGCGGGTCAGGCCGGTTTCATCTACCAGCTTTCCAATCAGATCATACTTCACATTTGCGTTTGCAGTAATGGTAACGCCATAGCTGCCGGATTCCTCTTTTATAAAAGATGCACCAGAAAGCAGTTCTTCTTTGGACTTGATTACATCCATTGCACCGATTTCCACCTGAAAATGTATTTTAGAAACACGCAGTTTGCTGTTAAGAGCGGCAATCGCTTTTTGTATCAGCTCCCCGGTATCGAAATCCACAATATAGACAGATTTGGCATTGATCCTGGACCACAGCGCCTTGAATTCCGGCATGGACAACTTCTCCTTGTCCACTTGCAGTTCCACATTATTGCTACGAGCATTTTCCGGCTGCATACTGCGGGCGTCATAAATAGAATCTATAATCTCAATCACAGAAACGGCAGAGTCCGCAACTTCTTCCGCTACTTTAATCTCACCGTTTGCTTTGTCTTCATAATATTTGTCGGTCAGTACACCCTTACGGTCGATATAACCGTTGACGATCATATCATAATGGATAGCAGAGGCTGTATCCTGGTCGATGACCTGTTCATTCCCCTGTTCATCTTTGATAACCTTGCCGACAAAAAGATCAACCGTGACGGCACGAGGGCGGTCAGCAATCGCTTCGGCCAATTCTGTTTGCAGGCCTTTGGCAAAAGAGTCATAGCTTTCGCTGGCAATAACGGTAAGGATATTGATGTTATGCACGTCATTACCAAGCACATTGGTATCCATCCGCTCACCGTTTTGGTTGACGCAAAGGCGCAGGCCGCGCCCAACCTCCTGGCGCTTACGAACATCGCTGCCGCTTTGCTTCAGGGTGCAAATCTGGAAAACATTCGGGTTGTCCCAGCCTTCCCGCAGAGCGGAATGGGAGAAAATGAACCGTACAGGAGAGCGTTCCGGGTCACGATCCAGCAGCAACTCCTTGTTCTTCATAATCAATTCATAGGCATTCACATCGTCGGAGGTCGTTTCCCTACGGCCCACTTTGGAGTTTACCATTTTACCTTTGCCGTCTACAGAGAAATATCCAGCGTGGGTCTTCGCCGCAGGGATGGACTGCAAATACCTGATATACTCATGTTCACCCATGGAGATCTGCATATTTCCTATGACATCCTCATATTCCTCCTCGAACATATCGGCATATTTGCCGTTGACCGGCTGGCCTGCCGCATCGTATTCACGGTAGTTTGCCACCTCGTCAATAAAGAACAAGGAAAGGACCTTGATGCCCTTATAAAACAGTTGCCGTTCCCGCTGAAGATGAGAAAGGATGGTTTCCCGTATCTGAATACGACGTAGCTGATCCTCATCCACCGCACCAATTACATCTCCGGCAAAAATTTTGATGCCGTTCAAGAATTCAACAGAGTCATCCCGCCCGTCGATTTGCTTAATCACAAAACCATTCCTATATTCTTCCAGACCGCCGGAGTAATCGTAAAGATTATCGCCAATCTTGACAATACGGCTCTTTTTCTTCGGTGCGCCGCTGACCATTTTTACCTCAAACTGCAAAGTGGCTGTCGGATCGCTTTTGGAAAGGTTGATATTTTCCAGATAGATATAACTGTCAGTAGCGGTACTTCCGCTTTCGATGATGCCTTTTACCGCAATTTTCTTGACCAACCGACGGTTGTACGCCTCCATTGCGTCCAGCCGGAAGACCATGTTATAAATACTGTCGCTTTTATGGGTAGCAGAATAGCGCAGAGTAAGAAGCGGATGAAATTCTTTCAGGCGTTCTTTTGTCTGCTTACCCTCTACCGACTGCGGCTCGTCAATAATCAGGATCGGGTTTGTCCTGGCAATGATATCAATGGGCCGGCGGGAACGAAACTCGTCCAATTTCATATAAATCCTACGGGCATCTTTGCCTCTGGCGTTGAATGCCTGGGAATTGATAATCATCACATTGATGGAGTTATCCGACGCAAAACGGTCAATCTCTGTCAATTGCGCAGAGTTATAGATAAAAAAACGAATCTTCTTCCCATATTCCTCGGCAAAATGCTCCTGGGTCATCTCAAAAGATTTATACACGCCCTCCCGGATGGCCACACTGGGTACAACGACAATGAACTTGCTCCAGCCGTAGTGCTTGTTCAGCTCAAACATTGTCTTAATGTAGGTGTAAGTTTTTCCAACGCCGGTCTCCATCTCAATGGTAAGGTTATAACCATTCTCACGGCCTTCCAGTCTTTCCGACGGCCGGATTTGATTGGTTCGCTGGACTTTGTTCAGCTGCTCCAGAATTTGCCTGTCAGACAACTCAAGTACAATTTTCTGGTTGCTGAATCCTGTGAAATCCCGTTCTTCATTGATGTTGATCTGATAGTTGCCGCTGCCTCTGTCCATCATATAGGTGGGAGTCAAATACGGCTGTCCGGCAAAAACATCGACGACAGCTTTGGCTGCGTCCGCCTGAAACTTTTGGTGTCGATACTGTATTTTCATGACTCTTCACCTCTCGTTTCCTCAGCAATCCATTCTTTCAACTTTTTCTGAAGTTCCTTTTTATCCGGCAGATACAACTGGTATTCTGACGCATAGATATTGGCATCTTTCGGCAGAGTGAGTTCTACAACAGCGTCATTTTTCTCGCTACAAAGCAGGATGCCGATTGTAGGGCTTTCGCCGTCCACCCTCTCAAACCGATCATAATAATTGACATACATCTGCATCTGACCCAGGTCCTGGTGTGTCAGTTTCCCGATTTTTAAATCAAACAGAACAAAACAATGCAGCAGCCGATTGTAAAAAACCAGATCGACCCGAAAATGATCCTCATCAAAAGTAAAGCGCACCTGTCGGCCTACAAAGGTAAAACCCTTGCCAAGCTCCAGAAGAAACTGCTGTAAATGATCAATGATCCGATTTTCTAATTCGCTTTCTGAATACTTCGGCAACTCCTGCATACCCAAAAATTCCAGAATATATGGATCTTTAACAAGATCTAACGGCTTTTCGACCACCTGTCCTTTCAAGGCAAGGTCGTATACTTTATCTTTTTCGGTACTGAGGAGCAGGCGCTCATACAGGGCACTGTTAAATTGCCGCTTCAGTTCGGACAAACTCCAGTCGTTTTTGATCGATTCAATTTCGTAAAAATGCCGTTCATCTGTGTTTTCGATCCGCATAAGTTTCAGGTAATGGGACCAGCTGAGGCAAAACTGTCTACCTGTTTTTGTGGCAGGAAGATTCTCGAATTGGGGAAACAGTGTTTCCCCAATTTGATCGTTAGCATAGACCACATAAAAGCGGCGCATCAATTTCAAATTATCTACCGAAAAACCCTTGCCAAATTGGGCAGTCAAATATGCGGAGAGCTCCTGCAAAATTTGTTTGCCATAAGCAGCACGATTTTTCCCGTTTTGTTCTTCCTCTATAATCATCCGGCCAATTTCAAAATAAGCATAGACCATTGTGAGGTTTACTGCCGTTTTTGCGTTCTTTCTGGCGTTTTCCAAAACATCCGCAATGCTTTTCAAAAACTTGTCGCTCATATCGTCCTCTCCTTACAAAACCTTCACCCTGGTATCCGGAGCCAGTAGCTTAAAGATTTCGCCCACGTTGATCTTGGCGGGACTGTCTGCAAAGCTGCTGTCCCGAAACACGGCCCGGAGGGGCTGACGCCTGGCGATCTCCCTGATAACGGTGTCGGGGATATTTTCGTCAAAACAGGCGATCAGATCACCGTCGTTGTAGGTGTGGATGGTGCAGCCCTCGATCTTCTCGGAGGTGTAGGGCATGGACAGGGGCAGGCCCCAATCCAGCAGACAGCCGAACAGCAGATCCAGGTCAGTGCGGTCGGGCTTGATGTTGGACTCCAGCATGGAGAGCATTGCCTGATCATATTCTCCGGCGGAGTAGTACACATCGGTCATGTTGGTGTCGTCCAGCTTAAAGACACGGAAACCGCCGTCAAAGGGCTTGCCAGGGTTGTCTTCGGCAATCTTCTTGGCGGCGCGACGGATGCGCTCTTTGCCGATTTCGCAGATATTTGGATAGCCTGCTTTGTAAGCCTCGCTCTTTTCGTCGCAGGGTTCCGGTAACTGCACCATGATAAACTTCCGGTGTCCGCCGTCCTCGGCGTTTAACTGCATCACAGCGTGGGCGGTGGTAGCGGAACCAGAGAAGAAGTCCATATAAATTCCATCTTTTTCACTTATTGAGTCAATTAAGAGACGAAGCAACAACACGGGTTTGGGGTAAGAAAAGTAACTTTTTCCATCGAAAATTTTTTCCACCTCAATTCCACCATCACTTTTTAAGCTAATAATGGAACGGAGTAACATCCTGCTTACATCCTTAAGATATTTAATCGAACTCGGTTGTGTGTTCTCATCTTTTGCAAACCACAGTTCACCACATACAAAACTACCATCATAACGTTCGACAGTGTGTTCATAATCGACTTGGGAATATAGAGTTGCTTCATTCCAGCGCCAGCCTCTATCAGGCACCTTTGTCGGTTTTCCGGTTTTGGGATGAAGGACATCATAACATGGCCCAAATGTGTTAGCATTGGGCCAACTCATGTTTATTTTGCCCCAAGGCTCGTAGTTATCATCTAAATTGCAATAGAGAGTTATTCCTCTATCATATCCTTTCTTTCCATAAAATTGCTTTAATTCTTTTTCGGCTTCCGAAATAGAAAGCCCCTTCTTTTTTAGCGTGCCAATAAATTCAAAGACATCACTTATTCCATCTTTTAGCATTAAAAACTGACGTGTGGATTGCGTATTCTTCACATAGACAAGAATATATTCATGAATATTTCCAATGCCATTATTATCATTTTTGGGAACACGTTTATTCCAGGTTATACAGTCAACAAAGCAAAACTCGCCCAT
This sequence comes from Lachnospiraceae bacterium UBA7182, assembly GCA_002491115.1. Lineage (GTDB taxonomy): Bacteria > Bacillota > Clostridia > Lachnospirales > Lachnospiraceae > Hominiventricola. Next base: position 87,194 of record DKVI01000074.1, on the reverse strand, counting down.
CACTTCATCACAAATTTTGCGGAGATTATCGACCTCGTTATCATCAATGCTTATAAAAAGAACCCCCTCATCACTAAGAAAATTCCTTGCCAGCATTAGCCGGGAATAAATCATGCTACACCAATCGGAATGGAACCGTCCGTTGCTGTCGGCATTCTTGAAAAGCCGGTCGCCGCTCCCGTCCATCTGTCCGGATTCTTCACTGTACTCCTCCTGGCTCTGTGTAAAATCGTCCCGATAAATTAAGTCACTTCCGGTGTTGTAAGGCGGGTCGATATAAATCATCTTCACCTTGCCCAGATAGCTCTCCTGCAACAGCTTTAGCACTTCCAAGTTGTCACCCTCAATGTAAAGGTTTTCGGTGGTATCCCAGTCCACGCTTTCCGCTGGGCAAGGGCGCAGTGTCTTGCGGATGGGCTTGTTGGCCTCCATGATAGCGGCTTTCTTTCCCACCCAGGTAAATTCGTAGGCCTCATCGCCCTCCAGAACTACATCGGACAGCAGCTCAAAGTTGACCGCTTTTTTCAACTTGCCGTCCTCGCCCCAGGCCTCGGTCACGCAGGCAGGGAACAGGACGGCTAGTTTTTCAATATTGACCTGGGATAAATCAGGGGTTTCCATTTTCAGCTTGTCCATCACCACTACCTCCAGATTTCATTAGAAACATTGACTTTAACATTTCTATTATCTCCAGTTGCCCATTTTGGTACTGTTGCTGCTGCTCTATAGATAAAGATAGGCCTTTTGGAATGTATGGATTCTGTATCGTCTCCCATGTGATTTTATTTTTATAGCCAAGCGATTCAGCCATTACTTCAAGAAGTTTGCACTTTTCGGTCTCAATTTTTCTTAAATCTTCTTCTGTTGGGTTACTTACACATAGTTTATCATAATATGCTTTCCACTGCATCCGCACCCTTTTATCATCAGCAAACACAACATCAATAATATTCAAAGCATATACACTTGCATTGGTCCATCCATATACCCGACTGGTCATAAGCGCCTTAAAAATTTCCATTTTATCCTGTCGCTTTTTAGATCTATCCTGTAATTTTTGTCCGATAACTACAGATATAACAGGTGCCAAAATAATTGCGGCAATGTTTATGTAGCCTGAAATGTCCATTACAATCCCTCCAACTCTTTCTTCAATCTTTTCAATTCCATATTCAACTGTACCTGCTTATTCAGTTGCCTTTCCCTACGCACCTTCACCTGCAAAGCCGCAATCCGCTTTTGCAGTTCCTGCCTGAGTTCAGCCTGCTCCACGGATTCTTTTAAAGTTTTTCCAGTTCCTGAAAGTATTTCCCCAGCAATCTGCCGGACAAAATTTTCATATACTTGATCGGTATTCAGACCGTCTAATTTAAGCGGCAAAGCAGATTCCTCCATCCAGCCGGTGTGATAGTAGTTTCCCACCTTGAAAGCGCTTGTCCCGCTGCCCGCCGCCTCTTTATAGGCCGTCCACGCCTGATATTTGCCCTCGTACTCCAGTAAAAACAGGATGTGGTAGGGTATCTCCTTATCTATTTGCCGCAAAACAGCCTCATCCAGTTGGGGCTTAGACAGGCAGATCTCGAATACCTCAATTTCCATCACGGTATCCCCGGCGGCAAGATTCATTGTCGTAGCGGCAATTTTATTGCGCCACCAGATCACCTTAATCTGTTCCACAAAAACCCGCTTTAAGGCCGGTGAAACAGTGAGATTTTCATAAAATTTTTGCTTTGGAACGCGCCGGTTAAATTCGGTGCTTTCTGGCAGTCCCAGCATGGACTGCACCTCCTTACTTGACGACCAGGAAGCAGATCAACTCAAAATCATCCAGCCCAGACACCGCATTCACCAGGACAGATGTGCCGCCGGCGGAGAACAGGCTGTCAATATCGCTCTCTTCTTTCGCGTCTATAATAGAATTGATTGCATCAGAAAGAAGCTGTGACACTTCTTTCATATTCCTTCCGTCATCGGTTTCCTCGTTGAATTTTGCACACAGCGGCATGATTGGTTCCGATCTGCCTCTGCACAGTAGCCGGACGGTATCCAGCAGCTTTTTGGGATTCAAATAATCGCAGATTACCTCTCCCTCTATACTGATATAGACCATGTAAAAAGGATGGATACGATTCTGATTATCAATATTGACACTGTTGTTGATGTTGCGCAGGACAAAGATCACACCCTCCGGGTTTTCTTCTGTTGCGGGAACCACTGCGTGGAGTCCCTTGGGCTTTTTCGCCAGGTCGCCGTGTGTTTTGATGTAATCCAGCAGATCCAGCCGGAACTCGTTCAGCCCCAGATCCATAATGGAAATGCCAGTGGACATATCTTCAATATCCACCACCTCCTCCTGGAGCCGCTTTAACTGCTGCTTCCGGTATTCCAGGTCGCCTTTTTCTTCCGGGTTGATTAAATCGTCATCGCCGGTGGAAGTCATAACAGAAATCTTCATCCGGGTCTCCACGCGGGATTTCAGGTTGATGTACTCGTCCAGCGTCATATCCGGCCAGAAGTTCACCAGTTGGATCACCTTGTTCTTGCTGCCGATGCGGTCGATCCGTCCAAAACGCTGGATAATGCGAACGGGGTTCCAGTGGATGTCGTAATTGACCAGATAGTCACAATCCTGCAAATTCTGGCCTTCGGAAATGCAGTCGGTAGCGATCAGAATATCGATTTCTTTTGTACTGCCCGGCATCAGCACATCCCGCCCTTTGGAGATGGGTGAAAAGCAGGTCAACACATTATTCAGGGTAGCCTTCAGTCCTCTAATAGTCGTTTTTCCGTCAATAGTTCCGGTGATAACGGCAGTATCCAGCCCGTATTTTGACTTGACATAACCTGCTATCTGACCATACAAATACTCCGCTGTGTCGGAGAACGCCGAAAAGATCAGCACTTTTTTGTTACCAACATTAATGGGGCTATGTATTTTTTCGTCCAACAATTTCAGAAGAGTTTGAAGTTTCAGGTCATGTTCCGGCGTGATATCGGCTATCATCAAGCTCAATAACTCAAGATTCTCTGCATCCTGTTGCAATTCTGTACGCCATGTTTTGTAATCCATATCGGCCAGATCGATCTTCACCTTTTTGCCCACGGTGAAGTAATCGGTGCTGCCATCTTCCATATCAAAGTCATCTTCAGACGCTTCGACCATATCAATGTCGGCTCTGCCGTATTTTTCAAAGTCATCAATGGCTTTGATCGTGCCGGTGATCAGGTCAAAAATCCGGGTGAGCGTCAGGTAAAACGAGTACACGGAGCTTTCCAGTCGTTTTAAGAGGTTGATACTCATCAGCCGCCGTATACCCTGCTCACGCCCCTGCTGAGTGAGGTTATTACCTTTGTTATGGGTCAAATCAATGTACTTTGCAATCTTGCTTGGAAAAATATAGTTTGAAGGCGTATAAATGCAAAGGCTCAATTGGGCCAGCAGTTCAAATATTTGATTGTAGTTGATGGCGCTGGACAGATCGGTCATGCTGGGGCGAAGCGAAATTGGCTTCAGCCGTTGCGGGAACTGACCGATTGCCGTCGTATCATAATATTTTTCAATGTGCCGCCGAGAGCGGGCAATCGTTACGCTGTCCAAAAGCTCAAAAAAGTCAAAATCCAGTGTACGGAGTAACGCGTCCGTAGTGCGCACCTCCGGGTCAAGTTTGCTCCAAGCATTGAATGCTTTCTGGGCTTGACGGAAAATTTCATCGATAGGCTTTTTCGTATCCAGCTTTTCGTTGATGAAGTCCGGATTTCCCTCATAGGCAATAGCAAGCTGATTCTTCAGATCGGTAAAGCGATTGTTGACCGGAGTAGCAGATAACATCAGCACCTTCGTCCGAACGCCTGCACGGATCACCTTGTCCATCAACTTTATGTAACGGTTCTCCTGGGTGTTGGCATGGGTTCCGGCACCATTGCGGAAATTGTGAGATTCGTCAATAACAACAAGATCATAGTTTCCCCAGTTCAACCGGTCAAGGTCAAGCCCGTTGGATGTGCCGCCGGAGCGGGACAAGTCTGTATGAAACAACACGTCATAGTTAAGCCGGTCAGTGGCAATAGGATTATTGACATAGTTGTCTTTATAGGTGTTCCAGTTCTCCGCCAGCTTCTTGGGGCAGAGAACAAGTACTGATTTGTTCCTGTTTTCGTAATATTTGATAACGGCAAGAGCGGTAAAAGTCTTGCCCAAACCTACACTGTCCGCCAGGATACAGCCGTTATACTGCTCCAGCTTGTTGATAATGGCAAGAACAGCATCCCGCTGGAAGTCATAGAGCATACTCCAGACCTTGCTCTGCCTGAACCCTGTCGCCTCATTGGGCAGGACATCCTCGGAAATATCGTTCAAAAACTCGCTGAAAACATGGTACAGTGTCATGAAGTAGATAAACTCCGGCGAGTTTTCATTATAGGCCGTACTGATGTTGGAAATGATCATCTCCGTCACGTCCTGCATCTTCTCACGGTCATTCCAAAGTGTTTCAAACAATTGCATATACTGGGTAGAAAATGGTGCTTCCATCCGGTTGACCATGTTATAGCTGTTGTTGCCGCGTTCACAACCGATATCCACAGTGGTAAATCCATTCAAGGGCATATAGGCGGTCTGCTCCACAGGGGATTCGACCGTCATAAATCCGCCCATATTTTCTCCGGTAACATTGGATTTGAAGGTAGCCTTGTACTTGATCCAGTCAGCACATTCCCTGGCAATCGCCCGCCCCGTCATTTCATTGCGCAGTTTGATTTCAAATTCTGTTCCATACAGACTGGTCTCCCTGCTGAGCCTTGGAATATAGAATTCCCGTTTTTGCTTTTCAGCGCGTTCTTGAACAAAGGTCGGAGAGGTGAAGATAAACCGGAATTCATCTACTTGCTCCAGCTGGCTTTTCAGCTCTTTGTACGCATACATGGAAAAGCAGGCTGCCGCTATGGAAACTTTACTGCCTCGTTTGATCGTCTTTTTCAAGTCATCACGGACGATATCTGTGATATTGTCAAATATTTTCATCACAAGCTACCCCTTTCCAATTGCAATACTTTGCCCATACTTTAAAGACCATGTCTTCGACAGATACTGTCACGAAAAAAGCGCACAAAGCTGTGGAATATTGTGGGTATCCTCACTATGCCTGTACAGTAATACAAGTCAAAATTGGTTTTTAACTATTGTGTCCATTGGGACAATAATTTGTTTACGGTAATTTCAGGGATATTACCACGATAATTTTTTTCTGCTGTTGTAGCATCAAGATAGAATGCGCAACACTTTCTTTGAACATCTTCGGGCATCGAAAATAATGTTCCAGACTGCCTTAACGATTCTATGGCTTGAAGAACACGTTTTTTGGTTAAATATTTTTTATAAGCGTCAGTTATTTCATATTCTGTTCCAGTGCCAACCCAAGCTTTTACAGAATCGGATAAATATTGCGCAATATTTGAGTCTTCTTTTAATTCAGTTTCAAGATATACTTTTGTATAGTCCGGAGCAAAACATTCCATTAGATAACAAACTGTTTGCCATGTGTCAAAATCAAATAAACTGTGTTCCGCTAAAACATGCTTGACTTTTTCTGAAAATGTAGATTCAACTTCTATCAGTTCTTCCAATGTGATCACTTTCTTGTAGCCTTGTTCTTCGCTATTTGCAGTCAACCTGCCGTATGCTGATTCGAGCATGTTGATAACACTGGCAACTGATTGCAAAACAGATAAATCAGCATCAGATATAATATCGCTGATAAACTGAAGTCTGTTTGAGGAATCTATGATATTCAATAACTCAATCACCATATGCTCAGCCAGAGCGCTCGCTGGCAAGAGCAGAAAATTCTTTTGAGATGGGGCATCCAGATGAGGTGATGCGGTAAGTAAGGCAGCTATAATTATTTCTGCCCTGTCTGCCGAAAGCTCGGAGGACAAAGCCCTAATTTCCTCCAGGAACTCATAGCTATCACCCTTTTCTTCTTTTTCCAGTAAAGTTTTAATAAGTGCTTCACAGTCAGCTTCAAAAACGGCCTTCAATATTTCGGATTTCCTTATAGTAACTTCGTCCAAATCCAAGCTAAAATATCGATGAAACTTTTCAGGGTGCGCAATTTGATTATTCTTTCGGAATGCATTTAAATCATATACTTCATGTATTTCTCCGATTTTCTGTCCGAAATAAGGGAACAACCAGGAAAGGAACTCAATAATTACATCCACTTGTCTATCGGTTACAGTTGAGTGGCCTTTTTCCTGCAACAATGATTTAATATCTGCGGTGTAAAAATCTTTCAATTCCTTCTGTGTTTTATTTTTTTCTTGAATTGCAGACAAATCAAATTCCCCTGTAATGAGAGATTTATGCTCTTTGACCCATTCATATACTTCAGGATACTGGATTTCAAGTGCGGATATTGCAACAATATCTGCGAAATCAATTTCTGTTGCTATACTCGAAAGTTTAAACTGAACCGCATTACACAGGCGGTTTATCGTGCGAAGGCTGTCCACAAACGGAGTGACGCATGGCCCGTATAACTTCTGCCAATGATTTTTTTGAAACCCAGTTTCTTCATGTTTAGATAAAATTGTATTAAGCCGATCCAGCAATACTTGCCTGAGTTTGGCGGGTTTAATATCCGGTATCTGAATTGGCATTTGGATTATCTTCTCCAAATAATCCCTACCGCTCCCTTCCTGCACCTTTTCCAATGCTTTGACCACGATATCCTTATCAAAAACTAAAAGGTATATTGTATTAGGAAAACTGGCTACGGATGTCACCAGTTGAAAAACTTGCCTGATTTGTTCGTTACTCAGACGATCAATATCATCAATTACTACCAGTATCCTGTTAGATTGTTCTTGAAGGAGTTTAATAACAAGTTCTTTTTGTTTTGAAATATCTTTTTCATCGCTGCCTTTTTTCAATTTACTTCCTGCTGCCTCAGCGCCCTTTTTTCCAAGGAAGCCCAACAAGCTACCAGCGAGGGGAACCGCACTTAAAAGATCAAATGCGTCTGAATATGTTTCCAATGCCTCTCCTATTTTCGCTAATCGTTCATCACCCTTGCTTCGGAACTCGCCAGATAGCCGAATAAAAAACTGTGACAGAAGCTGGTCGGTATTGGAAAAATTCCATGGTTCAAAATGTACGACAATGAGTTTTTCGCTTTCAGGACAATCTTTTTGTTGCTCATCTATTTCACTGAGCATTATATTGACAATAGACGTCTTGCCAGTGCCCCATTTGCCAAAAAGACCAACCGTAAAAGTGTCTTGCATGTTCAAATTTAAAAGCGACTGTGCCAACAATGCAGCAAAACCACCTCTGCCAAGCTGATCGTTGTCCTTTGAATCGATAGGTTTATCTGAATAGTACATCCTTCACACACCGTTTCTTTCTGTGTTCATATCAATTTTTAATATAGCATATAAGGCTGCGTTTCTCAAGAAAAATCAACTATGGTGTAAGACTTCTTGTTCCCTGTATCTGCATACTCCGGTTACATCCTCTGATTTTACAGTTTTTCGTACGCCAGCCTCGGATAAGCGTCTTCTTCCACATAGATGGTTCCGCAATGAACAAAACCGTTTTTTATCAGCAGATTTTGCATGACCCGGTTGTCGGTATGTGTATCCATGCGAAGATGGCCGCATTGTGCAAACGCCCAGTTGATACAAAAACTCCCGATTCCTTTTACACTCCCGTTTCCGGCTATCCGGTGAACGACGCCATAGGGACTTTCATCCAGCCATGCGCCGTTCTCTATGATACGGTAAGCGGGTTCCACATCTTTTCCCTGTGTATAAAAAAATGTACCGACAATTTCACCATCGTAAATACATACATAACTGCTGCCGCCTGCGATATCGGAACGAATCAGTTCTTCCGGCGGCCAGTTTGTCGGCCCCCATTGATTCGGATTCCCATGTTCCGCCATAAAGTGCCGGGCATATTGATAGATTTCCATCATCTGACCGATGTCTTTTTCTGTAGCGTGCCGTATTTCCAAATTCGTATCCGTCCTTTCAACATAATTTATTACAACGCCCATTTAAAGCGAACAACCAATTCGCTTTTATTTCACGACTTCCCAATATCCGCCCTTGGATGATCCGTGGCGGATTAGAACGCCCAGCTCTTTCAGTTTCTTGATATTGGTCTCAATATTTCTCTTGGATATGCCAATCTGCTCCGCCAATACTGCTCCGGTCATCCCAGAATCCTCTGACAGCATCTCCACAATCCTGCGCTGGGTGACATTCAATATGACATCGTTGATAGTCCGACGCTCCGCCGATTCATCACCGATGTTCTGCCGATATTCTACCGATGTTTTACCGATGATCTGCATTGATAATGGCTTGCGGTATAAATTTACACGGAAAGACTCTGGCATCTCGACGAACTCAGGCTCCGGAAGATCATATTCCTTTGCAGCATTCTGTATCCGCTGGAGACCGGTTCCCCATGCCTCGACCAGTCCGATCTGGCTGAATACATTGGCAATGGCACGGTTTCTCAACCTGGAGTGTCCCTGCAAAGCTTCTTCAAAGGTCAGCCCATTATAAAGACCTCCCGGCGATGTCACTTCCAGACGGTCATCATAAATCGCCACCTGCACACAGGATTCATCTGTCAGGTTGCGATGACAATGTGCGTTCACGATCATTTCCCGGATGGCATCTATCGGCAGCTCGTAGGATTCTTTCCTTATCAGCCCCTCGATCTTGACTCCGAGTCTGATGTTGCGTAAAACAAAACTTACGGCATCTTCAATCTGCATATAGATCGGGCCGGTATATTCCCTCTTATCCAAAAACACCGAGCGGTCAGTCCCCTTGAATACAGCGCACTGTGTCTTTGAAAAGGGAAAATAGTCCGATGTCAGCAAAACAAAGGCATTGGATGCAAGATACCCATCATTTGTTTTCTTCAGCACTTTCCAGTTTTCAAGGTTTGTCCTCGTCACGGTGGGCAACTTCTCTGCAAATGCTTTGCGCTCCTGCATTTCCTTGCGGCGGATGTTCATATTACGGCAAAGCTTCTTGATGGCATTTTCAGTAACCTCGTATCCGACACAGGTAAGCTCATCCCATGATATTTTTGCGCCTTCCATCTCCAGTTCTTTGATCTTCTCCGGAGAGGCGAGACGGGTGGTTGCTCCGACACGGATGTAAGTGCCATTCTCCTTACCTTTGGATTTTAGATAGTATGGTCTTTGTGGCTCCGGAGTAACCGTCACTATGATTATCGTTTTGTCTTCAATCGTATAAGGTTCAATCTCCGGGATGATCTGCGGCTCGCAGGAATCGGCGATGGCATTGGCAATGCTGTCCATCGTCTGAAAGAGGATGGATTCGTCTATTCCGACAATCTCCCGTGTCTCGTCCACCACGCCGAAAAAGAGCTTGCCGCCCTGCGTATTGGCATAGGCCGCTACCGTCTTCGTATATTTCTCCGAGTTTTTCGGCAAGCCTACCTTGAACTCGACCTTCTTCGATTCACCGCAAATAATTTCTTTAACTGTCATCATACCTCCTTCTTTGCCCCCCTACAAACATCTGAGAGGTGAAGATAAAGCAGAATATTTCCCTGTAAAAATATGCCGACAATTTCGCCACCATAAATACATACATAACTGCTGCCGTCTGCGATATCGAAACGAATCAGTTCTTCCGGCGAACCCACTTACCGAAGAGAGTCTTCTTATAATTCTGAAGTTCTTCTTTGGCTTTGTCGAAATTTCCGGCCTTTTTCAGATATTCCACACCTTTTTTGATATCCTCCGGCACACCGCCCAGGCCTCTGGCATAGATAAAGCCCCGCATATAGTCCGCTTCCGGATTCTGAAAGCTCATTTTATTCATAAACTCCATGGCCTTACCATAATCCTGGGGAGTCCCCCAGCCGTTGAAGCTTAATTTGGCCAGATAGAATACGCCCCATGTGCTGTCGTGCTTCTCATAAGCCGTAAATAAATACCGGTACGCCTTATCATAATCCAAAGAGACGCCTCTTCCAAAAAAGTACGCCTTGCCCAGCAGATTGCAGGCGCCCTGGTGGATGGGATTTTTTTCCAGTTCTTTCTTAAAACATTCCACGGCGTAAGCGTCATCCGGCTCCACGCCCTCTCCGTCAAAATAACACCGTCCCACATCATACCATGCGCCCGGATGTCCGCCCTCGGCGGCTCTTTTATACCAGTCAAGCGCCTCTTCTTTTCTTCCTTCCTCGGTCAGATCGTCGGCGTAGATTGCCTGCATGATGGGATGTCCGGCCTCGGCGCCGATCTTATAAAGATCCCTCGCCTTCTCCGGCTGAGGCGCGATGATGTCCTCGTCTCCCTCACGATAATATTTGTTCAGGTTGTTTGCGGCAAAATACATACCGCCCCGGAAAGCTTTCCAGAACCAGTCCTCACACCTGGAAATGTTCTCCTTTAAGTACGCCTTAAACGCCGCATGGTTGGGGAAAGAATTTTCACCTTTATCCTGAATGCGCAGAAAATCCCACCAGAAATAGGAATTGGCCACCACATACTGAGAAAAGGCGTCGCCGCCTTCCGCCAGCTCTGTTGCCACGTCCAAAGCCTCCTGCAAGTTGGCAAAGGGCATTTTCCTCTGCACAGAAGGAGTCAGTTCCCCGGTACGAAGCGCCACCAACACCCCCAAAGCGCTGCCCTGCTCCACAGACTTATGAAGAAGCTCTATAGCTTTGTCGTCGTCCTCCAGAAAACCGTGACCTGCCCACACATACTGCCGTCCGCAGTAACATCTGGCCAGAACACAGGTAGCATCCCCGTCCCCGGCCGCCGAAGCCCGCTCAAGCAGGGCAAAAGCTTCCTTGCCCCGACCGGTGCGCTCGTTGTAATAAATATCCTGAAGTGCCTGTTTTACTTCATTGCTTAAAGTTGCCGCCATCTTACTATTCTCCTTATGTATTGTTTTTTCATCTTTTCTCAATAAAACACATCACCTGCGTTCATATATCAGATCCGTTATTCCATCATAGCTCTGTGTTTTGACTAATCTCAAAGGAATCATTTTTTCGTTCCCACCGAAAAGCCGGATTCCTTTCCCCAACAGCATCGGTATCACCGATACATAATACAGGTCAATCAGATCCTCTGTCATAAGCTGCTGCACAAGGTCGGCGCCGCCGCAGATCCAGATATGCTTTCCGTCTTTTTCTTTCAGTTCCCGTATCAGGCTGCATGGCTTTTCATTGGTAAAGCGTATCATATCCGTAGACGGACAGTTCCTGTGCGTGACCACATAACTGCTTAGTTCGCCGTATACCCACTTTTGGGGAGACAGTTCTGTAACGATCTGGTGATAAGTATTCCAGCCCATGACCACTGTATCTACATAAGACACAAACTTTGTGTAGGTATCGATCATTTCCTCCTCGTTTCCCTGACCTCCAAGCCAGTCAACTTTTCCCTCACTGTCCGCAATGCAACCGTCCAGGCTCATTGCGATAAATAAAATAACTTTTCTCACAGACTGCCTCCCACTATTTAAGTTTCAAGATTCCCATTCCTCTATGCTGTTTTCTCCTTTGATTTCATCATTATAATCCACATACTTCCATCAGTCCATACATTTCCCACAAAAATAACATTTTGCCCGTTTCGATGTCTCTCTCCAAACTTTACAGAAATTTTACATTACCAGGGTTACAGATTTGCTTATTTTATTATAAGATAGGACTGTCATGAGAGAATATATAATGTAAGGGAGAGGATATCATGATATTTTGTATAGAAGATGACAATGCGATTCGTGACTTAATGATATATACGTTAAATTCCGCCGGATTTGAAGCAACCGGATTCTCTCACAGTAAACCCTTTTGGGAAGCGTTGCAGAAAAGTAAGCCGCAGATGATCATCCTGGATATTATGCTTCCGGATGAAGACGGCATTACTATTTTGCAGAAACTGCGCAGGCAAAGCAGCACAGCAGATATCCCGGTTATAATGGCTACCGCCAAAGGCACGGAGTATGACAAAGTGATCGGATTGGATATGGGCGCAGATGATTATCTTGCCAAACCTTTCGGAATGATGGAGATGATCTCCCGCGTAAAAGCGGTTTTGCGCAGGACATCTCCCAAAGCGGAAGCAACCGTCCTTCGTATTGCCGAACTGGAGCTTAATAACGACGAGCATACCGTCACGGCCAACGGGGAACGGGTGCAGCTTACGTTAAAGGAATATGAGCTGCTTCTTATGTTTATGAAAAATATTGGCCTGGTATTTACCCGGGAGCAGCTTTTGTCCAGTATCTGGGGTGCGGAATTTGCAGGAGAAACCCGGACAGTCGATGTGCATATAGGAACACTGCGGACCAAGCTAGGTCCTTACGGAAAATATATAGAAACAATCCGCGGCGTGGGTTATCGAATGGGAGGAAAATCATGACCAGACGAATATTCAAATCGATCTGTTTCGCTGCCATAGCGGTGTTTTTAGCGTCTCTTGTCTTTATCATGGGCGTTTTATATAATTATTTCTCAACCGTGCAGCGAAACCAGATGAAAATGCAGACAGAACTTATTTCACAGGGCGTAACCCATGAAGGAATCGACTATTTTACGGGGCTTAAAACCTACGATTATCGGGTTACCTGGATATCCCCGGAAGGTGTGGTATTATTTGACAGCCAGTCCGATGCGGAAAATATGGAAAACCATTTAGAGCGCAAAGAAGTAAAAGAAGCGCTTGAGAACGGCTATGGCGAGAGCTCGCGCTATTCCGTGACTTTAATGGAGCGCCTGCTGTATTCAGCGAAAAAATTATCCGACGGTACGGTAATCCGTCTTTCCGGAACACAGAACTCTATCTGGATGCTCATTCTGGGAATGGAGCAGCCCATCATCCTTATGTTTGTGATCGCAGCAGGTATTTCGCTTTTTCTGGCTTTCAGGCTCTCCAGGAAAATAGTAAATCCCCTGAATGAACTAAACCTTGATGAACCGTTGTCAAACAAAGAATATGTCGAACTACGTCCGCTGCTTAAAAGGATCAGCCTTCAGCAGCAGCAGTTAAAGAGCCAGGCGGCGGAATTAAGGCATAAACAGGAGGAATTTGAAACGGCAACAGACAATATGAACGAGGGGTTAATACTGCTGAATGAAAACGGAATTATTTTAAGCATGAATCGTACCGCGTCTAAATTGCTTCGTATCAGTAAGTTTTGTATCGGCAAGGATATTCTGATGTTAAACAATGCCCTCGCACTTCAGGAGCTGCTCAGCAAAGCAAAAAACGGTGAACGCTCTGAAACGACTATGAAACTGAACGGATTAGAATATCAGTTAAATGCCAGCCCTGTCATTACCGATGATGAGGTATCCGGCATAGCCCTTTTGATTTTTGATGTAACCGAAAAAGAAAAGGCAGAACAAATGCGCCGGGAATTTACCGCGAATGTTTCCCACGAACTGAAAACACCGCTGCATTCCATTTCCGGTTATGCAGAGCTGTTAAAAAACGATATGGTAAAACCGGAAGACATTACAAAATTCTCCGGACAGATTTATGCAGAGGCACAGCGTATGATTTATCTTGTCGATGATATTATAAAGCTTTCCCATCTGGATGAGGATGCCGGTGATATGAAACGGGAAGATGTAGATTTATATGAGATTGCCAGGGAAACCGTTCGTGCTTTTGAACCAAAAGCCAAAGCAGCGAAAATCACATTCACAATGAACGGCGTATCCGCACCTGTCCGGGGCGTACCTCAGTTGTTAAACAGCATTGTATTTAATCTCTGTGACAATGCCCTTAAATATAATCGTGAAAACGGTTCCGTTTCTGTCGATGTGCAAAATACAGACAGTTCTGTTGTCCTCAGCGTAAGCGATACCGGTATCGGTATCCCTGCCAGGCATCAGGAACGAATATTTGAACGCTTTTACCGTGTGGATAAAAGTCACTCTAAAGAAGTCGGAGGGACGGGTCTGGGGCTTTCGATTGTCAAACACGCCGCAAAACTTCATAATGCCTCCATTGAGCTTCACAGTGTGGTAGACGGCGGCACCACGGTCAGGATCGTGTTTCCCAAATGAATCTAACACCTGCTTTACAAAAACTTTACAAAGGCAGGATAACAGATTTGATGATCCATTGATACAATATCCATAGATTGCTGGGAAAGGAGTAAATCTATGGATATTTTTGATATACTGTCTCTGGTAAGCGGACTGAGCCTGTTCCTGTTCGGCATGAATCTCATGGGGCAGGCCTTAGAACGCCGCGCAGGAGGGAAGCTTCGTTCTCTCATCGGAAAGCTTACAACAAACAAAGCCGCCGGTTTACTTACGGGACTTGGCGTTACGGCAGTCATACAAAGTTCCTCTGCAACAACAGTCATGGTAGTAGGTTTCGTAAATTCCGGACTCATGACATTAAAGCAGGCGATCAATGTTATCATGGGAGCAAATATTGGGACGACTGTTACGGCATGGATTCTGAGTTTAAGCGGTATTGAGAGCGACAATCTGTTTGTACAGCTTTTAAAACCGTCATCTTTCACACCCGTCCTGGCCCTCATTGGGATTATCCTTTATATGTTCTGCAAGGACAGCAGGAAAAAAGACAGCGGAACCATTTTGCTGGGATTTACCGTCCTCATGTTCGGGATGGAAACAATGACAGATGCCGTTTCCGGCCTGGCAAATATACCGGAGTTTCAAAACCTGTTCCTGCTATTTAAGAATCCGGTATTAGGGGTGCTTGCGGGCGCAGTCCTGACAGCAATCATTCAGTCAAGTTCTGCTTCTGTAGGAATTTTACAGGCGCTTGCCATTACCGGACAGGTTTCTTACAGCGCGGCGATTCCTATTATCATGGGACAGAACATCGGTACCTGCATTACTGCCATGCTGTCGTCTGTGGGCGCCAATAAAAACGCCAAGAGAGCCGCACTTGTACACCTTTCTTTTAACATCATCGGAACCGTGATCCTGACCGGACTGTTCTGCCTGTTACAGACTATTTTCAGGCCCGCCATTTTTAATCACAACGCTACCCTGTTCGGCATTGCGGTTGTCCATTCCGCGTTCAATATCCTTTGTACGGTCCTGATGCTGCCATTGTCCGGCGCCCTTGAGAAATTTGTCAATATCATTGTACCGGATGCGAAGACACAGGAAGTCACGCCGATCCTTGATGAACGCTTATTTGCCACACCTTCATCCGTAGCGGAAGACTACGCGAAAAAATATTCGTTAAAAAGCCTTTAAGTTCATACGGCCGCGCCGGCGGGAAGCGATCCGCCGGCAGCGGGCGTTTTTTGGTTTCATCCCTGTTTCTCTTTTATAAAACCATTACCAGAGTCCCAACGCCAATCAGAACACATCCGATGAAAGATCTGGCCGTAAATTCTTCGTGCAGAAAAACGAACGCCAAAACCAACGTGATGACCACACTGAGCTTATCAATCGGCACGACTTGGGATGCGTCCCCCATCTGCAATGCCTTGTAATAGCAAAGCCAGGATGCGCCTGTTGCCAGACCGGACAGAATTAAAAATAACCAGCTTTTCTGGCTTATTTCTGAAAGCCCTTTCTGCGCGTGTGTGAGAAATACCATCCCCCATGCCATCATAACAACTACTACTGTCCTGATGGCTGTCGCGAGATTGGAATCCACTCCGTCTATGCCAACTTTCGCCAGTATAGAAGTAAGCGCCGCAAATACCGCAGACAATACCGCAAATATAATCCACATTTTATCACCTTCTGCCTAAGGATCATATATTTATGTATGTGACATATAATTTTTCAGCTCATAAGACGGGTGATACAGGCCTGTCGGTTCATAAAATTCATCGCCTGTATAAACGAATCCCAATTTATTTAACAATTGCCGGGATTTGTAATTATCAGGATTATGCCCCGCAAAAAGCTTTTTTGCTTTGAGAACTGCAAACGCATACTCTATTACAGCATTTGCAGCTTCTGCCGCATATCCCTGCCCCCAGAACTCAGGCCGTAAATGAAAACCAATTTCATATTCGTTTGTTTTATAAGGCCTTAATCCGCAGCACCCAATAAAATCATTTGTTGTTAATTCAAAGATGGGCCAATATTGTACCTGATAGAGTGATTCATTAAGGATTTCCAGCTTCATACGGTCTACAATATCGTCTGTGCTGAATACGCCTCCGGCGCAAATATATCTGGTCACTTCGGGATTCCCCCATAATAATTTGGCCAGTTCCAAATCGCTTTGAACCCATTTAGAAAATCCGATTCTGTTTGTTTTCAGGAAAAAATCTCTGCCCATTTTTTGCCTCACAAATTTCTGTTTTAAAACATTCTGATCTTTTTGTTTTATTTCCAGGTATCTTCACAACTTTTTCATATTTTCTTTTTGAACATAATATAATAACAATTTTTTCTCTACTGCTTCGTAACCTCTGAAATATATTGATATGCAAACTCAATTCCATTACAAGTCAGACTTTCGCACATATGCGGCGGATCATTTTCTGAAAAACCTGTAGGGCGTAATTCAAAGCATCTTAACGAGCCGAATCTTCTGTCAAAATCAGACGCAAAGTTATAACAGGCAGATACAATTTCATCTTCCGTTTTTTTCATCATATGAAGGTAAATTCCTATAAACATGAGTGTACCTTCAACCACGCCGCACTGTGCTCTATATCCGCCGGCACCATGCAATCCAATCGCAGACCAGATGATTTGTGGTTCAACAGTAATTTCAAATAATTCGCTCAAACAGATGATTGCTGTCCTCGCACAATTTATATCATCCTTCCAGTACAATTCATGTACCCGGTTCATTATCTGTTTTTTCATTCTGTAATATCTCCCAATCATTTTTATTTCATATGAGTATTTTTGCAACAACAATCCATATTATTCCACAAAAGAATGACTCATGATATAAAATTCTTCCTGTGCAGGCGTTTGTTTACGCTCTTTGGGAGTCAAGGTATCATCATAAGCATCTGCATTTTCCGGCAGCACAGCCATCACCGGACTGTCCTTGTAATACCATCTTCGGCCGTCCAACGCACCCGGTTTAAGTTCTTTTATTAACATGGCCGACGGAAACTTATCTCCTTCCACACATACATTATGCCTTTTACAACTTACAAACCCGCTGGATACATAATTGGAAGGCATTCCAAAAATAACGATGACATCATACCCCATGGACACTGCCTTTTCCGCAGAATGCTGAATCAGCAGCTTTCCATAACCCCTGCGCTGATATTCTTTTTCTATGCAAAGCGGTCCAAATGTTAGGATATTTTTTACATTTCCGGCCTCATCGGTCAGTGTTGCTTTCGTATACATGATATAGCCTATGACTTTGTTATTCAGTTCCAGGACAAAGTCCAGTTCGCGAATAAAATCTTCATGTTCCCGCATCTTATGAACAAGATAGTGCTCCACGCAGCCGGGTATATACAAATTATAAAATGCGTCCCGTGTTATATTCTCTACAGTTTCATAGTCTCCTGGTTCTTCATTCCGAATGTTCAGCAATTTTCTTTCCTCCAATATTCCATCAACAATGCCCTCCTGTTACGCGGCAAAATACAATACCTCTCTTACATCCTTCCCGCCAATCGTGTCTTCCCGAAACACTTCGGAACAAATAAATCCGTTTTTCTCATAAAATTTTCTGGCTCTGTGATTCTCTTCCAGGACCCACAGAAGGATCTTATCAAATCCACATTGTTTTAATTCTTCCATACATCTGTTTAATAATAACCTGCCATATCCCTTCCCCATGTATGCAGGCAAAAAATAGATAGAAACAATCTCTCCATAATCACTGTACTTTTCCCATCTTGATCTACAGAAACCGGCAGTTCCTATCATCTGTCCGTCTTCTATTACGACAAGATGGTTCATGCCTGTTTTATTCACCCATTGTCCCGACGGAATGCTGTCGAGATATGCCTGAGGAATCATATTCTTATATGCATGCTTCCAACTGCGTTCATATATGCTGCTTATTTCCAGCAGATTATCTTTTTGCGTGATGTATCTGATTTCCATTGGATCATCTCCCGATTTAACTATCACAGTTACATAGGCTTCAGATTTTTATTAAGCCTGTCCACGATCCAGGCAATCCGCTTTTCCCGTCCGGCGTCTGTCTTTGCGTCCAGATAGGCCCGTGTATAGGTTTTCTTTACAGATAAAGACATGGCCTGAAAATTCGTGAAAGCAGGTTCATATTTTTCAAGCAACGCAGACAGACAGGCAATTTGTTCCTCAGTAATTTCTGCCGGTTTGGGGGCATACCACTGACCGTTTTTTTTGGCGTCCTCTATTTTCTTTCTGCCGAAATCAGTCATAAGTCCCCGTTCCTCAAGGTTCTTAACCAATGCCTTATTTTTTTCTGACCACTTGCTGTTCTCCCTGCGCACGGAAAAATATTTTTTATAAGTTTTATCGTCAATTTTTTGCATCTGTCCGTCAATCCATCCAAAGCAAAGAGCTTCTTCAAGAGCTTCTCCTGCTTTTATCGTTTTCGGTCCTCCGGATTTACCAAATAAAAGCCAGACGCCAGCGCTTGACATACAATGCTCATAAAGCCATTTTCTAAATTCCTCTCTGTTGACAAATTCAATTGTATCGTTCATTCTGCGTCTTTCCTTTTCTATTTATTTTCATTTAACGCTTCCTCCATGATCTTTTTATAATCAAAATCTCCTGGATATGTGGATTCTTCCCTCATTTTCAACATATTTTGAAACGCCGCCTTCTTACGTTCTAATAAAACATCTTTTTCTGTTCCATCATTTTTTTTAGAAGAAACACTATATTGTCTTGCGATTTCATCTGCCATAACGAGTATTAATCTTATTCCATCTTCCGGCAATTTCATTATTTTTTCATATGCTTCCTGCTGTATTGTCATTTTATTACTCCTTCCTCAAATAGACATAGATCGCCTCTAAAATGTTTTCCTCTCTCTGTCATTATAGCCTCCTTTTCACAGGAACGCAATTCCGCAGCGGGAAGTATTGAAAATTTATAGCCTTCCTTCCCTGAACCTGTTATAATATTCTCATAAAAAATTCACACACAATCGGAGGAATCGATCATGCAGATTACTATTAAAAACACCCAGGCAACCGTTGTCTGCCAGACGTTGGGTGCTGAGCTTTTATCTTATCAGACGGCGTCCGGCAAAGAATATATGTGGCAGAAGGACCCCGCCTACTGGGCGAAGACGTCCCCTGTCCTTTTTCCCTATATCGGAGCCGTCCCTGCGCCTGTGAATATACACGGCAAAGACTATGACATGCCGCGCCACGGATTTGTAAAAGACGCGGACTTTCAGGTCAAAGAACAGGGGGATGACTATGTGGTCCTTATGACTGCTGCCACAGATTATACCCTTTCTGTTTTCCCCTATGACTTTACCTTCACTGTCACCTTCCGGCTGGACGGCCCGGCCCTTCATGTATCCTACGGCGTCGCCAACAAAGGAACCGAAGAAATGCCTTTCCTGATCGGCGGGCATCCGGCTTTCTTCTGCCCCATGGAAGAGGGCGAACAATTCACGGAATATATGCTGCACTTTGAAGATGAGAATGTGGAAGACCTGCATCTTCAGTACCCGCTGTTTGACAACGATGCTGTCCTTTACGAAAATCTTACCCACCGCACGGTAAAACTCATCCACCAGACCACGAAAAAGGGCATCCGCTTTGATTTTCCCGACTATTTAAGCGTCGCTTTCTGGACGCCCATCAAAAAAGACGCGCCGTTTCTCTGCATCGAACCCTGGTGCGGCGGAACCATGGATCAGGTTCCCAATACCCACCTGCTGGAGAAAAAGTATGTCCAGTACCTGGCGGCAGGGCAATCAAAAGAATACGCTTTTTCCTTTGCACCCTGTTAATTATCGTCATATTTAAAAATGAGTGTAAATTAAATAACTTTCTGCTATAATACAGATGAACAGGATATTGGGGAAAGGAACTGATGCCAATGGTTATTTCTGATTTGGACTCTCTGGAAATGGCTAAAAACCGTGATAAAAAGGTGTATATTACTGACATTGCGATAAATAAAGTGCCTTTTATTCAATATAAAGGATTTACCAATCGTCAAAATCATATAATGCGAGAATTAGCACAAGAAGTATTGACGGTTTCTAAAAATGAAAATGATAGTAATGAAGTTGCAATAACCTGCGATCTTGGGATGGATAATCCCCTTGAAGTGTATGGTGTTTCTTTCGGAACAGAACATGAGGTAGATGTCAGGGCAGATACATTGTCATTTTTAGCAAAGAGCAGCGAGGTAGGAATATATTACCGTTAGGAGGTTACCAGTATGGAAAGTTATGTGTTGAATGATGTAAAATATGATTTTAAACCTCTGGAAATTTTTGTTCCGGACCCGGATTATAAAGTTGATGAAAAAGAATTAGAGAAAAGTATTAAAAAAAATAAGGCTATCATAGCAAGGGCAAGGGAGAGCCGGAAAAGGCATTTACAAAAAGAATGATAATTGATCCATCAGACCGGCCAAAAGGGACGGCCCATCCGAGCCGTCCCTTTACTTTGTGTTTTTTTAGTCCACTGCCCATCCTGAGAGATAGTCTTTCTGCTCCGAAGACAGCGTATCGATGGACAGCCCCATAGCTGCCAGTTTATGGCGCCCGATTTCATCATCGATGGAATCCGGCACTTTGTAAACTTTTGTTTCCAGGCTGTCTTTATGCTCTACCAGCCACAAAAGGCTCAATGCCTGCACCGCAAAGGACATATCCATGATTTCCGCCGGATGTCCCATACCGCAGGCCAGGTTGACCAGGCGTCCGTCGCCCAGTACGTTCAGTGTCCGGCCGTCCGGCAGCTCGTATCCCACGATATTTTTGCGGCGCGTCTCACTCTTTACCGCCATTTCCCGCAGGGCGGCCACATCCACTTCACAGTCAAAATGTCCCGCGTTACACAGAACCGCGTTATCTTTCATCATTTCAAAATGCTTTGCCGTAATTACATCCTTACATCCTGTCACCGTCACAAAGATATCCCCGTATTTTGCCGCCTCGTCCATGGGCATGATACGGAAGCCGTCCATAGTAGCGTCCAGCGCGTTAAACGGATCTACTTCTGTGACGATCACATCCGCGCCCATTCCTTTCGCGCGCATGGCGGTCCCCTTTCCGCACCAGCCGTAGCCGGCCACTACAACCGTCTTTCCTGCCACGATCAGATTGGTCGTATCCATGATAGCCGTCCATACGGACTGGCCTGTACCGTATTTATTATCGTAATAGTGCTTTGCCTTCGCGTCGTTGACCGCCATCATAGGACAGGGCAATACCTGCTCCCGCTCCCTGGCTTTCAGACGATGAATCCCTGTCGTCGTCTCCTCGCAGCCGCCGATCAACTGATCCGCGTACTCTTTGCAGCGCCCGCCCAGCAGATTGATCAGGTCGCCACCGTCATCTACGATCAGATGGGGATGGCAGGCAAGGGTCTTAACCAGCAGTTCCTCGTATTCTTCCGGCGTCACGCCATGGATACCGAAGGTCTCGATCCCCATCTCGGACACTGCCGCTGCCACGTCGTCCTGGGTGGACAGAGGATTACAGCCGGTTAAAAATACTTCCGCGCCGCCCTTTGCAAGCACCAGGCCCAGATTGGCGGTCTTGGCTTCCAGGTGGACGGATACGGCGATTTTCAGTCCCTTAAACGGCTTTTCCTTTTCAAACTTTTTCTCAATCTCCGACAATGCCGGCATAAATGAACGCACCCATTCGATCTTTTTTCTTCCTTCGGCTGCCAGAGAAGCGTCTTTTATTATACTCATATTGATCTTTCTCCTTATTGAATATTCTGTTTTATAAATTTTCGTTTATAATTTTATTCATCTCGTAGTATACCCGCTCAGTGTCGATGGTGAGCATCTCTTTGTTCTTCATGACAAATTTTCCGCCGATCATGACGCTGTCTACTTCCGAACCATTGGCAGAATAGCATAAAGACGACACAATATTGTTATTAGGGAACAGGGATACTGCCTTAAGGTCCACAAAGTTCAGATCCGCACAGGCTCCTGTCTCTATGACGCCTGTCTGATGTTCCATGCCCAGGGCTTTCGCGGCATTTACCGTAGCCGCTTTTAATACAAACTGCGCCGGAGCGGACGTGGAATCTTTGTGAATCCCTTTATGAATCAGGGATAAAAGCCCCATTTCCCGGAACATATTTAATGTATTGTTGCTGGCTGTTCCATCCGTACCAATACAGAGGTTGATTCCTTTCTGATCCATCTCGACCACAGGCGCGAATCCGTTGCCCAGTTTGGCGTTGCTGGCCGGATTGGTGACCGCATGCGCGCCGCTTCTTTGCAGAATCTCCATATCGTCCCCGCGCATCTGCACGCAGTGGGCAAGGATCGTGTGCTGATCCAGAAATCCCAGATCAGACAGAAGCTTTACCGGCGTCCTGCCGTATTTACTGACGGCATTGTCCACTTCCGCCACGCTCTCGGACAGATGGGTCTGCTTTAACATCCCCCGTTTGTTCGCTTCTTCGGCCACCTGCACATACAGTTTTTCCGAGCAGCTGTAGATGGCGTGGGGAGACAAGACAAACCTGATCAGGTCGCTTTCATAGGCTTCCTTTTCTTCCAGCGCTTCTTTTAAGCGGCTGTATCCGTCTTCATAGAGATCTTCGCCCACCAGGCCCCTTCCTATAAACGCACGCATGCCCGCCTGCTGTGCTGCTTTCGGCGACTGCCCGCAGTACATATGCATATCCACAAAAGCGGTGGTCCCGGTCCGGATCATCTCCATACACCCCAGGAGAGACGACCAGTAAGCGGCTTCTTTCGGCAGCCTGTCTTCCACCGGCATGACCCTTTTAAACAACCACTCGTCAAAGTCCACGTCATCCGCGTAATTTCGCATGGTCGTCATATAGGCATGGGTATGCATGTTGATAAGACCCGGCATGATCAGTTTGTCCGACGCGTCCACCGTCTCATATGCGTCTTCTTTCGCAGGATCGCATGCACCGATTCCGGCAATTTTATCTCCCTCTATATACAGGTCTTTTTTTTCGACTTTAAATCCGTCTTCTGTATAGACAAGCAACTGTCCGTTTGTAATCTTATAATTCATTCCGTCTACACCTCCGCTAAATTTTCCGCACCAGTTTTAAGACAATGTCAACGGCGCGGTCGGCGGCTTTTTGCTGAAACTCGTCAAACTCTCCTTCTGCACTGTCGTCCGCCATATCCGAGATCGCCCGCATGACAAGAAACGGAACTTCATTCAGATAGGCCGTGTGCGCCACCGCGCATCCTTCCATCTCCGTACAAAGGGCCCCTGTCCGGCCGGCTATATCCGCTTTGATCCCGGCGTCCGATATAAACTGATCGCCGCTGGCAATCCGCCCCACATGACAGATACCTGCCGCTTCCTCCGCAAGCCTCACCAGACGCGCATCCGAAACATATACCTTTTCAAGAGGCTCAAACTGCTCCAGTACAAAAGGCTGCATATCATGGTAGACCAGTTCTTCCCCGATCACCAGATCAAAATGCTTTACCTTAGGAGACAGGCTTCCCGCGATCCCGCTCTGGATGATCACATCCGGCCTGTATTTTGTGATCAGAAGCTGTGTATGCATGGCCGCGTTCACCTTCCCGACCCCGCAGTTGCAGATCACCACCGGCTTTCCTTCCAGTTTCCCTGTATCATAGGTGACTGCCGCAAGTGTCTCTGTCTTTCTGTCTGTCAGGCGCCTGGTCAGCCCTTTAAGCTCCAGCTCCATGGCGGATATAATTCCGATCATCTGTACGCACCTCTCCTTCTTTGATCAATCTGCCGCAATATCCCCATTATACCCTTTGAAACCGGCATCTGTCAAACGCCGGAATCCGGGTCAGATCTCATGAATAAACAGCCCGCTCCTTAATTTCGGTTCAAACCAGGTGGATTTGGGCGGCATCAAAAGTCCGGCGTCCGATACCCGGAACAGTTCCTCCATGGAAGGCGGATACAGCGCAAACGCCGCTTCCATATCCTGGTCGGCCCTGTCTTTTAAGGCTTTAAGCCCCCGGATTCCTCCCACGAAATCAATCCGGCTGTCGGTCCTTGGATCTTTGATTCCCAGGACCGGCGTAAGCAGCTCCCTTTGCAGATACGCCACGTCCAGCCCTTCCACCGGATCGTCCTGTATGTATTCTTCTCTGGTGCTAAGACAGTACCACCGGCTATGCAGATACATAAGCATCTGCCCTTTGCAGGCAGGCTTTACCGGTTCGTCCGCCAAAGATACATGGAATTTCTCACGGACTTTCAGAAGGAACGCATCCTCGCCAAGCCCGTTTAAATCTTTGACCACCCGGTTATAATCCATGATCTTAAGCTCATCATCGGGGAACAGCACGGACAGAAAATAATTAAATGCTTCCGTCCCGTCATACCCGGGATGCGCCTGCCTGCGTTTTAAGCCCACCTTTACCGCCGACGCCGCCCGGTGATGCCCGTCCGCAATATAAATATGATCTATCTTTTCAAAAGCTCCGGAAAGCTTCTGTATTCTATCCGGATCAGACACTTTCCATCCGGCATGCCCGATACCGTCGGAAGCGACAAAGGAAAATTCCGGCGCTTCCGCCTTTACTTCCTCCATGATCCTGCGGATTTCCTCTCTGGCGCGATACGCGAGGAAAATCGGGCCTGTCTGGGCGCCGCAGGTATCCACATGGCGAATGCGGTCCTGTTCTTTTTCCTCCCTGGTATTCTCATGCCGCCGGATCGTCTGGCCTGTATAATCATCCACGGAAGTACACGCCACGATTCCTGTCTGGGTGCGTCCCTGCATGGACAGTTCATAGATATAATAGACCGGCTCCTTCTCTTTTACAAAAGAGCCTTCTTCTACCATCTTCCACAGCCGCTTTTTTGCCGCCTGGTAAACTTCATCCGCGTACATATCCTGCGTCTCGGGGAACATGGTCTCCGGACGGTCAATATTTAAAAAAGACAAAGGTTCTCCTTTGACTGCCAGCCGCGCTTCTTCTTTGCTGTACACATCATAAGGAAGCGCCGCGATCCTGGCTTCCAGTCCTTTCGCCGGATGGATACAGCAAAAAGGTCTTACAACTGCCATTATTTCATCACCCTGACTTTCAGTACGCCCTGAATGTTCCGGATCTTTTCGATCTCTGCTTCGTTTACCGTATTTCCCACATCCATGATCACATATCCGTACTCGCCCCTGGTCTCGTTGGCCATACGTTCAATATTGATGCCCAGGTCGCCGAAAGTCGCTGTAAATTTGGTCAGCATGTTGGGAATATTTCTGTGTATGATTGTCACCCGCATGGCGTCCTTGCACACGCCCATATCGCAATTGGGGAAATTGACGGAATTATGGATATTTCCGTTTTCCAGATAATCCCGGATCTCATCCACCGCCATAATGGCGCAGTTATCCTCGGATTCTTCCGTGGACGCACCCAGATGGGGGATCACAATTGCACCTTTTAAAGAAGCGATATCCGATGTGGGGAAATCTGTCACATATTTATGGATACGGTTGGTCCTTAAGGCTTCCACAATGGCCTTTTGATCCACCAGCGGCCCTCTGGCAAAATTCAGGATTACGGCGCTTTGCTTCATCAGGGAAATTGCTTCCGCTCCGATCATCCCTTTCGTACTTTCAATCAGCGGTACATGAATCGTAATATAGTCGCATTCTCTGTATATGTCGTTCACATCCGTGATATGTTTCACGTCCCTGGAAAGTTTCCATGCCGCGCTGACCGAGATGTACGGATCATATCCATAGACTTCCATACCAAGAGCCACCGCCGCGTTGGCCACCAGGATGCCGATGGCCCCCAGGCCGATGACACCTAACTTCTTTCCCATGATCTCCCGGCCCGCAAAATTTTTCTTCTGCTTTTCCGCAAGCTGTTCCAGTTCTTCGTTCTGCCTTTCCGAGCGCACCCAGTAAATCCCGGCCATAATATCCCGGGAAGAAAGGAGCAGGCCCGCCAGCACCAGTTCTTTTACGCCGTTGGCATTGGCTCCCGGCGTGTTGAAGACGGCGATTCCCTGCTCTGAATATTTTCCAAGAGGAATATTGTTGACGCCCGCCCCGGCCCTTCCGATGACGCAGACCCGCTCCGGCAGATCCACATCATGCATGGCCGCACTGCGCACCAGAATCGCGTCCGCATCGTTTATATTATCTGTTTTGGCATAGCTGCCGTCAAATCTTTTCAGTCCGACCTCCGCGATCGGATTCAGGCAATGATACTGATACATGACTTTACGCATTCTCCTCTTCAAATTTCTTCATAAACGCCACCAGCGCTTCCACACCTTCTTTGGGCATGGCATTATAGATGCTGGCACGCATGCCGCCCACGCTCCTGTGCCCTTTCAGGCTCACAAAGCCCTCCGCCTGGGCCGCCTGGACAAACTTTTTATCCATGTCGTCATCCCCTGTGACAAAGGGAACATTCATAAGAGAACGGTCTTCTTTTCTTACAGTTCCTTTAAACAGCCTGCTGCTGTCCAGGAAATCATAGAGGATCGCCGCTTTTTCTTCATTGCGCTCTTTCATAACAGACAGGCCGCCCATGGCTTTCAGCCATTTAAATACTTTTCCGCAGGTATAAATACAGAAACAGTTCGGCGTGTTATATAATGAACCTGCATCCGCCAGGGTCTTGTATTTCATAATGGTCGGTGTACCCGGAAGCACATCATCCGTGATCAGATCCTCCCTGATGACCGCAATGACCATGCCTGCAGGACCGATATTCTTCTGTACACCGCCGTACATCAGAGCATATCTGGATACATCCACCGGCTCCGACAAAAAGCAGGAAGATACATCCGCCACCAGATCTTTCCCTTTTGTATCAGGAAGGGTCTTAAATTTCGTCCCATATATGGTATTGTTTTCACAGATATAGACATAATCCGCGTTTTCGCTGACCGGAAGATCCGAGCAGTCCGGAATATAGGAGTATGTCTTATCTTCGCTGGATGCAATTTTATTGGCTGTTCCATATTTTTTCGCTTCTTCATAGGCGCGTTTTGCCCACTGGCCGGTTACGATATAGTCTGCCACCCGGTTCTTCATCAGGTTCATGGGGATTGCGGAGAACTGCAGATGCGCCCCGCCCTGCAGGAATAACACTTTATAATTGTCCGGAACTTTCAGCAGCTCTCTGAAATCCTGCTCCGCCGTCTGTATGATTTCATCGAAGATTTTGGAACGATGGCTCATCTCCATCACGGACATACCCGTGCCTTTATAATCCATCATCTCTGCCGCAATCTCTTTTAGTACTTCTTCCGGTAACACCGCCGGACCGGCTGAAAAATTATACACTCTACCCACTTTTTTCATCCTCTCTTACATATATACAGGGAAAGACGCTCTTAAGCGTCTTCCCCCTTTATAAAATTTCTTTTTTACTGTTTGTCTGCGGTCTCGTCCAGGTCGTCCTGATCGAAAGCGTCCTCGATCGCCGCCCCCGGCGCCACCATCGGAAATACCTTTTCGTCACTGTCGATCTGACAGTCCAGAAGCACCGGTCCCCCATACGCGATCGCTTCTTTCAGCGCTGCTTCCAGATCCTCTTTCTTCGTCACGCGGATTCCCTTGCAGCCAAGCCCTTCCGCTACCTTTACAAAATCAACCTTGTCGTTTAACATGGTAGCCGAGTATCTCTCCGCGTAGAATAAAGTCTGCCACTGACGCACCATTCCCAGCACATGGTTATTGATTACCACCTCGATGACCGGAATGTTATAACGGGACGCTGTGGCCAGCTCGTTCATGTTCATACGAAGGCATCCGTCTCCCGCAATATTGATTACGGTCTTATCCGGCTTCGCAAGTTTGGCTCCCATAGCGGCTCCCAGACCATATCCCATGGTTCCTAAGCCTCCGGAGGTCAGGAAGGTGCGCGAATTGCTGTATTTATAGTACTGTGCCGCCCACATCTGATGCTGGCCGACTTCCGTACAGATAATCGCATCTCCTTTTGTCACCTTGTAGATCTCTTCCATGATGTAAGGACCGGTAAGCCCTTCTTTATTATATTTCATGGGATATTTCTCTTTGAGTCTTTCAAGATAGGCAACCCAGTTTCCATGGTCCATCTGCTCCAGCTTCGGATTCAGCTTTTTTAACACTTCTTTCACGTCTCCGATCACGCTGGCGGCAGTCATGACGTTTTTATTGATCTCCGCCGGATCGATATCGATCTGAAGGACTTTCGCATGCTGGGCAAAACGGGACACGTCGCCGGATACGCGGTCACTGAAACGGGTTCCCACAGCGATCAGAAGGTCGCACCGCGCCACGCCGTAGTCCGCATATTTGGTTCCATGCATGCCAAGCATCCCCATATACAGTGGATGTTCACCGCAAAAAGCGCCTTTTCCCATCAGAGAATCACATACAGGCGCATGAACTTTTTCCGCGAACTCTTTTAATTCTTTGGAAGCGCCGGAGATGGTGGCGCCTCCGCCCACAAA
This sequence comes from Lachnospiraceae bacterium UBA7182, assembly GCA_002491115.1. Taxonomy (GTDB): domain Bacteria; phylum Bacillota; class Clostridia; order Lachnospirales; family Lachnospiraceae; genus Hominiventricola. The sequence goes on along the minus strand of DKVI01000074.1, from coordinate 58,647 downwards.
GATCATGGGCTTTTCTGATTCTTTTATCATCTGAACTGCCCGTTCCAGGTCTTCTTCTTTGATTGTGGAATTATCCGGAACGACTTCCGCAGGCTTCTTGGGCGTATACTCTGTCTCGTTGGCTGTCACGTCCTTTGTGATATCAATCAGAACCGGACCCGGACGGCCTGTTTTGGCAATTCTGAAAGCACGGCGGATGATGCCTGCCAGATTTTCCACATCTTTTACAATAAAATTATATTTGGTAATCGGCATGGTGATGCCGGCAATATCCACTTCCTGGAAGCTGTCTTTTCCCAGCAGAGACGTACCCACATTACAGGTAATCGCCACCACCGGCACGGAATCCATATAAGCCGTGGCAATGCCTGTGACCAGATTGGTTGCCCCCGGTCCGGAAGTGGAGAAGCAGACTCCGACTTTGCCGGTAGCCCTCGCGTAACCGTCCGCCGCATGGGCCGCTCCCTGCTCATGAGAGGTCAGGTAGTGATGAATCTCGTCCTGATGTTTATATAACGCATCATATATATTCAGGATCGTCCCTCCCGGATAACCAAACACGGTGTCAACGCCCTGCTCTTTTAAACATTCAATTACTATTTCGGCTCCTGTTAATATCATATTTTCATCTCCTATTAATGTTTCGCGTTTTTTGTATTTTATCGGATTTCCAGAATTGCCCCTCTGTTGCCGGAAGTTACCATGGAAGCGTAGCGCGCCAGGTAACCGGTGGTCACTTTCGGCTCTCTTGGCTGCCATTTTGCTTTTCTTGCAGCCATCTCTTCCTCGGAAATATCCACGTTCAGCGTGTTTTCCGGAATGTTAATTTTTATAATATCGCCTTCCTCCACCAGAGCGATCGGGCCTCCTACTGCCGCTTCCGGCGACACATGGCCAATGGAAGCGCCGCGGCTGGCTCCGCTGAACCGTCCGTCGGTGATCAGGGCGACGCTGGAACCCAGGCCCATACCCGCGATGGCGGAAGTGGGATTTAACATCTCTCTCATACCCGGGCCGCCCTTCGGGCCTTCATAACGGATCACTACCACATCCCCGGCGACGATCCTGCCGCCTTTGATGGCCTCAATGGCGTCTTCTTCACAGTCAAAGACGCGGGCCGGTCCCTCATGTACCAGCATCTCAGGCGCTACCGCGGAGCGCTTTACCACACCGCTGTCCGGCGCCAGATTCCCCTTTAAGATGGCGATGCCGCCGGTTTCGCTGTAAGGGCGCTCCACAGGGCGGATGACCTCCGGGTCTTTATTGACACAGCCTGCGATATTCTCTCCCACCGTCTTACCTGTAACAGTCATACAGTCTGTATGCAGCAGATTCTTTTTGGACAATTCATTCATCACAGCGTAGACACCGCCTGCCTCGTTTAAATCTTCCATATAAGTAGGACCTGCCGGCGCCAGGTGGCACAGGTTCGGTGTCCTTGCGCTCACTTCATTGGCAATGTCCACATTCAGCTCCACGCCTGCTTCATGAGCAATCGCCGGAAGGTGAAGCATGCTGTTGGTGGAACATCCAAGCGCCATATCCACGGTCAGAGCGTTCATAAACGCTTTCTCTGTCATAATATCCCGGGGACGGATATCGGCTTTTAACATCTCCATCACCTGCATGCCCGCTTTTTTGGCAAGCTTGATTCTCTCTGAATAGACAGCCGGGATCGTGCCGTTGCCCCGAAGTCCCATACCCAGCGCCTCTGTCAGACAGTTCATACTGTTGGCCGTATACATACCGGAACAGGAACCGCAGGTGGGGCACACTTTATTCTCAAATTCTTTTACGTCTTCTTCGTCCATGGTTCCTGCCGCATAGGAACCCACCGCTTCAAACATACTGGAAAGGCTTCTCTTCTGCCCTTTCACATGACCTGCCAGCATGGGGCCGCCGCTTACAAATACCGTCGGAATATTGACTCTGGCTGCCGCCATCAAAAGGCCGGGTACATTTTTATCACAGTTGGGAACCATAACCAGCGCGTCAAACTGGTGCGCCATAGCCATAGCTTCCGTGGAATCCGCGATCAGATCCCGGGTCACCAGGGAATATTTCATGCCGATATGCCCCATGGCAATCCCGTCGCAGACCGCAATCGCCGGAAATACAATCGGCGTACCGCCTGCCATGGACACGCCCATCTTCACTGCCTCTACAATCTTATCCAGGTTCATATGCCCCGGAACGATCTCGTTATAAGAACTGACGATGCCTACCAGCGGGCGGGAAAGTTCTTCCTCCGTCAATCCAAGGGCGTTAAATAAAGAACGATGCGGCGCCTGCTGCATCCCCTTTGTAACTGCATCACTTCTCATCTCTGTTTTTACCTCCATTGTAGTTCCTTATGCCGTCACACTCTGTCGGCGATCAGGCTTCCCATCTTTTCCGTCCCTGTGTATGTACATCCTTCTGACATAATGTCTCCTGTGCGGTAGCCTTCTTTCAATACGCTGCGCACGGCCGCCTCCACGGCGTCTGCTTCCCGGTCCAGGTCAAAACTGTAACGAAGCATCATGGCCGCCGACAGAATCGTCGCAATCGGGTTGGCTTTATCCTGTCCCGCAATATCCGGAGCGGAGCCATGGCTTGGCTCATAAAGCCCGAATCTGGTATCGTTTAAGCTGGCGCTGGATAACATGCCGATGGACCCGGTCACCATGCTGGCCTCATCGGACAGGATATCTCCGAACATATTTTCTGTAAGGATCACATCAAACTGCGCCGGATTCATAACCAGCTGCATGGCACAGTTATCCACATACATATGGGATAAAGCGACTTCCGGATAATCCTTCGCCACTTCCTCCACCACTTTCCGCCAGAGTCTGGAAGAGTCCAGTACATTTGCCTTATCGACGCTGCACACCTTTTTATTTCTCTTCATGGCGATATCAAAAGCGCGCTTCGCAATCCTGCGTATTTCGTTTTCATTATAAGAAAGCGTATCGACAGCCGTCAGCACTCCGTTCACTTCTTCTGTCCTTCGTTCTCCGAAATACAGGCCTCCGGTCAGCTCTCTCATAATCAGCAGATCAAACCCGGCCGCGCTGATATCCTCCCGGAGAGGACATGCGCCGCGCAGTTCGTCATACAGATACGCTGGCCTTAAATTTGCAAAAAGATTCAGTGCCTTGCGTATGCCAAGAAGCCCTGCTTCCGGACGCCTGGACGGCTCCAGCCGATACCAGGGGGACGTCCTGGCATCCCCGCCGATGGACCCCATCAATACTGCGTCGCATGCTTTTGCCTGCTCAATTGTCTCCTCTGTCAAAGGCACTCCACAGGCGTCAATCGAAGCGCCGCCTAACAAAAGTTTCGTATATGCAAACGTATGACCGTATTTTGCCGCCAGGACATCCAGCACTTTTTTTGCTTCCCTGACAATCTCCGGCCCGATTCCGTCGCCGTAAATCAATCCAATTTTACAATTCATTTTCCATCACCTTCCTGCTGTCCCATCTAAAAAGGCGGAAGCACCCTTCCGCCCCGCCCTCACCTTCGCATGGGCATTTGTATCAATCCTGCTTTTCCACTTCCTGGATGGCTGATTTTCTCATGGGAATACGACAATTACGGTTGCTTCCGAATTCTACGATCACATCCTCGTCTGTGATATCAATCAATACTCCATAAAATCCGCTGGTTGTCACAACCACATCTCCGACTTCCATGGAAGCAAGCATTGCGGAAATCCTCTTCTGTTCTTTCTTCTGCGGTCTCATCAGCATGAAATATAAAAATACCAAAAAAACGCCCCATACGATGACCATCTGCAATATGGAACCTGTTCCTGTGCCTGTTAGCAACATATGCATCTCCTCCTGAAAATAACTTAATGTCTATTGTACACAATATCGCCGGTTAGGGCAAGCTTTTTTTGCAGTGTACCCCGTGATTCAGACAGGTTTCGCAAGAACCTGTGACAATTTTTTCCTTTTATAGTCCTGATAATTCCCCTGTTCGATGGCAGCGCGGATCTCTTCCATCATCTGATTGTAAAAATACAGGTTATGCAGCACGCACAGTCTCATGCCGAGCATTTCTTTCGCTTTTAAAAGATGGCGGATATACGCGCGGCTGTAACGGCGGCAGGCAGGACACCCGCATCCTTCTTCAATGGGGCGCGGGTCCGTCTCATATCGGGCGTTAAACAGATTCAGTTTTCCGGCGTTGGTATATACATGGCCATGACGGCCGTTGCGGCTGGGATAGACACAGTCAAAAAAGTCCACCCCCCGGTCCACCGCTTCCAGTATATTGGCAGGCGTGCCTACCCCCATCAGATAGACCGGCTTCTCTGCAGGCAGATAAGGAACGACTGCTTCTATGATGCGGTACATTTCTTCATGGCTCTCCCCTACTGCCAGTCCACCGATGGCATATCCCGGCAGATCCAGTTCGGCAATCTGCCGGGCATGTTCCACACGGATATCCTCATAGACGGCTCCCTGGTTAATACCGAACAAAAGCTGCTTCTGATTGATGGTATCCGGCAGACGGTTCAGGCGCTCCATCTCCTCTTTGCAGCGGACCAGCCAGCGGGTCGTCCGCGCTACGGACGCTTTCACATATTCCCGCTTTGCCAGGCTGGGCGGACATTCGTCAAAGGCCATGGCGATGGTGGAGGCCAGATTCGACTGGATCTGCATACTTTCCTCAGGTCCCATGAAAATTTTTCTTCCGTCTATATGTGAATTAAAATATACCCCTTCTTCTTTAATCTTCCGAAGTCCTGCCAGTGAAAATACCTGAAACCCGCCGGAATCCGTCAGGATCGGCCTGTTCCAGGACATGAACCTGTGCAGTCCTCCCATCTGCTTTACAATCTGATCTCCCGGCCGTACATGCAGATGATAGGTATTGGACAACTGCACCTGGGTCCCGATCGCCTCCAGATCTTCCGTCGATACAGCCCCTTTGATGGCCGCCGCCGTGCCCACGTTCATAAATACCGGCGTCTGAATCACGCCATGGGTTGTATGAAATTCTCCTCTCTTTGCATTGCCGTCTTTTTTGATTAATCGATACATAGAAGTCACTCCCTCCGGGCGGATACTGCCTTTAAAAAACTTTACAGATTGAAGTATATTATATATACTGGATAACAGTCAATCAATTTGTTACAGAACAGGAGAACTTCTATATTATGGCAGGCTCAACACTTGGAACTTTACTGTCCGTCACCACCTGGGGCGAATCCCACGGCAAAGGTGTCGGCGTCGTGATCGACGGATGCCCCGCAGGGCTTCCGCTTTCAGAAACAGACATACAGATCTATTTAAACCGCAGGAAACCAGGACAGTCGCGTTACGTCACCCCCAGAAAAGAAGAAGACGCTGTCGAAATTCTGTCCGGTGTCTTTGAAGGACGCACCACCGGGACTCCCATTTCCCTGATCGTTCGGAATACATCCCAGCGCTCAAAAGATTACAGCGAGCTGGCATCCTGCTATCGCCCCGGACATGCGGATTATACTTATGACTGTAAATATGGTTTCCGGGACTACACAGGCGGCGGCCGCTCTTCCGGGCGGGAAACCATCGGCCGCGTGGCGGCAGGCGCGGTCGCCGCAAAGATACTCGCCGAGCTGGGCGTCACAGTTACGGCCTACACAAAAGCCGTCGGACCTGTATCTATCAATTATGACTGCTTTGACCTGTCGGTCATGGAGCAAAACGCAGTCAATATGCCGGACGTGAAAGCTGCCGCGCTTGCTCAGGCATATCTGGATACCTGCCGGGAGAAGGGAGACTCCTGCGGAGGGGTAATCGAATGTGTGATCCATGGACTCCCCGCGGGTATAGGGGAACCCTGCTTTGAAAAACTAAGCGCCAATCTGGCAAAAGCCGTCTGTTCCATCGGTGCGGTCAAAGGGTTTGAGATCGGGGACGGGTTCGCTGCCGCCAACAGCCTCGGAAGCGAAAATAACGATGCTTTCTACAGGAAGGAAGACGGAAGCACAGGAAAAAGGACAAACCATTCAGGCGGCGTTTTAGGCGGCATCAGCGACGGAAGCGATCTGATCTTCCGGGCCGCTTTTAAACCTACCCCTTCTGTCAGCGTCAGGCAGCAGACAGTTAACCGTTCAGGAGAAGAAATCGAAATCTCCGTCCGCGGACGGCATGACCCAATCATCGTCCCCCGGGCGGTGGTCGTTGTGGAATGTATGGCCGCTCTGACCGTGCTGGACCTTATGATGATAAGCATGACAGCAAGACTGGACAGAATCAAAGACTTTTTCTCATCCATCTGAAATCTTACCATGCTTTTAAAGTTGCATAAATTAAGAATATAAATTTGGCGGACACCTGAAAAACCGCTGCCGGATAAAATACCGACAGCGGTTTCTTTTTATACATATACTCTCTGTTCTTACAGCATGGACTCCGGTTTGAAAAGGGATTTCACATGCGCGATTTCTTCATCTGTCGCTTTGGATGCAGGCACATAGTAGGATTTTTCCCGGGCGATCTGATAGAGCTGCTCCTGGGAAGTCTCCGCTTTGTTCCTCATCTGTTTTAATGTCTGTTTCAGCTGCGGGTTTTCGCTCTGGGTAATATATCCCGCATACGTTTTCAATTCACTGTTGATGCCAACCAATGCGTCGCTTACCATTGTTTTCTCATCCATCTGTGCGTCCCTCCTATTTCAGAAATCCCATTAACTGCTGCTTGTTTTCTTTGGCAGACTGCGCAGCCTGCTCAAAGTACTGCTTTACCTGCGGGTCCGTAGACTGCTTTGCATACGCGGTAAATTTGTCATAACAGGTTTCGTGGCCTCCGATCAGATGGCGGAGATTCTGTACATCCAGTTCTGATAAATCTGACATTTATAAACCCTCCTATTATAGTTCCGCATACTCCCTCCCAGTATCCTTTACCCAGGGAAGTTCTCAGCCGCTTCGCGTCTGCTAACTTCCCTGCATACTGTCCGGGAATATGCTGTTTTTAAACACTTGCAAAAGTAGTATGTGAAAATAAGGAGGATTTATTCAGGCATTTTCTATTTCCACTTAAGAAGTCATACTGTCATACAGTGCTTCGTACTGTCTGGCTGAGCTGTCCCATGAAAAATCTGCTTCCATCGCCCGTTTTACCATTTTATTCCAGGATTTCTTTTTATCATAATAGACCGCCTGGGCGTAACGAATCATGGCGAGCATCTCATGAGCATTGTAATTACTGAAGCTGAAACCCGTACCGGTTTCTTCAAATTCATTATAAGGCTCTACGGTATCCTTTAAACCGCCCGTCTCCCGCACGATCGGCAGTGCGCCGTATCGAAGACTCATAAGCTGGCTGAGCCCGCAGGGTTCAAATAAAGACGGCATAAGGAACGCATCGCAGCCTGCATATATTTTATGCGAAAGTTCATTGGAATAGCAGATGCAGGCCGCCACCTTCTTATTGTATTTCCACGCAAAATGCCGGAACAGATTCTCGTACCGGTCCTCGCCGGTTCCCAGCACGACGATCTGTACCTCGTCCTGGCAAAGTTCATCCATAACACAGTCGATCAGATCGAAACCTTTCTGATCCGTCAGCCTGGATACAATACCAATCAGCATCTTTTTCTTATCTATTTCAAGGCCCAGTTCTTCCTGAAGCCCTAATTTGTTCTTTACTTTATTTGTCTTAAAGTTTTCTGCGGAATAATTTTTGTAGATCAGCGGGTCTGTCTTTGGATTCCATTCCTTATAATCCAGACCGTTCACAATCCCATGCAGCGCATTGGAACGGGCGCGCATCAATCCGTCCAGATGCTCTCCGAAAAACGGCGTCTTGATCTCCTCCGCGTAGGTCCGGCTGACTGTGGTTACAACATCGGCATAGACGATGCCTCCTTTTAAATAGTTTGCATCCCCGAAAGCCTCCAGCTTGTCCGAAGTAAAATAAGACATGGCAAGCCCGGTGGCGTCCTGCACAGCCGGAATATTCCACATGCCCTGAAATTTCAGGTTATGTATGGTCATCATAGATTTCATCCCGGCATAAAATTCTCCCTCACGGAAACTGTCCTTTAAGTAAACCGGAACCAGACCGGTCTGCCAGTCATGACAGTGAATAATGTCCGGCCTGTAATCCACTACCGGCAGAATTGACAGCGCTGCCCTGGAAAAGAAGGCAAATTTTTCGATGTCCTCATGTATATATCCATATGGCCTGTCCCCCGCAAAATAGTATTCATTATCAATAAAATAGTATTGGATCCCTTCATACTTCATCTCCAGAATGCCCACATACTGGCTTCTCCATGCCATATCCATGTAAAAGCTCGTCACAAAGTTCATCTTGTCTTTCCAATCGGCTCCTATGCACCTGTAATTCGGAACAATTACGCGAACTTCATACGCTTCCTGGTCAAAGTACTTTGGTAAAGACCCCACAACATCCGCAAGCCCGCCCGTTTTTACAAATGGAACACATTCTGACGCAACAAATAAAACTTTTCTGCTCATACTTCTCCTCCAGCTTGTTCATTTAATCCATGTAACTATTATACCGCAAATGACAGGCCTTTGAAAGAAATTTTTCAATTATTGTGCTTTTTATAATCCAGACGGATCTTATCGGCAATCAGCGCAATAAACTCAGAATTGGTAGGCTTGCCTTTTCCCACGCTGACCGTGTATCCAAACAATTCGTCAATAGTGTCCATTTTTCCTCTGCTCCATGCCACTTCTATGGCATGGCGGATTGCCCGCTCTACTCTGCTTGGCGTCGTCTGATGATTTTTCGCAATTGTCGGATAGAGGATTTTGGTAATCGAATTGAGCATGTTCATGTCTTCTACCGCCATCATAATCGCGTCCCTTAAATACTGATACCCTTTAATATGGGCCGGAACGCCTATTTCATGAATCATGTTCGTCACATCTGTCTCCAGGTTGCGCTCCATATAATCCATTCTTGTTTCATAGGGCGCAATTTTTTTAATCTCCGCTTTCTTCTTTTGTCTGTCTTCTTTCAGACTTTGAATACGATTCAAAAGCATTTCATGGTCAAAAGGCTTCATAATATAATAATTTGCGCCCAATGTGAATGCATAGTCTGTAATTCTCTCCTGGCCAATTGCCGAAATTACTACGAAATACGGCTTCTTTTGAATATGGGTGTCCTGATTGATTTTCTCCATAACTGTCAGACCGTCCAGTTTCGGCATAATGATATCAAGAAGGACAATATCAGGTTCTTTATCCCTGATAATCTGGCACGCCTCTTCCCCGTTCTTGGCTATCCCTACAACCTGAAAATCCTCGTCCTGACGAACAACCTCATCCAGGATTCCCACCATCCTCTCATTGTCATCTGCGATGGCGACACTCCATTTGCTCATTCATAATCCTCCTCATTACCCATTATTCTATGTCTCCTTTCTACAACTTCATACAAAAGGTTTCAGCGTTCACAATAAAAATTATAGGAAAATTGGAAGATTCTTACAAGCATATACTTTCGCGTATTTTCGAGTATATTCGACATATAATCTGTAAAAAAAGCCCCGCCTTCCGGCAGGGCTTTTTATGTCTACAGCTCATCATCAAAGGAAATTTCCTCTTTTCTCTTTTTAAAGAATCTCTTTCTCCGTTCTCTTCTTTCCTTTTTGCTTCTGCCGTATACAAGCAGATAGAAAACAGGCATCAGAATCAGAATCAGTAAAGTGGACGCTACCAGTCCGCCGATGATAATAATGGACATGCCTGACATCATCTCCGTGCCGCTTCCCAGACCCAAAGCCATGGGGATCATGGAGATAACGGTTGTCAGCGTAGTCATCAGGATGGGACGAAGCCTCGTCTGTCCGCTTCTTACCAGCGCGTCCTCCACCGGCATACGCATCCTCAGTTCATTGACCCCGTCCACATAAAGGATACCGTTATTTACCACGATACCCACCAGCATCAGGATGCCCATCAGAGACGTCATGCTGATATCCTCGCCTGTGATAAACAGAAGACCGAAGGACCCGATCAGCGAGAACGGAATACTGAGCATGACCATCAGAGAATACTTCGGAGACTCAAACTGCATCGCCATCACAAGGAACACCAGGAACATGGCTGCCGCAATCGCCAGTCCAAGGGAAGAGAAGGTTTCTTCCATCATCTCGTCCATGGAACTTTGTGCAACCTGCACGGTATTGGCAAACTGCATTCCTTCTGCCATCTCGTCCATGGCATCCTGAATTCTGGACGCATCATCCGACAAGCAGGACGCATTGATGGTCAGCGTATATTTTTCATCCGTCTTCATGATGGTCTGCTGGGAATCCGTATAGACAAGGGATGCCATCTCAGACAGAGGCGTACCTGATATGGATGCATCCAGAAGACGGCTGGCGTCATCGTAGGTGCCTTCCGGATACTCCAGAAATACACTGTATTCCTCTCCGTTTGACGTGATTTTCATGGCTTCCGTGCCGCTGACCATGTTGTACAAAGCACCCGCCACCTGTACAGGCGTCATGCCATGGCTCATGGCGTCCAGCGGATCTACCATAACACGGATCTGCGTGGATGTCTCTCCCGCGCTGTTGGAAACATTCAATACGCCGGGTATGGTCCATGCTTCTTCCTGAAGCATGGAAGCCGCTTCTTTGATATCGTCCAGATCCGTGGCTTCCAGAGTGACCGATGCGCTGGCACCTGTGGTCATCATGGCAGACATCTGGCTGCTGACCTCGATCGTAAGCTGGGCATCCACAATGTCACTGGTCTGGGCGATCCACTGGTCCGCCACCTCCTGGCTGGACATCTTCCGATCATCTTTTAAATTAACCGAAATAGAAGCGGAGCCTTTCTGAACGGTCAGTGTATAATTCTCCACATCTTCGTGGGAAGCAACCATATCCTCCAACCGCTGCATTCTCTCATCCACTTCCGATACTTTTGTACCGGAACGGAACGTAGCGCTTATACTGACCATACCTTCATCTATGGAAGGCATCAGCACCGTATCCATCATGCCGGCCAGCCCGAAGGAAGCGACCAGAAGCAGCACCGCGGCCAGGACACAGAGTTTTTTATGATGCAGAAGTTTTCGTTCCATACTGTCATAACCGTCCCTGATACGGTCCAGGAATCCGTTGATCTTAAGCTCTTTTTTCTCTTTTGGTTTAAACATCATAAAAAACAAAGGCACCAGTGTCATGGCGGAGATCAGGGAAGCAAGCATGGCAAAGATAATCGTATAACCCAACTGCCCGAAGATCTGACCTGTCAGCCCTTCCTGCAGACAAAGCGGAAGATACACGACCACCGTAGTGATGGTGGATGCAATGATGGAACCCACCACACCCCGCGCGCCCTGCAGCGCCGCTTCTTTAAAATCCGGCATCCGGTCCTTGGATCTGAAACAGCTCTCCAGCACGACGATGGAACTGTCCACCATCATACCGATCGCAATGACCAGCGCGCCCAGTGTAATGACGTTCAGGGAGAAACCTGCCACCGCCATAACGATCACTGTCGCCAGAAGGGAAATCGGCATGGCGCTTCCCACGATCAGGCTGGCTTTCCAGTCTCCGAAAAAGATAAACAGGATAACCATGGACAAAATCACACCCATCAGAAGCGTGCTTGCCACAGATCCTACAGATTCCAGTATACTCTCTGACATATCCATGGAAACGTCCATCATCAGGTTTTCATTTTCTTTCTGCATCCGGTCCATGACTTTTTTTACGTCATTTACCATGCCAAGCGTACTGGCTGTCTGGTTCTTGGTGACGGATACGCTGATCGTATCTTCCCCGTTAAACCGACTGATGCTCTCCGCCTCTTTTTGCGCCCAGTCTACCTGGGCCACATCTGAAAGCTGTATGATACTTCCCACAGAGGTAAACATCGGAATCTTACGAAGTTCCTGTACGGTCTGGTTTTCGGCCTTACTGATCGCGCTGATGGACTGACTGCCCTGTTCCAGGGAACCTAAAGGAATCGTAAAATCAGTGGTGGAGATAAACTGCGCCACCTGACTCATACTAAGACCGTACTGTCCAAGAGCTTCCTCATCCAAAAGAACACGGATATAGTTCTCACGTCCTCCGCTTACTGTTACATCCGCCACACTGCTGACCGCTCTTAATTCCGGAACGATCGTATCATTTACAAACGAATAGGCGTCGCTTCCGTCGGTCGTACTGACGGAATACATAATGGACGGCATGGCGTTGATATCCATCTGAATCACTGTCGGCTCCTGACAATCCTCAGGCAAAGAAGTTGACGTAAGATCCAGAGCCGCCCGAAGATCCAGGTACGCGTCATTGGTATCCACACTGTAATCATACTGCAGAAGCACCATGGAAACATTTTCCTGGGAATAGGACATAACAGAGTCCACACCGCTTAAACTGGCAACATCGCCTTCGATCTCACTGCTGACCAGCGCCTCCACTGACTCCGGGTCCGCGCCGGGATAGACAGTCATAACCATCATAATCGGCATATCCATATCCGGCATCAGTTCCAGACGAAGGGTCGTAAGAGAGGAAAAACCGAATACAACCAGTGCCAGGATAATCAGCAGTGTAGAAACCGGCCTTCGTAACGATAACCGCGTTAAACTCATACTTTATTCCTCCTCTGCCGCGTCGGATTCGTCAGTCGACTGTTCAGAGGAAACCAGTTCCACTTCCACACCGTTTCTTAATTTGGAAGACCAGTTCTTTACTACCTGGCTGTCCGCTGTCAGTCCTTCCTCTATGACCGCTTCTGTATCGCTCATAAGCCCTACGGTCACGTCCGTCTTTACAATCCGCCCGTTCTCCACGCAATACACATAGGCGTCTCCCGCGGAAAAATAAATGGAATCATAAGGAATGATCAGTTTATTTTCTTCTCTCTCGGTCGTGGCATATACTTTGACGTTTACTCCGTTGGGAAGATCATCGACTGCGCCTGACACAGAAGCTTTCACCTGAAACAGCTTCGTCTGCTGATTTGCCATCGTTCCGATCTCTGTAATCACGCCTTCATGCTGCACCCCGTTTCTTTCCACGATCACATGATCGCCTGCTGCCAGTGTATTTTTCGCCTGTTCCGCCACGCTGAAAGTAACCGTCATAGATTCCTTATTGGAAATGATGCAGGCAGGATTGCCCTGTGCCGCCATACCGTTCTTCTCCACGCTGAACGACTCGATCACACCGCCGATCGGCGCCGTAACGGTACAGTAATCCAGCTGCATCTTCGCTGAATCAATCCCTACTGCCGCCTGCTGCAGCTGTGCCGCGCTGGCCGCATCCGACTCCGGATAGATCTCCTGCTGCGTAATGGAATAAGCGCCCTCTGCAGTCGCAATGTTATCGCGGAGCGTATCCTGGCTGGTTTCGATCTGATCAATGCCGGATTCCAGCTGAGTTTTGCTGGCTTCTATGGCAGCCAGACTGTTCTGAGCAGCCGTTACTCCCGCGTCAGCCTCAGCCAGTTTTCTGCTTATATCATCAACATTCTTTTGCGCCTCATCCATTGTACTCTTAATTTTGTTTTGTTCATCGGCACTGTATGCGTCCGGATTTATTTTCAGCGCTTCTTCCATTGCATTATATGCTGCTTTGGCGGCCTCCAGCTGCGCATTAAGCAGGCCGAGCTGCTGGGTCAAAAGGTTGATTTGTTTCTTGCCTGCACTGATTCCTCTATCCAGTTCTTTGCCTTTCTTGTCCAGATCATCCAGTGTATCCTCCATATCATCCTTATTCTCATATGTGTCATTCAGACTGTCTTTTAACTGCTGAATCTGCTGCTCCGTCTGATAGTTCTGCAGATCCCTTGCACCGCCGGACTGAGCCGTAACCCCTGCCTGAGCGGCATTATAAGCAGCCTGGGCGTTCTTCATCTGAAGCCGGTATGCTTCATCATCTATCTTAAAAAGCACATCGCCCTGTGCCACCACATCCCCGACTTCAAAAAATGTCTCCGTCACAGTTCCCGACACCATCGGAATCACATACACCTGCTCCTGCGGGCTGACCATCCCTATGTAAGCCGTATCTGTCGACAAATTTCCCATGGAAGGCTTCTGCACTTCCACAGCTACCTTCTCCTCGGCTGCTTCCGTCTCATCTTTCTTCCCACAGGCCGAAGCCGTCACACCCAAAGTCACAACAAGCCCCAAAGCCACGAGTCTTTTCTTATCCATAAGCATCCTCCTGATTCCAGTCTCATAATCAACCACAATTATACTACTGACTATGTTTTTACATATGCCGCTCGTTTTCCAAGCCTTGTTCAGATTATTCTATCAATTTAAACAGAATATAAATTTTCCTTTGAATCCCAAATTTTTCACAAAATCCTGACACTCCCTACTTCACACTCCGTTTACATTCCTACTATATGATATTTTTAAAAAAATAAACTTAAATTTACACGATTCATAAGGAGACACTCTGCCATGTTCCACATTCTAGTAGTAGAAGACGATAAAACTTTAAACAAACTGATCTGCCGGGTTTTAAACAAAAACGGCTATGAAACCGCCTCTGCCTCCGACGGCGAAGAAGCCCTGACTCTGTTGGAGCAGACTTATATAGACCTGATCATCACCGACCTGATGATGCCGAAGATGGACGGCTACGACCTGACCAAAGAGCTGAGAGAAAGCGGCTACCAGCTCCCCATCCTGGTCGTCACCGCCAAAGACACCTTCCCTGACAAACTCAAGGGTTTCAAGCTGGGCATCGACGACTATATGGTCAAACCCATCGACGTCAACGAACTTCTGCTCCGGGTGGAAGCCCTCCTTCGCCGGGCCAAGATCATATTTGAAAAGAAGCTGGAATTTGACGGCGTCTGTCTGGATTACATTAATCTGACCGTGACCATAGACGAGAAATCCCAGGTACTCCCCCAGAAAGAATTTCAGCTTCTGTACAAGCTTCTGTCTTTCCCCAACCATACCTTTACCCGCCAGCAGATCATGGACGAACTGTGGGGGTATGATTCGGAGACCGATATCCGCACGGTGGACGTACACATTAACCGGCTCAGGGACCGCTTCCGGGACGTGCCTTACTTTCAGATCCAGACAGTCAGAGGGCTGGGGTATAAGGGGATGATCACACGATGAAACGTCATTTTTACTCCATATGGTTTAAGATCGTCCTGGCCTTTTTCTGGATTATGGTCATAACCTGCGTCACCATCGGCTTTACTGTCCATCTGGTTAACCGCCTGAACCTGTGGCGCTATTTATCCTTCCCTTTAACCAGCATGCACTTTATTATCCTGCTGGCACTGTTCAGCATCATTTTCGGCACGCTGGTCAGCATGTTCGCCCTGCATCATGTGCTTAACCCAATCATAGAGCTGTCCAGAGCCATGCAGAAAGTAGCCAAAGGAGACTATACGGTCCGGCTTACGACCCCCGTACCAAACCTGAAAGACGAAATGTACGACCTGAGTTCCAATTTTAACCAGATGGTCCAGGAGCTGGCCAGTACGGAGACGCTCCATTCGGACTTTATCACCAACGTCTCCCACGAGTTCAAGACCCCCCTTGCCGCCATCAGCGGCTATGCGACGCTTCTTCAGGACGACACGCTTTCTTTGGAAGAACGAAACGAATATATCAGAATTATCATCAAAAGTACCAAAGAACTGTCTCATATGACCGGCAATATCCTGAACCTTTCCCGGCTGGAAAATCAGACCATCATCTGCGAGAAGAAATCCTTCCGGGTGGACGAGCAGATCCGTCAGATCATTCTTCGCATGGAACCGGTCTGGTCCGCCAAGAATTTAAGCATCAATCCGGAACTGGATATGATCACCTGGCACGGCAGTCAGGAGCTGGCCGCCCATATCTGGAACAATCTGCTGGACAACGCCGTCAAGTTCACGCCCCAGGGCGGCGAAATCAACATCACGGCCCATTCGGACGGCGAATGGATGACCGTCACGTTCCAGGATTCCGGTATCGGCATGACGCCTGAAGTCCAGGCGCATGTGTTTGATAAATTTTACCAGGGAGATGTTTCGCACGAAAAAAAGGGCAACGGCCTGGGACTTTCTTTAGTCCAGAAGATCGTTGCCCTCCATGGAGGATTCATTCAGTTGGAAAGTTACCCGGATCTGGGAAGTTCTTTTAAAGTCCGGCTTCCTTTGCATTCCGACGAATAACCTCTTTGGCTTTTATCACTTTAAATATCCTTGCGCAAAAAGGCGGCAGATCCACCAACAGGGTGTGCGGCCTTTTTTTGCACGGTTCGTCTGCAACGCGCCAGGTCAGATCTGTTTTCTTCGTATTGCCGCCATAGCATTCCCAGTCTGTGTGAAGCAGTTCTTCCAGCTCGTACAGCATGGGAATCCCCACCTGGAAATCTTTCCAGAACTGATCGGACAGGTTCATCACGACCACAATCGTCTCTTTGGAAGCCCTGCGCTCATAAGCGTATGTGACATAGTCTGACGCGTCCACTTCCAGCCATTCAAAACAGTTCTGATTATATTCTCCGTCATACAGCGCCGGTTCTGTCAAATACAGATTGGAAAGCTTCGCGTAAAAATGATGAAACGCATCATGAACCGGATATTCCAGCAGGTTCCAGTCCTGCTCCCTGTTCTCGTCCCATTCCCTGAACTGCCCGAATTCATTGCCCATAAAGTTCAGTTTCTTGCCCGGATGGGTATATACATAAGTGTAAAAAGCTTTCGCCTGGGGGAATTTAAACTCATAATCTCCCCACATCTTCTGTAAGATCGTCGCTTTTCCATGCACCACTTCGTCATGGGAAAAAGGCAGCAGAAACAGATCGCTGTAAAAATACATCATGGAAAAACTCAGCTTGTGATAATCGTAAGGACGGTACACCGGGGCGGTCTGGAAGAACCGCAGGGTGTCATTCATAAATCCCATATCCCATTTATAATCAAAACCAAGCCCGTCATATTCTGTAGGCGCAGTCACCTTGGGGAAATCCGTGGAATCTTCCGCAATCAGCATAGCCGACGGATGACGCTTGTGAAGTCCCGCGTTCATATTTCTTAAAAACTCCACCGCCCGCTCGTTCACGCCTCTGGCAGGATCCCCGTTCCAGTAGATGGCCCGGCTGATGGCGTCCATACGGATACCGTCAAAATGAAACTCCGTAAGCCAGTAATCCGCCGCCGACTGTAAGAAGCTTCTTACCTCTCCCCGGCTGTGCATAAAATTCATCGTCCCCCACTCGCTGTATGCCGTATCCGGGTGGGGAAACTCATACAGGGGCGTTCCGTCAAACTGCAGAAGACCATAGTCGTCCGTGGCAAAATGGATCGGCACAAAGTCCATGATCACGCCAATGCCGTTCTGATGGCAGGCATCCACCAGTTTTTTCAGCTGCGCAGGGCTTCCGTATCTGGAAGTCGGCGCGAAAAACCCCGTATTCTGATAACCCCAGGAACAGTCCGCCGGATGCTCCGAGAGCGGAAGGAACTCGATATAGTTGTACCCCATCTCCTTCAAATACGGAATCAGCGCTTCTGCAAGCTCCTCGTAATCATACCAGGACCCGTCTTCTTTTTTCCTCCAGGAACCTGCATGAATCTCATAGATATTCATGGGGCGGTTATAATTCTTGTCCCTGTTTGTCATCCATTTCAGATCGTCAAAATGATAGTTCCGGTCCACAACCCTGGAGGCAAACCCGGGACGAAGTTCCATCAACATCCCATACGGATCGCAGTGCATCACGCTTCTGTCATGGGCGTCCGTAATCCGGTATTTATAATACATACCCGCCTGCACATCCGAAACGGTATACTCAAAGACGCCCGGATGTTCTCCGGCCTTTAGTTCCAGAAACTCCCACCCGCTGAAATCGCCCTGCAGTTCCACCTTTTTGGCATTTGGCGCATAAATACGGAAGGCTGCCTTCCCCTTTTCCAGATGCGCTCCAAAATACTCATAGGCATCAAATACATCCCCTGTTAAAAATTTTTGAAAATCCATACAGACCCTCCCTTGTAGTTATGTCTTTTGTATATTTCTATGGTAATGGATAAACCATAAATATGCAAGAGAAAAATGAATTTTAGTCATTTTTTTGAATCTGAAACCCCGGCACACGCCTGTATACTTCCCGGGTCACGATCCCGATCAGCAGGCCGGTCATAAGCCCCGACAGTAAAAGTACCGGCCCATAATAGACAAGGTTCAAAGACTCCAGCACCAGCATAGCCACCAGAAGCTGTCCCACATTATGGGCGACGCCTCCTGCCAGGCTCACTCCAATCACGCTGAAAGCGCCGCTTCTCTTGGCCAGGTACATACATAAAAAACTAAGAAGCGCACCCGCCAGGCTGTACAGGATCATGGACAGGTTGCCGAACATAAACCCGGACAAAAGAATCCGCATCCCATTGACCGCGAACGCCTCCGCCGGCCTTAACCCGTACAGCGCCCATACGATCACCAGATTGGCAAGCCCCAGCTTAACCCCGGGTATCCCGATGGGAACCGGTATGAGCAGCTCCACATAGCTGGCGATCAGGGCCAGGGAAGTCAAAAGACCCAGGCGCGCAATTTCTTCTGTTTTCTTTTTATCCATCGGTCCGCTCCGTTTCTTAATACCGGCTCATCTTGTTTTTATTCATCACATACCCCAGAACCGCGCCTGTAAATCCGCCCAGTATATGCGTCAGGTTCGCCACGTTGTTGGGCACAAACAAACCTTCGTAGACCTGCCCGCCCAGATATACGGCGGCCACCAGTATAAAGGTAAGGGGAATCTCCCCCTCTTTGATACTGGTAAAGGACGACAGAAGGATCAGCGCGAACACCACTCCGCTGGCGCCCAAAAGCTGAATCCTGGGAAAAAACGCAAAATTAATCACTCCGGTTACCAGCGCAACCGCCAGAATCACGAATAACAGATTCAGCGAACCGTACTTTTCTTCCAGAAGCGGTCCCACGATCAAAATCAGCATAATATTCCCTATAAAATGCTCCCATCCGGCATGCCCCAGCACATGCCCCGCAAATCTGACATAGGTCAGAGGGCTTCCCAGAGAAGAACGGTACACGCTGAAGAACATATCCGTCGTCTTTCCGTCCGTAGCTTCCCCCAGCAAAAGCGCCGCGAAACAAAGGATGGTAAAGATAAGAATCACCGGTGAATTAAACGAAATTTTCAGATGTGAAGATCTGTTTCTCATACACATGCCCCACCTTTATTTTTGTGCCTATTGTACCAGATTTTTCCGGCCTGCGCAAGAAACCTGTGGTCAGATCTTGCGGGTATAATCTTTCAGCCACGCTCTTTCTTCCTCATTCAGATGCGGCGCCAGGGCGTCGTATACTGTCTGGTGATATCTGTTTAAGTACTCTCTCTCCGCCTGCGTCATCTCCTGCGGCAGGATGGCGTCCAGATCGAACGGTACAAGCGTCAGTACCTCGAATCCCAGGAACTGCCCGTATTTGTTTTCCTCCTGCTTTACGCAGAGGAGCTCGTTTTCCAGACGAATGCCGTACCTGTCCTTTATATAGATTCCCGGCTCATCCGTCGTCACCATCCCCGGTTCCAGCGCAGCCGGCGTCCCGCCGTCTTTCAATTTCCACCGAAACGCGTTGGGGCCTTCATGCACATTCAGAAGATGTCCTACCCCATGCCCTGTTCCGTGTTTGTAATCCATGCCAAGCTGCCAGAGCGGCTCCCGGCATAAAATATCCAGATTGTACCCGGTGCATCCATACAGAAAACGCGCCGACGCCAGCTTCAGATTTCCCCTGCACACAGCCGTATACATGCGCTTCTGTTCTTCTGTCAGCGCCCCCAGGGCAAACGTGCGGGTGGTATCTGTGGTTCCTTCCCTATAATGGCCGCCCGCATCCACCAGAAGAAACCCCTCCGGAAGAATCCGGGTATTGCTTTCCTCCGTGGCCGAATAATGGACAATCGCCCCGTGGGAACCATAGGCGCAGATCGGCGCAAAACTCTGCTCCAGATAATTGCCCTGTTCTTCCCTTAAATGATCCAGGTACGCGGCGGCGGATATCTCCGTAATCTCTTCTTTATGGACATTGCTCTTAAGCCAGTACATAAAACGGGTAAACGCAAGGCCCTCTTTTAAATGGGCCGCTTTCAGGTTTTGAATCTCTGTGGGGTTTTTAACCGCTTTCATAAGTTCCGACGGATTGCTCTGATTCAGAATTCTGGCTTTTTCGGGCACAGCATAAAGCAGTCTGTAATTGACGCTTTTTTTATCCAGCCATACTTTCTGTCCGTCTTTTACGCCCCTAAGATCTGTGTAGATCTCCTCATATCCTTTTACTTTGATTCCGTTTTCTTTCAGATGCCTTTGCACCCTGTCTGACAGTGCCGAACCGTCCACATACCAGGTACAAGTATCTTTTGTTACGGACAAAAAAGAGAGAACAACCGGCACATGGGGGATGTCCCGTCCTCTTATATTCAGAATCCAGGCAATATCGCACAACGATGCCAGTACATGGATGTCCGCCCCCTGTTCCGCCATCTGCTTTCTGACTCTTTCAAGCTTATTTCCGGTGCTTTCCCCGCTCCACTGTTCTTCCAGGATAAATGCCCGGGACTTTGGAAGCTGCGGCCTGTCATCCCAGACCGCCCCCACCAGATTTTCCGTCACCAGAAGAGCCGCACCCTTTTCTTCTGCCGCCGCTTTTAACTTTTCCGCTTTAAAAGCGCTCATGGTCCTTCCGTCAAAGCCCAGTTTCCCGCCCGCCTTCAGATGCTCTTTTACATAGGTTTCCACATCGGGAACACCCGGCTCCTCCATCTTAAAAAGGCGGACGGAAGTTCCCGCAAGCTCCATCTGCGCCTGGACAAAATATCTGCCGTCCGTCCACAGGCCCGCTTCTTCTTCCGTGATCACCGCCGTCCCCGCGGACCCGCTAAAACCGGTCATATATTCCCTGGCCCGAAAATGCGCGCAGACATACTCCGATTCATGGCAGTCCGAAGAGGGAATCACATAGACGGTCACGCCCGCCTTTTTCATACATTCCCGAAGTCTGCGCAGCCTTTCTTTTATCATAGGTTTCCATCTCCCCTCACAGTCGTTGTATTTATTTTTCCCAGGAAGCGTTCAAAAATGCTTTATATCCTTTATAAGCTTCATAAATATCCGCCTTGCTGGATACTTCCCAGGGGCAATGCATGTTAAGAAGCGCCACCCCGCTGTCGATCACGTCCATTCCATAATTCGCCGCAATATAGGCGATGGTGCCTCCGCCTCCCTGGTCCACTTTTCCAAGCTCCGCCGTCTGCCAGAAAACACCCGCTTCATCCATAATCCGGCGCAGACTGCCGATATATTCGGCGTTCGCATCGTTGGAGCCGGATTTGCCCCGGGAACCGGTATATTTATTGAACACCATCCCATGCCCCAGGTAAGCGCTGTTCTTTTTCTCAAAAGCGCCGGCATAACCGGGATCAAACGCCGCACTTACATCCGAAGAAAGCATATGGCAGTTCTGGAGGCATCTGCGAAGCATAAGTTCCGAATAATGACCCGTAAGCGCCATCACTTCCGCCGTCATATTTTCAAAATATCTGGAATGCATCCCCGTCGCTCCCACGCTTCCGATCTCTTCTTTGTCTGTCAGAAGGCACACGGAAGTATATCGGGGCGTTTCCGCCTCCAGCATAGCCATAAGAGACGTAAACGCACAGATCCGGTCGTCCTGCCCGTATCCCATGACCATACTTTTATCCAGTCCAAAGTCCCTGGCCGCCCCCGCCGGAACCGCCTCCAGCTCGGCCGACAGGAAATCTTCCTCCTCTATCCCGTAGTTCTCTTCCAGAAGTTTCAGAATCCCTTTTTTAATCTTCTCCTTTTCTTCCTTTCCTGGTTCTTCTTCTCCCTTCAGCGGACGGCTTCCCACGATAATGTTCAGGTTCTCCCCTTCCACCACCACAGCGGCCTTTTTCTGCATCTGTTCCCCTGAAAGATGAATCAGAAGGTCTGAGATCCCCACCACCGGGTCGTTCTCTTTCTCTCCCACCGTGATCTCCGCCACGCTTCCGTCCTTCTTCGCCACCACTCCATGCAGCGCCAGCGGGATCGCCGCCCACTGATACTTCTTAATCCCTCCATAATAATGCGTCTCCAGAAGTGCCGTCTCCCCGTCCTCATACAGCGGATTCTGCTTAATATCCAGCCTGGGCGAATCAATATGCGCCCCCAGAATATTCATTCCCCGCTCCATGGGTTCTTCCCCAATCTGAAACAGGCACACCAGTTTTCCCCTGTGTACCCCATATACCTTATCCCCTGTTTTCAGCGTCTTTCCTTCCCTGACCGCATCTTCCAGCCTCTGATACCCCTTCTCTTCTGCCATCCGGACCGCCAGCTTCACACACTCCCGCTCCGTCTTTCCCTCCGAAATAAACTCCCTGTACCGCTCGGCCAGCTTAAGAACCCTGGTAATCTCCTCTTCTTCATACTGTTCCCATACATTTTTTCTTTCCATAAAATCAATCTCCTTTCTAAAACGAAATTTCCCCTTGTATCTGCCCGCAACCTGTGATACAATTCATAAAAATGACCAATGTTCAATTTTAAAAATAGCAGAAAAAGGATGTGACACTTTATTATGATGGTTCATTTTGGAAAATTCATTGCCAAACACAGATTCCTTATTTTCCTCGTATCCCTCCTCCTTTTAATCCCTTCCGGGATGGGATACATAGCCACCAAAATCAATTACGACGTCTTAAGCTACCTCCCGGATTCCCTGGAGACTGTAGCCGGCCAGGATATCCTGGTGGACGAATTTGGCATGGGCGCCTTCTCCATGGTCATCGTAGAAGGCATGGAACACCAGGATGTAGTCCGCCTGGAAGAAAAGATCGAAAGTATGGACCACGTCAAAGACGTACTCTGGTACGACGACGTCCTGGATATCTCCGTACCCGAGATGATGCTCCCCTCCGACTTAAGAGACGCCCTGTTCACGGAAAACTCCACCATGATGATCGCTCTGTTCGACCGTACCACCTCCGCGGACGAGACCATGGACGCCATCAGCACCATGCGGGCGGAAGTGGGCAAAGAGTGTTTTATCAGCGGTATGTCCGGCATCGTCACCGATATTAAAAATCTGGCGCTGAAAGAGATGCCTGTCTATGTATTAATCGCGTCTTTATTATCCATGGTGGTTCTTCTTCTGACACTGGAATCCGCTTTTGTCCCGATTCTTTTCCTTACAAGTATCGGGATGGCCGTTGTCTTTAACCTGGGCAGCAATATTTTTCTGGGACAGATCTCCTATATCACCCAGGCACTTGCCGCCGTTTTGCAGCTTGGCGTTACCATGGACTATTCCATTTTCCTTCTAAGCTGTTACGAAGAATTAAAACCTTCCTATGAACACCGGGAAGACGCCATGGCAGAAGCCATATCCCGCACTTTTGCTTCCGTAGCCGGAGGCTCCACCACAACGATTGCCGGCTTCGCCGCCCTTTTATTTATGACGTTCATGCTGGGCCGCGACCTGGGCATTGTCATGATTAAAGGCGTGTTTATGGGCGTGTTCTGCTGTATCACCGTACTTCCGGCCATGATCATGCTGGCGGAAAAGGCGATCCGGAAGACTACACACAAACCCGTTATCCCCGCGCTTACGGGGCTGTCGGATTTCCTGACCAAATTCAACAAAGTATGGCTGGTACTTTTCCTGATCCTGTTTTTACCCGCCAAATACGGAAATGATCATGTGGAACTTTACTATAACCTGGACAGCGGGCTTCCGGCCGACCTGGAAAGCTCCGTTGCCAATACAAAGCTTTCCGAAGAATACGACATGAGTTCTGTCTACATGCTGATGTTTGACAGCGGGATGGACAAAATGGACAAAAGCGACATGGTCAGCCGGATTAAAGAGATAGACGGCGTAAAATGGGCTTTAAGTCTAAGTTCTATCCTGGGAAGCTCGTTCCCCGAAAGCTTTGTTCCCGCAGATCTAAGGGAAATCTTCCAAAGCGGCAGTCTGGAACTTGCCTTCGTATGCTCCGACTACCCCACCGCCACGGCGGACGCCAACGCCCAGATCGGAGCAGTCAACGATATTATGAAATCCTATGACCCGGGCGCCATGATCATCGGGGAAGCCCCCCTGATGAAAGATTTGCAGGACGTGACAGATGTGGATCTTCAGACTGTCAACAGTATATCCATGGCGGCCATTTTTATCATCATCATGTTCGTATTTAAATCGATTTCTTTACCGTTTATACTGGTTATTGTGATTGAATTTGCCATCTTTGTCAATATGGCAATTCCCTATTATACCGGGACACCGCTCCCCTTTGTGGCAAGCATCGTCATCGGAACCATCCAGTTAGGCGCCACCATCGACTATGCGATCCTGATGACCAACCGATATGTATCCGAACGGTCCGCCGGCAGGGCAAAAAAAGAAGCGATCAAAATCGCCCACCGAACCTCCACCAAACCGATCATTACAAGCGGCATGAGCTTTTTCGCCGCCACCTTCGGCGTGGGGCTTTACTCCAGCATCGATATGATCAGTTCCATCACCAACCTTTTATCCAGAGGCGCGATCATCAGTACCATCGTTGTCCTGGGGCTCTTACCTGCCATGCTCTCCGTCTTCGACCCGCTGATCTGCCGGACCACAGGCGAACTGAGAAAACAGAAAGTGTGGCTGAAAAAAGAAGGATAATCTGAATGCATCTAAATATGGGGGACTTTTACAGTCCCCCATAAAATTATCCCAATATCGCCTTATCGCTTGCAAATTCTTCCCCGCTGACTTCCTCAAACTTGTGCAGCAGATCTTCCACTGTCAGATGTTTCTTTTCTTCTCCTTTGATATCCAGGATAATATGCCCGTCCATCATCATGATCAGACGGTTGCCATGGGCTATGGCGTCTCTCATGTTGTGCGTAATCATAAGCGTCGTCAGCTTATCCCGGTTGACGATCATATCCGTAGTCTCAAGTACTTTGGCAGCCGTCTTGGGATCCAGAGCGGCCGTATGCTCGTCTAAAAGCAGAAGTTTTGGTTTCTTTAGCGTAGCCATCAGAAGCGTAAGCGCCTGACGCTGTCCGCCGGATAAAAGCCCTACCTTGGAAGTCAGTCGGTCTTCCAGACCCAGGCCCAGCTTGGCCAGCGCTTCTTTATAGGCTTCTCTCTCGTTGGAGCGGATTCCTTTTTTAAGCGTACGGGGATTCCCTCTGCGCAGCGCCAGCGCCAGATTTTCTTCGATCCCCATGGTTGCCGCAGTCCCGTTCATCGGATCCTGGAAAACCCGGCCCAGAAAAATTGCCCGTTTATATTCCGGCAGCTTCGTCACATCCTGCCCGTCGATCATAATCTGCCCTTCATCCACCGGCCACACGCCCGCGATGGCGTTTAACATGGTAGACTTTCCGGCGCCGTTGCCGCCGATTACCGTGACAAAATCGCCGTTTTCCAGCGTAAGACTCACATTTTTTAAAGCCTGTTTCTCATTGACTGTCCCTGCGTTAAAAGTCTTGGATATATTTTTAATCTGCAGCATTCTTCGCACCTCCTCTGCTTACCGGTTTGGAAAAGTACCGGCTCTTCCATGTGGGAATTGCCAGGAATATTGCCACCACTGCCGCTGACAGAAGTTTTAAAAGGTCCGTATCGATTCCCATCCAGATCACAATCTGAAGAACGAAGTAATATATAATAGAACCAAATCCCACAGCCAGAAGTCTTAAGGCAAAATTGTGGAAAATGCGTCCAAAGACAGCCTCTCCGATAATCACGGCCGCCAGGCCGATGACGATGGCGCCGCGGCCCATATTTACATCCGCGAATCCCTGATACTGCCCTAACAGAGCGCCTGATAAAGCCACCAGAGCGTTGGAGAGCATAAGCCCCAGCACTTTATTAAAATTCGTGTTGATTCCCTGAGCTCTGGCCATATTGTCATTACATCCGGTCGCCCTTAAAGAACATCCCAGCTCTGTGCCGAAAAACCAGTACAGCACACCGATCAGAATCACAATCACAACAGCTACGATCAGAATTGTATTTTTATAGAAAGGCACCCCTTTTATGTAACGCAGAGACACCAGAAGATCAAACTTATCCACATTAATAGCCTGGTTCGCCTTTCCCATTATTTTCAGATTAATTGAATACAGCCCAAGCTGTGTCAGAATCCCGGACAGGATTGCCGGAATCCCCATAAACGTATACAGAAGGCCCGTCACCATGCCTGCTGCCGCTCCCGCCAGTAAAGCACCAAGCAAAGCCACCCACACGTTCTGTCCGCTCTGCATCATCATAATACAGACTGCCCCTCCGGTACAGAGCGTACCGTCCACAGTCAGATCCGCAATATCCAGGATACGAAAGGTGATATAGACACCAATTGCCATAATTCCCCAGATCAATCCCTGTGCCACTGCTCCCGGCAGCGCATTGAACAAATTCAAAATATTCATATTCTACCACCCCTCTTATTTATAGTTCCGTTAAATCATCTCTGAACAACAACAGCGAGAGAGGAATCCTCCAGTCTCGCTGCCGTCGACAAATCTTTTATAATCTCAGATTATTCTCCGATTGCTACATAATCATCCGGAACCGTGATACCAAGGTCGTCACAGATCGCTTTGTTATATTTCTTCGTAAACTGCGGCGCATACTCGATGGGCATTTCGGAAATATTGGACTCGCCGGTCAGGATCTTCGCTGCCATCTTGCCGGTGCCGACGCCCAGGTCATAGTAGCTGATCGACAGGGTAGCCACACCGCATCCCTCACAGATACCTTCCTCGCCTGCAATTACAGGAATTTTGGCAGGTCTGCAGATGTTGTCAATAATTCCGGCATTGGATGCCGCCGTATTATCTGTCGGTACATAGAGTACATCACTTGCGGACACTGCTGTCGTAGTCACGGAAGACAGGTCGTTGGAATCAGAGAAGCCGTACTGTGTACAGGTGTACCCAAGGTCTTCCAGAGCCGCCTGCACCGTATCTACCTGATACTGGGAATTAGCTTCTGCCGTACAGTACAGAAGGCCCACGTTCTTCGCGTCCGGGAAAAGCTCATTGAGCATGGCTGCCTGCTCATCCAGAGGAGCCAGGTCGGAAGTACCGGAGATGTTGCCGCCTACGGTACCGTCGAAGCCGTCAATGCCAAGCGCCACACCGTACTCGGTCACGGATGTACCAAGGATCGGGATCTCGTTGGTTCCTGCCTGCGCTGCCTGAAGCGCCGGTGTCGCGTTTGCAAGAATCAGGTCCACATTGTTGGATACAAAACCATTGATAATGGTAGAACAGGTGTTGGAATCATTCTGTGCGTTCTGCTCGTCAAAGGTAACCTGATCGCCAAGCGCTTCCGTCAGGGCATCTTTAAATCCCTGGGTAGCTGCATCCAGCGCGTCATGCTGCACCAGCTGGCAGATACCGACTACATAAGAACCGTCTGCTGCCTGATCAGCGGCAGCGCTGTCATCCGTGCTTTCTTCCGCCGGCGCCGCATCTTCTGCGGGTGCTTCCGTCGATTCTTCTGAAGGCGCATCCGCGGGCTGGTCATTACCGCCTCCGCATGCGACCAGGCTAAGACCCATGGTCATCGCCATCACAATTGCCAAAATCTTTTTCATGTTTTTTCCTCCGTCTTTTTATCTCAAAAATTCGCTGTCTTTCTACAGCTTTTAAGATTATATCGCTTTAATGCGAAAAAGTCAACAGTTTAAAACACAGTTTTGGAAGGTACATCCTTCCCATTTTTGTATTTTGTCTCCATAAAATGTACAGTTTTCAAAGACAACGCCGGAACACAGGATCTCCTCTGTTTTCAGATCTTCAAATACGCAGCCAGAAAAGACAGAGTCTTTCAAGGTAATGCGCGCAAGGGCGGCGCCTCTGAAAATACACTGTTCAAACGTGCTATGACTGATTTCCCCCTCCTGAAACAGGGCCCCTGTGTAATTGCAGTCTTCTGCATGACACGCTGTCATCCTGCATTGATAAAAAAATGCGCTGCCGAAGGTACAGCCGTGATAAATCTCCATGGTAAAGGCAATTCCGGTGCAGGAAGCCTGAAAGAAGCTGCATCCGTCCCATCCGTTTCCGGTGAAATCTCCGCCTTTTTCAATCCAGAGGCCGGACAGATTGCTGCGAAAGACAGAACAGAAACGTATGCTTGCCCTGTCGGTTTTTATCTTACGGAAATCCGCTTCCGGCAAAAGCCGGCTTCTGTATACCAGGTCTTTGTCTGTAAATTCTTTACCGGCGCAAAAAAGCGCCCACCTTTTCGTGAACGCTTTATATAGTCCCATTTCTCGGGTATGGTTTCCTTTCATTGGTCAGATCCAGCAGATAATCCACGCTTGTACCATAGAATCTGGAAAGCTCGATCAGGATATCCGGAGGTATCCGCGTCTTTCCGGTCTCATAATCGCTGTATGATTTCTGACTGCATCGCAAATGAGCCGCCAGCTGGCGCTGTTTTAAATCGCTGTCTTCCCGCAAATCCCTGATATGCCTGTACACTCCTTCACACCTCGGAACTAAAATATCGTAAATTCGACAGGATATGCGCTTTTACCGGTATTTCTACTAACTTTTTATTATACCTGTACCGGATACCCGGAAAGCCAAAACAAACTGCCGACAAATACCGTATTTTATATTATTTCAGTTTATAGAAAATTCCCACAGGAATCAATGCTTCAATAACATTACAGATTCCTGCGGGAATTTTTTTAATGCATATTATCTTTTCGTTTCCCGGTAAGGCAGTTCATCTGCTGAGAGTTTTTCTCCGCACAGGTGGAAATTTATTATTTTACCGCTTTTGTTATCCACGTTATTGAGTCATCCCGGCATGTTCCGCCTCAACATACACCACCTCTCCAACCGCACGATCCAGTGCAGATTCTGTTACCTTTCGGGAAGTATCTGTAATGAATCCCAAAAACATCTGATCATACCGTGAAAAAGACATGTTGACAATTTCTCCGTTCCCGCCAATGACATCCACTGAAATCGTCGGATCATTTCCGGAATATCCCTGGCAATTGTACTCTACCTTGTCTACCGGACTGTCTATCAGCTTACATTCCTCTGTTTTCTTTCTGGCAAGTTCCGCATACAGATGATAGTCTTTTTCCAATGCAGCATCATAGCCAAGCGGAACACTTACATCTAACTGCCTGCCATAACAAATATTGAAAAGTTCTCCCGTCACAGCATCCATCATATATGTCCATCTCGTACTCTCTGGTGTCTGCTCTTTCTGAAACAGTACATCTCCTGACCAGAAAGCACGGGGGAAAGTTTCGGTTCCCGGACAATAGGACATATATACATAAGCGCCTTCCAAATCCAGACCGAAAATGTTCTTTAAATATTGATTTCCCACATCAGCCGCTTCTTCCATCGTTAAATCCATATCCGTAGGTGTTCCGGTATTCAGACTGTCCATGCTTACAGAACAGTTTGCTTTTCCGCTGCCTTCCTTTTTTGTTTCTGACTTCGGTAAAACTGTTTCCAGACTGTCCGAAACCTGATAGCTGGTCGGAACTGTCTCCACTTTTTTGGCGTCCGCCGCCAGAGTCACTTCCGCCATCGAATTAAAAAGGATCGTACCTGCGCCAAT
This sequence comes from Lachnospiraceae bacterium UBA7182, assembly GCA_002491115.1. Classification (GTDB taxonomy): domain Bacteria; phylum Bacillota; class Clostridia; order Lachnospirales; family Lachnospiraceae; genus Hominiventricola. The sequence continues at coordinate 29,059 of DKVI01000074.1, read as the reverse complement.
CATGGCAAATGCTGCTGCTGTTAATCTTATAATGTTCTTTTGTTTCATAGTGAAACTCCTTTCTTGTTTTGATAGATACACTATAAAACCACTCTATTTCAAAAAAATATCAGAGTTATTATGGAACTGTAAAACTATTCTCTTTCATTTCATACCGGAAAAGATAATTTTACTGTCGTTCCTGTTCCTGGTTCGGAAATAAACGACATATCCGCATGATGAATCTGTATGATCCTCTCGCAAATAGCAAGCCCAAGCCCTGCCCCGCCGGCAGCGCGGCTGCGTGCCTGATCAACACGATAAAAAGCCTCTTTTATATGGGATATCTGCGCCTCCTCCATGCCAATCCCATGGTCCTCCACTTCCACTACGATATGAGATTCCTCCGCATAAGAGGAAACACGAATTTCTTCTTCCGATACAGCCGCCTTTTGAATATACTCTGCATATCCGTAAATTGCAGTCAGCGGAATCCGTAATTCATGGGAAAAATTGTCTATAAACTGCTGTTTCTGCTCTGCGGCATCTTCAAGCTGCTGAATCTGAGTTTCCACCTGTTCCGCCATAAGGTTAAAATTATACGCCACATTGGAAATTTCATCCTTTCCATAAACCAGAATCCTGCTGTCATAATTTCCATTTGCAATCTTCTCTGATGTACAGGAAATCTGCCTTAGCGGACGGAAAATAATATCCAGAAACTGAAATAGAAAAAATGACATCATAAGCATTACCACAACACCCATAAGAAAAAGAATATTTTTTGTTTGGCGCCACGACTGAATGGTATCACTTAAATCTCCCATATACATAAGTCCGTAATCCTGCCACGGAACAGGAAAACTGCCATAAACGCAAAGGACAGGACGACTCCCATTTTCCATATACACAAGCCTTTCCTGACTATATCCTGTATCCGGCGGAAAAATCATATTTTCCACCGGCACAAATGCGGCACTTTCGTAAATCCATTCCCCTGAAAAAGCCACCGCAAGTTCGTTTCCTTTCCCCTGCAGATACCGGGCATACAGGCGCATCAGCTTGTCTATATTTCCTACCACATTATTTCCCCGCCGCTCCAATGCCTGCATATCCCCGAGCAAAGAGGATGCAAGGACATAATGTTCTGCCAGGCATTTGTCACGGACAGCAGAAAGTTTATCCTTCAGGATAACGATTGAAACAATCAGGATCATCGAATTGAGAAATACAATAAAAAGAGCCAGCGCAGCGAAAAAGATCTCATATCCAACAGTTTTTCTCTTGAAAGAGCAATGTTCCGATTTCTGATTTTTTGCAGGCTCTCTCAAACACCTAGTATCCGTCCAGCCCGGGCAGCATAATATCAAGCACAATCAAATCAAAACTTCCTTTTTCCAACAATGTGACCGCAGACTGTCCATCGAAAGCCTGCGTACAATGATGTCCTGTAAGACTCAGGTTTCTGCGTATCAGTTCATTAATGGAAAGTTCGTCCTCCACAATGAGTATTTCAGCCAATTTTTACCCACTTCCTTTTAAAATAATAATAAGTATACCTCAAAAATGTTTCTAAACTGTAAAATAAATGCAGAAAGGACTGTCGGGAAATAACGATTTATAAATGTCAAACAACAGTAACTTATGGTTTTCGTTTTTATATATTGTTTTTGTTTTTTTTAAATGATATACTATTTACAATCTATCCAAAAAGATTGGAAGAAACGGAACCATCTATCCCCCCTGTATAAAGAAAGGAGCCACGTCCATGACACCAGCATCAACGCAACCAAAAACCTATACGGTTGATGACATTTATAACCTTCCGGAAGGACAGCGGGCAGAACTGATTGACGGTCGGATCTATGATATGGCGCCGCCAAAGAGGATACACCAGAAACTCATAAATCGCCTTTCTCAAACGATTACAAACTACATTGATCTAAAACAGGGTACCTGCGAAGTCTACCCCGCCCCCTTCGCTGTATTCCTGAATAAAGACAGTAAAAATTATGTCGAACCGGATATTTCAGTGATCTGTGATAAAGACAAACTGGATGACCAGGGCTGTAACGGCGCGCCGGACTGGATCATTGAGATTGTCTCACCGTCTACCCAGCAAATGGATTACGGAATCAAACTGTTCAAGTACCGCACTGCCGGGGTAAGAGAATACTGGATCGTAAATCCAATCACCCAAACGGTAAATGTCTACGACTTTGAACAGGAAAAAGCAACCTGCCAGTACAGCTTTCATGAAGATATTCCTGTATGTATCTATCACGAACTGGTTATACAAGTTGCCAAGCTGCTTAAATAGCCGGGCCGGATCGCAGAACTCTTCACCTGGAAAACAGTTCTGAGCCGCCATATAAACGCAGAAGCGTTTATTGGTTTTCTCCCAACAAACGCTTCTTTGCTTTAATCTTAAAGTCTTTATCCTTCCATCGACAACAGAATCCTGTCATTATCCAGATCCTTGCCTGCACCGGTCCGGAAGCGTTCCAGCAGGTCGGATACGCTCATGTCCGCCCGTTCTTTTCCCCGTACATCCAGCACGATTTTGCCGTCGTCCATCATCAGGGTGCGGTTGCCAAGCTCCAGCGCCTGCTGCATATTGTGCGTGACCATCAGACAGGTGGTGTGGTTCTTCGCAATGATCTTTTTCGTCAGTTCCAGCACTTTGTCTGCCGTAGCAGGGTCCAAAGCCGCCGTGTGTTCATCCAGAAGCAGAAGCTTCGGAGGCACCATGGTTGCCATCAGAAGCGTCAGCGCCTGGCGCTGACCGCCCGAGAGAAGCCCCACCGGCTGCTTCATGCGGTCTTCCAGACCCATATCCAATAACTGTAACTGTTCCCTGAACAGCTCTTTGTCTTTTTTGGAAATGCGGCTGAAAGGTACCGTCCCCGTGGAAGCGCGGAGAAAAGCCAGGGCCAGATTTTCCTCGATTGTCATATGGGGCGCGGTTCCTTTTAACGGGTCCTGGAACAGCCGCCCGATGACCCGGCTTCTTTTATACTCCTGGGTAAAAGTAATGTCTTCCCCGTCCAGTATGATCGTGCCTTCGTCCGCGAAAAAGCTTCCGGCTATGGCACCGAACATGGTGGATTTTCCTGCTCCGTTGGAACCGATCACTGTGGCAAAATCTCCCGGCGCAAGATGAAGGGACAGATTGCGGATCGCACATTTTTCATTGACTGTCCCGGGGTTAAAGGTCTTTTTTATATTTTCCAGTCTTAACATATCAACGTCCCCCTTTTTGCTGCGCGCCCATTTTCCGTTTCTTTAAAGCGCCCCACTCCTTTAAAGCAGGGGAAGCAATAGCCAGCGCCACTACCACAGCTGTCACCAGTTTCAGACATTCAATCGGAACGACGGAAGTCTTTAAGATGACCGCGTAGATAAAACGATAGATAATGCTTCCCGCCACAGCGGCGGCAGCGTTCACTGCTATATTCCTGCGGCCGATGACCGTTTCCCCGATAATCAGGCAGGCAAGGCCGATGACCACGATCCCCGTGCCGCTGTTGATATCCGCCGACTTCTGATATTGTCCCACCACCGCGCCGGACAGGGCGGTCAGCGCGTTGGACACGCACAGGCCCACCGTCACTGTGAACACCGGATTGACAGAAGACGCCCGCACCATATCCGTATTATCTCCTGTGGCGCGTATGCTTAAGCCCAGCCTGGTCCCCAAAAACCATACCAGCAAAACGCCTGCCAGAACAGTAACTCCCGCCGCCAGTATCAGCTTATACCAGCTCCCTCCGATGCCTGTATCTCTTAACATGGTAAAAAGCGTCGCCTGCTTTAAAAGGCTTACATTGGAACTCCATCCCATAACCATCAGGTTCACCGTGTACAATCCCGTATTGGTGACGATGCCCGCCAGGATGGACGGCACCCCCAGGCGCGTCTGCAAAAATGCCGTGACAAATCCTGCACAGGCGCCGGCGAAGATCGCGGCAAAGACCGCCAGGAATGGATGGCCCGCAGCAGCCACCACAACCGATACCGCGGCTCCCAGCACAAATCCGCTGTCCGTGGTCAGATCCGCGATATCCAGGATTCGGTAGCTTAAGAACAGCGCCATAGCCACCAGCGCATACATAAAGCCCAGCTCAAGGGCAGTCTGAATTACATAAAGCATAACAGCCACATCCTTCTAAAATAATCAGTCTTCTGTTGTAACGACTTCCGACACTTCTCCCATATCCGAGAATACAGAATAATCTATGCCCAGCGCATCCGCCGTCTCCGTATTCACTGTGATGATACCGCCCTCTGACAGATAATAATCCTCCAGGCCGTCCATGCCTTCGGTGATCGCTTTGTAGGCAAGATCTGCCGTCTCGTGGCCAAGTTCCGTATAATTTACACCGCAGGTAGTAAAAGCGCCGTTGCGGACGAAAGAATCCGCGCCCGTGTAATGCGGAATACCTGCCTCCGCCAGGCTCTCATAGATTGCCAGCTCGGCTGCCATAATCACGTTATCCGTAGGTGTGAAGACCGCGTCCACATCCTCGGCAATCAGGGAACTTGCCGCGGTAATGACTTCATCATTGGTGTTGGCTGTCTTCTCCACATAGCTGATCCCTTTACCGTCCAGATATGCTTTTGCCTGGGCAATCGGCGTCGTGGAGTTATCTTCCGATAAGGAATACAACAGGCCTACTTTCTGCACGTCCGGATTCTGCGTCAGCATCATATCCATAATAAACTCTGTATTCAGCGCATCGGAAGTGCCGGTCACATAGTCAATCCCTGTCATTTCTGCTCCTTCCGGATCAGAGATTGCCGCAAAGACCACCGGCGTCTTTGTCTCTTCCGCGCAGGTTGCCATCACCTGAGCTGCCAGCGTCGCGATGGGAATCACCGCGTCCACCCCTTCCGAAATGACCTGGGTTCCGATCTGGGTCAGTACGGACTGGTCTCCCTGCCCGGAATATACATCATATTTCACAGATACGTTCTTTTCCGCCGCAATCGTATCAAACTGCGCGCAGATAGCGTCCGCGATCTCGTCCAGGGAAGCATGATCCATCTGCTTTACGATGGCCACATGATACTCCGCGGTATCCCCGGATGCCTCTGAAGACGCGCCGTCTTCTTCTGTCTCTGCCGGCGTTTCTTCCCCGTCTGCATCCGTGCCAGTCCCCGACTGGGAAGCATCATTTCCTGTCCCGCCGCATCCGGACACTGCCGCTGCTGTCATAACTGCTGCCAATAATACGCTTACTGCTCTCTTTTTCATCTCTTTTTCCTCCATCAAATTTAAAATATAAAAAACCGCCTCAGGTATAATTTTCCTGAGACGGTTATAAACAGATTATAATCGCGGTACCACTCAAATTGACGTAACGTCCACTCTCAATGTACTGACATACATTCCTCATTGATAACGGGTTTGGTTCCCGGCAGTTCCTACTCTTTTCATTTCGGGCCGCCCTCAAAAGTCCATTCGGTCATCCGCTCCATACCGCAATCCCACCGCCTGCAGCTCTCTGTGATCTCGCTTGACAACCTACTTCTCTTTCTCATCGGTTTCGCTTATTTATGATATGTATTCTATGCCAATGTTTTTAAAATGTCAACCCTTTTCTTCTTGACTTGCAAAAAACGCTTTCTTATAATCAATACTATCACAAAGGAGCACATTTAACATGGCACGGATAAAACAGATGACGGAAGGGCGGCCTGCCGCTCTCATCTTTACATTTGCTCTGCCGCTGATGATCGGCAATGTATTTCAGCAATTATATACGGTAGTGGATACCATGGTGGTGGGAAAAGCCCTGGGGGTACATGCCCTGGCCGCTCTGGGCGCCGCCGACTGGATCAACTGGATGATGCTCAGCATGATTCAGGGACTGACCCAGGGATTCGGAATCCTGATGGCACAGCATTTTGGTGCGAACAGAACGGAAGCTCTGCGTAAAACCGTCGGTAATTCTGTCATCCTGGCACTGTTGTCTTCTGTCGTACTGCTCATCCTCGGGCAGATGATCGCCAGACCCGTACTTTTACTTTTGCAGACACCCACAGACATCCTGGAAAGTTCCCTTCTGTATCTGCGCATCATGTACATGGGCGTTCCCATTGTAATGGCATACAATTTATCTGCCTGTATTCTGCGCTCCCTTGGAGACGGAAAGACGCCTTTATATGCTATGATCGTAGCAGCAGTCGTCAATATCCTTCTGGATCTTTTATTTGTCCTCGGCTTTGGATTGGGTATCGGCGGTGCGGCAGCAGCCACGCTGATTGCACAGATGGTATCCTGCATTTTCTGTCTCTGCCATCTTGGCAGAATAGAACTGCTTAAACTTACTCCCTCTGATTTTCGTTTTCAGAAGGGGCTGCCTTTGTGTCTTTTTTTGCTTGGCGCTCCCATGGCGTTCCAAAATGCTGTCATTTCAATCGGCGGAATGATCGTACAGTTTGTTCTCAACGGTTTCGGTGTTCTGTTCATTGCCGGATTCACTGCCACCAACAAGCTTTATGGGGTATTGGAAATAGCGGCTACCTCCTATGGTTACGCCATGGTTACTTACACCAGCCAGAACCTTGGCGCGGGCAGGATCGACCGCATCAGAAAGGGGATGCGTGCCGCGCTTTTGATTGCAATGGCCACTTCTGTCCTGATTTCAGTCTGTATGCTTTCAGGCGGCCGACAGATTTTAAGCTGTTTTATCTCCGGCACGCCTGATCAGTTTAAGCAGACATTACAGATTGCCTGTTTTTACCTGTCTGTTATGAGCATTTGCCTGCCCATCCTTTATATTCTGCATGTGACCCGGTCCGTGATTCAGGGTATGGGCAATACGGTCCTTCCCATGATATCAGGCATTATACAGCTCTTTATGCGGTCAGGTACTGCTGTCTTCCTTCCGCGCCTGATTGGTAAGACGGGCATTTTCTATGCGGAGATCATGGCGTGGGCCGGGGCTGTGATGATTCTGTCCGTCAGTTATTTTATCGTCATAAAGAAGACTGAGAATCGTTTTTCCGCGAAAAATACCAAAGAGGCAGACAGCAGCTAAAACAAAAATGACAGCGGCTCCATAAAGCCTTAATTTATCCGTAAAAAACTGTATGAAAATATTTGGCGTCACCAGGAATTTAAGATTACCTGATACTTCCCGGTTTCCAGCCGCGTCAAAGGCTGTTACAGACAGCACCTGCCAGCGGTTCGCGCATTCGACGGTAAAAGCAATCCTTCCGTCCTGTTCTGCCAGCCGTGACGCATCATAGGATGTCTTTTCATGATTTGTGCTCACTTCCACCCTCTCAAGGCGGATATTGTCCTCCACATCCAGCGTCACTTCCCGGCTGCTCTCTTTATACTGACCGCCGTCTTCCACACCCGAAACCAGGACACTGGGACTTGTCCTGTCCACAGCGAACGCGATCTTTTTCCCTTTTATTCCATTGTCCGATATGTTTTTCGCCTGATCCTGTGAATACAGCGTCAGAATATACGTGCCCTCCGATTCAAAGTTTTTCCGGTCCACACTGTAAGTATACTGCTTCCATCCCGCATCCATGCCGCTTACGTTTACAGTGAAATCTTTTCCTTCTTCCAGCGTCCTCAGATCCCCGTTCAGACTGCAGGTCAGTTCTTTAAAGGCAAGCGTGTCCACATTCGTCTCAGTAATTACAATGTTCTGCGCTTCTTTCGTATAGTAGGCTCCTTTATTTCCCGCCAGGCGCTCGGTCGCCTCGTCAAGCTCATAGACGGAGCCGAACCGGTTCACGGAAAATGTAATGCCTGTTTCGCTTATATTCCCTGCCAGGTCAAATGCTTTCACCTCCATCGTATACAGGTCGTCCGCCTCCTGCTCATACGGAAAATCCTCCAGCCGGATCTCCAGGCCGTCCGGAGAACGACTTACTGCTCCAACCGGTACTTTCTCCTGATGATTACTGCCTGTCAGCACAACCTTAAGGCCCTGCTCGTCATAATTTATATCTTTACAGTGAACTACCGGCTGTACCGCCCCGTTATTGGCGGACTGATCTTTGACCCCCGTAATCGTAAGCTCCGGCGGCGTCCGGTCGATGACAAAGTGTTCCGGTTCATAATCCGGCAAAGCATGGCCCGCCAGGTCTGTGCCACGAATATAAAGCGTATACGTTCCGTCTTTGTCAAAGGTTATCAAAACCTTGTGATGATCTCCTTCTTTAACCCATCCGGATACGAAAGGAACTTCTGCTCCTTCTGCAGTCAGATTCACTTCCACAAGGGCCGGATCAAAATTATGTTCCAGTATTTCGATCCTGGCTGTCCGGCCTTGGGCATAATAATACCCGTTTTTCCCTTCCGTCTGATCAAAAGACACCGTCAGTACCGGATCAGTTCTGTCTATGGTAAACTCGTCCGTCCGGCTATCATCCGCCCTGTTTCCTGCCAGATCCATAAAAGATACCGTAAATGTGTAATCCCCGTCTCTGTCAAACATAATCCGGCATACATGCCTGGTTTCATCTCCCTGACCGGATTCGCTCCACGCCCCTATGGACGGCATCGCGCCCTCTGTACTGGTAATCGTAAATTTGACGTCATTTTCGGAAAAATTCCGCTCCTGCACGGTAACTGTCGCTGTCAGAGGACTGCCGTAACAGCTGCTCTTACCCGGCATTTCCTGATCATATTCCACCATAATAACCGGAGCGGTACTGTCAATGTTATAAATCTGTTCCGTTCTTTCGGTGTGCCCTGCATTGTCTGTATATTCCGCCTGCACTTTCACATTGTTTTCATTATTGTCCGACGCGGACAAAGACAGATCCCTGGAATATTCATAAACAATCTCTTTTGTGGGCATCCTGTCCATATTTCTCCCTGCTTCGCTTCCGTAATCCACAGAATCAGATAAAGTCTTTCCGCCCTGGCAGGACCAGTTTCCAATACCGGAAAAACTGTCTTTTATGGACAGATTGAACCACACGTCCGTATTGTAAAAGTCTTTTCCGTCTACGGTACGGCCGGGCTTTGTCAATGTGGTAAGTGTAAGGTCGGAAGTCTCTTTGTGCGTAGAGGCGCTCTCGGTCACATGGTTTCTTGTCTTTTCGCTTTTATTGCCGGACCAGTCCAGGACTTCCGCCAGCATGGTTCCCCGAAAATCCGGAGAATCAAGCGGAAGCGCGGTTTCATATTTACCGGAAGCCGACGGGGCGAAAGTTTTTTCAAAGCGGCTGCTCTGCCCCTTTTCATCCGTGACCGTAAACCGGATCCCGGCGATTCCTGCTGCAGCGTCCGAAGTCTCCGCGCAGACGGTCAGTTTGCTGTCGGAAAATAAAAATCCAAAATCCCTGTAATTGACGGCATCTTTAAAGCCGGAGGGAGCCGTCTCATAGGTCAGCTCCAGTCTTTCAGGCTGCGCAGTGTCTGTGCAGCTTCGCAGGATCTGATCATATCCTGACCCATTCCCTGCAAGATCTGTAAAGGCCACCCGAATATCGTATCGTCCGTCGGTATGCAAAGGAAGCATCACTGTCCAGGGCGCATCATAAGCCGAACCGAAGGATCTGTGCAGGCGGTCATCTTCCAGCCCTTCCGCGAAGACCTGCGCCTGGCTTTCGACCGGCCTGTGGCTGCTGTCATATACTTTCATACCGCTTAACACTTCTTTTAATTCCCGAAAGCGTATATTTTGATCATCCACTGTTATTTTAAGATTGACCCGTCTGTCAAAATAGATTCTTCCCTTGTCTTCCCCTGCTGTCGTACAGGAAGCAACAGGGCTTTCCGTATATTCCGCTGCCACCAGAGGCGCGCAGGTATCCAGAACCAGACAGGGACTTGTATACACGCCTGCCTTTGATATCTCCGCCCCCTGCACAACGGCCCCGGGAACCATACAATTACCTGCGGCGTCCTTATAAGACACGGCAATCTCATAATCTCCGTCCTCCCGGATCACATATCTGCCTGTATAAACCGTCCCTGACCGGCTCCACCGCAATGCCTCTTCCCGGCCGTTGATATGAAATGTAAAATCCGCGATCCCGTTCTTATTTTCTGTATCTTTGATCAGGTATGTCTCTTTTAGGGTGACTGCAATTTCTATCCTGCCCTCGCCTTTTCCATAATAAGAGGTCATACCTGCCTGCGGCGTCCTCTCCTGCCCGAAAGCATCTTTGCCATCCCCGTCAATCAGCCGGAATGCATCATTAAAGCGGATCTCAAATACCGGCGCTTCATGGTCCAGAATAAATGCCGCAGATGTGCAGGTTCCGTCTTTCATGCTTCCTGATATGGGCGGGCTGTGGGGATCTGCTTCCAGAAGATTTCCTGCCCGGTCAGTATAGGAAATCCGCGCCGTATAACAGGCCGCCGTATCTCTGCTGCCGGAAAATACATAGCTTCCGGTATGGCTGTCACCCCGGTTCGACCATTTAACGGCCGGATGACTGCCGTCTATATGAACGGCCTCTTTTTCCTCCGTCTGATTCCATATGATAAAACGCACTGCGCCGGGATTCCAGTCCGCTTCCCGGTCCATGATCGTAAAAGACACAGTCACGTCCCCTGTCTGGTCGTTCCTTTGATAGACAGGAATCTTGTCTTCTGCCCTAAAATCCGTTTTCCCCGAGACACCGTACGCCGCAAGCTTTGGCGCTCTGTTATCCAGTATAAAAAGCCCGCTTTCATAACCTGCCCAATCTGTCACAAAGCCGAAAGGATCGCTCTCCCCCTGCCGGACCAGTCGGTTACCCGAACCGTCCTGATAATCTGCCGTGATCCGATACTCCGCTTCTTCGCCGCCGTCTCCTTCCCCGTAAGGGAGGCTCACATAAGCCGTGATCTGTCCCCGGGAAAATCTGCTCCAGCGAATCAGGGCTTCACATGCTTCTGTTCTGACTCCGCCTTTGTAAATCCGGATATCCGGCCTGACAGGAAGACCGTCCGGGCCTGTCTGCTCTTCATAGCGGGTTTCCGTGAAGATCAGTTTTACCGTCTCCGCATTTTCTTTGCCTGCCGGCCGGTAGTATTTCTTCCCGGTTTCACTGTAACTACAGTCCGGATACACGGCTGTAACGGCAGGCGGAATGCTGTCCACCGTCAGTATGGCTGTCCCTTTTGCGATTACCGAAGGAGTGACTTCTCCCTGCAGGATGTTTCCTGCCCGGTCCTCTATCCGGCAAATTGTCAGAGCACCTGTATGTTCCCCTGTAAGGACACATTGAACTGCCGTATACCGGATTCCTTCCATCTGAACCGTATCTTCCGGATCTGCTTTCGCGGTAAAAAGCTCATTGTCATAGCTGTAATCCACGCTCTTTATGCCCGACAGTTCATCCCTGATATATAAAACCGCCTCTACTTTCCGCTTTGCAAAGATCCGCGCGGCAAGTCCGGAAAAAGAAGAGAGCAAATCAGAAGAACCTTCATCGGCTGCATAGGATACGAGAATACCATCGCTTTCGGGCGCTTTTTTATCTTTTCTGAACCGAAATGATACCGGTGGTTCTTCCGACCCATTTCCAAGGGAATCTCCCGCGCGGAACAGATAGCTGCCGTCGTATGTGTCGTCAGTTTCTTTAAAAGAGAAATACAGCATATCGCCGTCCGCCGTTGCATCTGTCAGCCTGGTCCATCTGTCTTCTTCTGCTTTTTTATATTCCACATAGACCGCCGCACTGCTGCCCTCGCTGTGTTCCACCGCCACTGTAAAGGAAGTATCTTCCTTCACCCAGCCCTCCTCATTGGCGGTCTGATCAACGGTTATATTTTCATAAGCCAGCGCCGGAGGCGTGCGATCGATCTCTATCAGTATGCCGTCGCTGTAAGATACGTTGCCCGCCAGATCGTAAGCTGCCACTTTATAGGTTCCTTTTTTGTAGGTATCTGTGTGGACTACACATGTATAGAATGTCTCGCCCTCCGTTCTGGTCATCGTAAGCTGTTCCGCATGATCGTCCACGTTTATAAGCGTTACTTCTTTTAAATATGCATCGCACACTTCCGCCTGCACAAGGACATCGTCCCGGGTAAGGATCTCGTTTTCTTCGGTTTGATCCAGAAAAATCTGTTTGATCTCAGGCGCGTCCACATCATAGACAATGGTGAAACTATGTAAGCTTTCATTTTTCACATGGTCCATAACCTGGTTGGTCAGCGTGCCAATCTCCGACTGTTCTGCATCCTGAGGCATATACTCTGTGACAAAAGGCAGGGAATCGTCGCATCCTGAGCCTTCATCCGTGGCTTCTACTGTAAAACTCTTTTTGCCTTCCGTCAAAGAATCATGATTCAAATATATGATTGCCTGATCTTCAATGATCTGCTCACCATCTTTTACTGTGATCCGTGGGGATTCCGTATCCAGTTTTCTTGTATGTACAGACTGCATTTCTGAAAAACTGCCTTCTTCCTCTTTGTAGCAGAAATAATAGACTGTATCCGGAAGAAAAGGGATCGGCTTCTTGGGATCATACTTGACCATAGCTTCATAAGGAACTGTCTCTGCGCCCACGCTGTAATAAATTTCTTCCACGCCGGATGAGTCTTCCGGCGATAATGTAAAAGCCAGATCAGACGCCGACTGCGCCCAGCCCGCCTGATCCTCTGTATCATATGGATGGGTGTATGTGACGACAGGAAGAATGACAGGCGCATCCGAATCATCCGGCTGGTCCGTCTCATCCTGATCAGCAGGTTTTTCAGGCAGAACCTTTTTCTCTTCCTTATCGTCCTGAACGGATCCATCCCCTGTGTCTTCCTGTAACTGTACGGTCTCCCCGGACGCTTCCGCGCAAACCGGCAGGCAGCACCCGGACAGATTTCCCCAAAATAACATGCAGGCTGTCAGAAAAGAGACAATGCGTCTTGTGTTTTGTTTCAAAATAAAGTGCTTCATACGTTCCTCCTGATGAAAGTTTTGTTTTTATTTCTGATTGGTCTATTTATCTTTTGTGGGAAATAAAGGGAACATGCCATGATAATGCCCTCTTTGCCGCAGAACCGCCGCGAAAATAATGATGCAAAAACTAAAAAGCCTCTGCCTGTTGTGAAAATACACCTGTAAACTTGTTTTATGTAGGAAATTTCCTGGGGCGAATGCCCTGAACCACCAGCTGTTTTATCTTAGAAAAAATTATACTATAATTGTCGAAAAATTGCAAGAGGAATTTTATAAAAATGAAGTCTTTGATTCACCATGTTGTGTTTTGACAGCCTGTATATTATAATGTAGACACATTCGAGGGAAATTATGGAGCGGGAGGCATGTATGGCAGCAAGAACTATAGGAATCGGGTATCAGGATTTCGGCAGATTAATTACAAACGATATTTTCTATATTGATAAAACACTTTTTATTAAAGAATGGCTGGAAAACAAAGATGTGGTTACTCTGATCACCCGTCCGCGGCGCTTCGGAAAAACGCTGAATATGAGTATGCTGGAACATTTTTTATCCATAGAATACGCCGGCAGAGGAGAAGAGCTTTTTAAAAATCTTTCTATCTGGAAAGAAGAAAGGTATCGAGAACTTCAGGGAACATTTCCGGTAATCTTCTTAAGTTTCGCAAATGTAAAAGCAACCTCTTTTGCAGAAGCCAAAAAGAAGATATGCCAGGTCATTGAGAAACTGTATAATAAATATGATGATTTACTGGACGGCAATGATTTAAATGAAAAAGAAAAAAAGCAATACCAGAGCGTGTCCGCACAGATGGAAGATTATGTTGCAGCGGATTCTTTAATGGCCATATCAAAATACCTTTCCTGCAAATATGGTAAAGATGTAATCATCCTGCTGGATGAATACGATACTCCCATGCAGGAAGCATATGTACACGGATACTGGGAAGAATTGACAGAGTTCACCAGAAGCCTTTTTAATTCCACCTTCAAGACAAACCCGTACCTGGACCGCGCAGTTATGACAGGCATCACCAGAATCAGTAAAGAATCCATCTTTGCGGACCTGAATAATCTGGAAGTCGTGACTACAACGTCTGAAAAATATGAGACTTCCTTTGGCTTTACACAGGAAGAAATCCTGGAGGCGCTGGAAGAATACGGACTGTCTGACAAAAAAGAAAAAGTCAGGGACTGGTATGACGGTTTTACATTCGGAACACAGACAGCGATCTACAATCCATGGTCGATCCTGAATTATCTGGATAAGAAAAAATTGTCCACATACTGGGCCAATACAAGCAGCAACAGCCTGGTCGGTAAACTGATTCGGGAAGGAAGCAACGAGATCAAACTTTCCATGGAAGACCTGCTGAAAGGGAAAAAGCTGTATACCCAGATCGATGAACAGATCGTGTTCAGCCAGTTGGACCACAACGAAAACGCGATCTGGAGCCTGCTGCTGGCAGGCGGTTATCTGAAAGTGAACGCTTATGATATAGAGGAAGATACCGGACGCGAAAAGTACGAACTGTCGATCACCAACAAAGAAGTACGGATTATGTTTGAACAGATGATCCGGGGCTGGTTCTCCCAGAGCGTTCCCGCTTATAATGAATTTATCAAAGCTTTGAAAGAAAATGACCTGGACGCCATGAATGAATATATGAACCGGGTGGCGCTGAAAACTTTCAGCAGTTTTGATACCGGCGTTCAGCCGTCAGAAGCAGAACCGGAGCGTTTTTATCATGGCTTTGTCCTGGGGCTGATGGTAGACCTGGCGGACAGCTATACGATTCTTTCCAACCGCGAAAGCAGCTTTGGAAGATATGACGTGATGCTGGAGCCGTTAAACAGAGCGGACAATGCATATATCCTGGAATTTAAAGTAAGAAATCCAGGAAAAGAGAAAAACCTGGAAGAAACCGTGCAAAATGCCCTTAAACAGATTGAGGAAAAGAAATACGCGGCGTCGCTGGAAGAAAAAGGAATCCCTGATGAAAAAATATGGAAATACGGGTTTGCCTTTGAAGGGAAGAAGGTGTTCATTGGAGCTTAAGAGACAAGAAGCACAAGCCGAGAGATTTGTGCTTCCATACCTCTGTCTGGAATCTCTAAGGTTTTAATCTTCAATGCCGCAGGCCTCTTTTAAAATACTTATCATCTTATCTTCATGTTTTTCACAGGCATTTTCCTTCCAGAACGCGCTTGCTGACTGCTCTTCATTTTTTTCTGTAAGTTCACTCATAATCCTTAATTTCAGGCTTCCCTTTCCTATCATCTTATAGAAAGTACTCTTTTTTGCCTCCGGCGACATATTTGAAAACTTTGAATTTATATTTCTTTGGATAATACAAAGATTCCCGAACCGGTCTACCCCATCGCTCCACGTTTCAAACGTCCCCTCCGACGGATTGCGTGGGTACCAGTGTTCCACTGAATTTCTAAATTCAAACGCAAAATCACTATATTTTTTATCATCTGATTTCCAAAGAAGAAAATCCAGATAATTAAATACGATATGAGGCGTATTTACCCCCATCATATAACCGTCATCTAAGTCAGCATCAAAAAAATTATCTATAACTGCGGACGACGCAATACTTTCAATTTCTGCATCATACACTGCAAGCGCTTCTTCATTGATATTTTCACAGTTATTTTTCGACAGCCAATACAAAAGAGTGGTGATCCAATGCATCACTTTGGGCGAAGTATATGACACCCGCAATGCAGACTGGATCATAAGATTCGTTTTTGTCCGTTTGTCGTTTGTGGCAGCCCACTCGCCGCTTCTTAAAAAACAGGTATTGACATAATATGGCCGTTTCTTTGACTGACGACCGGACACCCGCATCTCTTTCAAGCTCCACTCGCCATCTGAATCATCATTTGCATATTCTCTTTTAATGATATATTTATCAAACAGAAACCGGCTCCTGAGAAGACAAACAATAAAACTTCTCGAAAAATTTCTCTTATGATTCAATATCCTGCGCCCTCTCATAACACCGTTTTTTATTACATTGTCAAAACTTTCTATAAGTTTCTTATCATCCAGCAATTCCTTTAAAAGTTCTTTTTCCCGATCCACGCCTTTAATCCCGTTTATCCGAACAAACACCTTCAAGACATGCAGCAGAAAATACGAAAATTCAATCACACTTTCAAATCTGACGCGGGTATGCCCCTCTTCAACCGCCTGGTCAAAAGATACCCTGAAATCTTTTTTCACAATGTCAGCAATAGAAAGTCCGCCGCCTTCTTCAAGGTTTAAACCCTCTGCATATTTAAAATCTTCCCATTGGTCAGAGGGAAGTTCCTGCCAGCCGTACCCAAAAATCCATTCTCTGTATCTGACATCAAAGTGCATCTGAACGTACCCTGTCATATCACTGCACGCTTCCCATATTTTGGCAAACATGGCTTTTTCATGTTTATCGGGCAGATAACTCATCAAAGCAGCTTTCAATATATCGTGCTGTTCAAGCTGTTCTCCTCTGGTGTTCATGATTTCAAAATATCGATTTAAATCTGTATTTTCCGGCACTTCAATCCGGTATATGATCACCCTTTCCAGTTTTTTGAGGAAATCATTCCTGTCCAAACTTCCATTTTCGATTTTATCTTTTAGGGTCTTAATTCCCTGATATAACCCTATATCCATATGATCCACATCAAATCTGCTTCTGTCCCCGTCTATTATCTCCTGTATTTTGTTCAATGTGTAATTCGATTTCTCTCTGCAGGCAAAGGATAACGTATGCTTTAATTTCATGCCAAGACAGCTCATAAGCAGATAAAGAGAAGTAAGTCTTTGCTGTCCGTCCACAACCTCCAGACGATTGCCCTGCCTGGAGACAATCAGCGATCCGATATAGTAATTCGCATGACCTGCCACGTCATCAATATCTTCAACCAACTGTGTAAGTTGCTTTTCCTCCCACGCAAAAGTGCGCTGATACAACGGAATCACATATTCGCATTCTGTATCAAATATATTTCCCGTCAGGCCCATAATTGCAATTTCATCAACCTTGCTGCCCATCTTCTTCCTCCGCCAGACCATTTATTTCCTTCAGCTTTTTATAGAGGTCTTCCCATTTCTCATGTACTGCATGGTCCGGTTCCCGCAATACCCCAATCTGTAGATTAGATATTTCCGTATGCAGACGCGCAAGGCTTATCCTGGAAAAAACCGCCAGTTTATTGGTATATCTGCCGTTATCCTCGCCAACCGCATACTTATTAATGCTGTCAAAACCCAGGTTCTCCATGTCAACTCTGAGCATAAAAGACCATGTAAACAGTTTTTTCACTGCCATCACATCAAAGTTATGAAACTTGTCGTAATACATCAGAAGCGCGCAGTAAAACAGATTCCTTGCATACCGAAATCCCACCGAATGGCTTTTCATTTCAACCACTTCCCTGATTTTTGAAAAATCGGCATTCCTTTTTATCTCTGTCTCAATATCTGCACGCAGATGAAGATAATGCTCTACCAGTTCAAAGAAATCATTCCCTGCTATAAACGGCTCTGTAATCTGGAAATACGGCATAGCCTTACTTGCCCTTTTTGCATAAAAATACGAGGATTTTTCCGGTATTCCTTTGTATGTATCAATTTCTTTTACAGTAAATGGTACACTTTTCCTCCCGCGCGACCAGTTCCATATGGGAAAAAGAAATACGTCAAAAAGCTCACGGATGCTGGAAGCGTCTTTTTCCTCCCATTTTGTCACGGCATGCTCCATTTCATAGGGATATTCTTTCATCTCCCGAAGATGATAGGCTTTAAGCAGATCATGCGGATCGAGCGCTTTCCCTCTGGTATTCTGAGAATCAAATAACTGGAACGCCTCCGAAACCTTCTCTACCTGGATCACAACCACTTCCAGTATGTGCTCAAGCGCGTCCAAAAACATTTCCAAAACATCCTCATTTTTTAATGAAAACCATTCCCGGATAAAACCATAGTTGCTGTGAATATTACTCTGGCTGATTTTATTTGTAAACCTGTTGTTTAAAATCCTGCAGCCGCATTCGTCATCAAGAAAATAGTTCAATAATGCCAACGAAATAATTCTCTGCTGTCCGTCAACAATATCAAATGATGTATTTTTGCCGCTGCCTGTTCTATGAAGAATAATCGTTCCGATTCGATACTTAAATCCATTGCCATATCTTTTCGCATCGTCAATTGCATGGCTTATATCGCCGAGCAGTTCTTCTATATTGCGGATTGTCCATTTATACGGCCGCTGGTACGCCGGAATATTCAGATTCATTGACAAAAGATGGTTGATACTTACTATAGCCGCCACAACCCGATCTCCTTTGTTTCCTTCTTTTTCACTTTATTAAGCCGTATTTTACCATATTTTCAAAAAATTTTATACCCCCTTATTTACACATCCTCTCTATTTGTTATCATCGCAACAACTGCAAGAATTGCGTTAATCAGACACCAAAATGCCCAAATATAAAGGTCTGTGAAGCTTCCTGCCAGTCCGAATCCCACAAGCGCCGCAAGTCCAAACAAAACAATCAGAGCTATGTTTCCTCCCCTGCCTTTGCTTTTCCTTGTAGCAACAGACACGATTCCGCCGGAAAGCATCAATATTGCGACCAATATTCCGCCGCTACCGCCTGATTCTCCATTCTCAGAAAGCGCGTTTCCTAATCCTGCAGCACATGACTGAAATGATACCACGACAAATAAAACAATTGATAAAATTCCTGATACTAATTTCCATGTTTTCATATTTTTTTCCTCCTATTGTGCCGAATAATGGGTTCTGAATCGGCAATCATTGAATTTGTATTTTACATATTTTTAATTCTGTAAACCGCTTGTTCTCAATATTTCCATCCCATGCTCCTTTAGTATTTCATTCACTTCAATGATATCTCCTGGACGTTCATTGAAAATAATCATCAACAGGGCATCCCTTGGCAGCTTCGCATACAGCTTTGGCATCTCATATTTCCTCAATGCCCGCTGCGTCTGTGCCAGAGACATTTCAGCAGCATAACAGATCCGCAGAATGACATCTCTTTGTCTTGTTCTTTTTTCTCCGGATAAAAGCTTGTAACCATATCTTTCCGGGATATCCGCTCGTAAAAACACAAGCTGCTGTGTGAGGTTCTTTTCACTGAGAATGTTTTTCATATACACAGTAAATTCCCAATCCGTCAAGTTCCCTGTATTTTCCCGACAATAAGCATCAAAATTTTTTATATGTGTGCTTTGCAGCACTTTTTCTAATTCGTCTGTATTTTTCTCTCCCATAAGTTTCTCCCATCTGATATAATGTAGTAACAAACCTTTGAAAGGAATGATCGCATGGACTATGCCGGCCGTCTTGAAATTTCTTATTATCATACCATTGCGACCCTGAACAGTGCGCATAAAATATATCTGGTTCAGCACCGGGAAACCGAAAAAATATATGTCAAGAAAATACTGGATGTATACAATCTGCATATATACGAATATTTAATGGGACACCCCATAACCGGCATTCCCAAATTATATAACATATATGAAGAAAACGGACAGCTTATATTGATTGAAGAATTTATTTCCGGCATATCGCTGCAGGAAATGATGGATGATCGGACACTTACACTTGATTTGATTGTGCGGTTTGTGAGCGAACTGTGCAACATACTGGAAAAACTGCATGTTCTCAACCCGCCCGTCATCCACAGGGACATTAAACCGTCAAACATTATCATTACGCCCTGCGGCCATGCCGTCTTAATTGACTTTAACGCTGCAAAGTTTTTAAATGATACAGCCGACCATGATACCGTACTTCTTGGGACACAAGGTTATGCTGCCCCTGAACAATATGGCTTTGGTTCCTCCACGCCCCGGACCGATATCTATGCGTTGGGTATTTTATTAAAGGAACTTTCCTCTGCCCTGCCTGTCCCGACAGATATATTTGATGCTGTCATCAGGAAATGTACCGAAATGAATCCGTCTAACAGAATGGAAACGGTGCAGGAATTAAAAGCCGAAATCGAAGCATTGCAGAACCACAACAGCAATCACCATATCCCGCCGCAGAAAAGTTTTACCCTCCCCGGCTTCAGGACAAAGACCCCATGGAAAATGCTGACGGCATCTATCATATATGCATTTATCTTTTGGACGGGTCTTTCAATGGAAATAAAAGATGCAACAGGATTTCATCTTTGGCTGGAAAGAATTTTCGCTCTATTCATAATGCTCTCCGTTGTCTTCTGCTGTTTTAACTACTGCAATATACGTCGCTTTATTCCCCTGTGTGCGAATAAGCATCGGCGTATACGTTACTTAGGCGTGCTGATTTTAAATACTGTGGTGGTTTTTTTGCTGACATCAGCAATGGTTTTGTTGGAATCCGTTTTTGATTTCTTTTTTTCATTATAACATATATTTTCTTTTTCGTTGCCACCGGTACGGTGGCAATTTGCTTTTAGATGGTAAAAGTTCAACAACTTATAACTGCACATCATATGGAGCAATATCCCATTCTTTTTCTTGAATTATAGCGTTATTTATGTTATAATATAACGGTCTTCAAGTTCTGCTTCCTACGGTAACTTTTGCTATGGAAGTTGAACCGTGACCGGTGCATATTGCCCGGCGCAGGGTCATGATTGGAAACGATATGGCCTTCCGTGTTTGAGAAGGGGGCGGAATACTTCGATTTACTGCAACTTTTGGGCAAGTTGCGGTGGTTTTGAGTCCGTCTTTAAGAAGACGGATATTTTATTTTAGGAGGAATACCACTATGAAAAAAACACTTGCCCTGATCCTTGCACTCGTCCTTTGCGTTGGCCTGTTCAGCGGCTGCGGAAGTCAGACTGACCAGAACGACAGCCCGAGCACTGACACGCAAACTACCCAGCCGGCTGAAGGTACCGACACCCAGCCCGATGAATCCGTTCAGGAGAGCTCCACGCCTGCTGAGGATGAGAAAACCGATCTGTCCGGTCAAACCCTGATGATCTACTGCGGTGCCGGTATGACCAATCCTTTCCAGGAGATCGCCGATCTGTTCCAGACCGAGACCGGCTGCGAGATGAATGTCACCTTCGCCAACGCCGCCCAGATCCAAACCCAGATCACCGAGACCAAGTCCGGCGACTTCTTCATTGCCGGCTCTGCAGACGAGGTGAAACCCGTCAGCGAGCAGGTCGAACAGAGCAAGGATCTGGTCAAGCACATTCCCGTTCTGGTGGTTGCTGAGAAGAATCCCCTGAGCATTACCGGCATTACCGACCTTGCTAACGAAAATGTCCGCACCGTCATCGGTGATCCCGAGTCTACCCCCATCGGCAAAATCGCCCAGAAGGCTTTCTCTGACTTCGGCGTGACTGACAGCGTTAACCTGATTGCTACCACTACTACCGCTCCGCAGCTTGCAACCGTCATATCCCTGGGCGAGGCTGATGCTGCCATCATCTGGAAGGAAAACGCCGAGAATGTGGAAGGCATTGAGATCCTTGAAACTCCCGACATGGACAAGTATGTCAAGACCGTTCCCGCCGCTCAACTGACCTCCTCCGATGGCAACGAGGCGGCAGAGGTGTTCTACACATTTCTGGACAGCGAAGAAGTTCAGGCTATTTGGGCCAAGTACGGCTACGAGCAGCTGGGATGAAACGGCGGGCCATTGATCCTTTCGTTATTCTCTGCATCGTTGCTTTGCTCCTGACTTTTTTGCTGATGGGGCGCGTACTGCTGGTCATCGTGTTCCGTGGCATCGGCGCACTGCCCGCCCATCTGGCCTCCAGGCAGACCCTGTTTGCTCTGGGGCTGAGCGTTAAAAGCGCCAGCATATCCTCGGTATTCTGTTTTATTCTGGCTGTCCCGACAGCCTACACCCTGGCTCGGGTCCATCTGCCCCTGCGGGGTGCGGTGGAGGCCGTGTTAGAATTGACCATGTCCTTACCATACATCGTATTGGGCCTGAGTTTGCTGATCCTGTTCTCCTCTCCCGCCGGAAAGACGCTGAGCGCAGCGGGGTTTCCCGTGGTGTTCGATCAGAATGGAATCATTATCGCTCAGCTGGTCGTCAACCTGCCTTTCGCCATCAAGCTGGTCACCACCGCCTTTCAGGGGGTAGACCGTAAGCTGGAGACGGTGGCCGGCCTTCTGGGAGCATCTACGGGTATGCAGTTTTTTTCCATTCTTTTGCCCCTGAGCCGAAACACTCTGATCAGCGCTTTCGTACTGATCTGGTCGCGCGCACTGGGAGAATTTGGCGCAACTTTGATGCTGGTAGGCGTAACCCGTATGAAAACCGAGACCCTTCCCGGAAACATCTACCTGAATGTCAGCACCAACGATATTGACAGCGCCCTGGCCAGCGCGTTTTTGCTTCTGGTTTTATCGACTGTCTCGCTGGCTGTTTCCGCCTGGGTTACCAGGAATGACAGGAGGCAAAGTCGCTATGCATGAACCGCTGATAAGTGTTGATGGGCTGACACTCCGAAGGGGACAGTTTTTGCTGGACCACGTCAGCCTTTCGGTGGCTGAGCAGGAGATCTTCGCCATCATCGGAAAAACAGGCTCAGGTAAAACCGTTCTGTTGGAGAGCATGGCGGGTTTCCACCGTCCTGACAGCGGGCATGTCCTGTACAGCGGGATCCCGATACATACCATACCGGTAAATCGCCGTAATATCGGTTATTTGTATCAGGAATACTGTCTGTTCCCCCACATGACTGCGCGGCAGAACATCGGCTACGGCCTGAAGCTACATCATATCAAGGGTCAGCAGGCAAACGAACGCATTGAGTCCCTGGCTCGCCGATTTGAGATCACCACTGTTATGGAGCAGCATCCCGGAACACTCAGCGGCGGCGAACAGCAGCGTGTGGCGTTAGCCCGCGCCCTGATCACTCAACCGAAGCTTCTTTTGTTGGACGAACCCTTTTCCGCTTTGGACCCCGTAACAAAAGAGCGGCTTTATGATATTATTCTGGATATCCGGACCGGCTTTGGCTGTTCCATCGTGTTTGTCACGCATAATTTCAAAGAAGCCGGGCTGGCCGACCGTGTGGGTGTACTGCTGGGCGGAAAATTACGGGGCATCGTTTCGGGAAGGGAGCTCATGTGCGCTTCCTGGGATGAAGACGTCAAAGACTTTCTGGGCATCCTGGATTAGTCCCGGGTACCTGACACTAATTTAGGAAACGAAAGGTGTCCAACATGACAAAAAAAGAACTGTTTCAAACTCTGCGGGAACGATTTTCCGAATTTTTGAAGGCGCGCGGTATAGAAAATGACACTGTGAGCATTTCCTGCCGGGCACTTTCCCCGGAAGAGGCGATCGGCAAAACAGAGCGTCGGGACTTTCCCATTCTGACCGGCAAAGACATCATGATTCAAGCCGAGTATCACGGCTGCTATGGACAGGCATTCACCGACTCTCCTGCCACATATACCGGTTCTCTGGATGAAATTCTGACTTTGGATTTGGAAAATGACCCCCATGGGCGAGGCATTTTTGTGGCCACCATGAACGCAGTCATGTGTTCAGCCGGTCTGTGCCGCGATACAGTCCATTGCCGCACGGATGGGCCGGAACTGTGCGCAAAGGATATGCTGCAGTATCTGCGGGCCAATTATCCTCATGTGAAGAAAATCGGTCTGGTGGGCTACCAGCCCGCCCTTCTGGAGATGTTGTCCAGGAGCGAGTACCATGTACGCGTGCTGGATTTGAACCCGGCCAATGTGGGGCAGACCCGCTACGGCGTACTCGTGGAGGACGGCGTGACCGACCGGCAGGCCGTGATCGACTATGCCGACCTGATTCTCTGTACAGGAAGTACCCTGTGCAACGGGACAATTATAAACTTTTTAGATTTACCCAAAGAAGTTGTTTTCTTTGGGATAACTGCCGCCGGCGCAGCACCTTTACTCGGCTTGAAGCGAGCCTGCTTTGCAGATCAATATTCCTGAATGTTATTTGCACACTGCAAGATTCACAGGCGGTATTAAGGTATATTTTATCAGAAATGTCGTAAATTATATATTGTTTACTGAATTGTCAGGTGAACCAAATGTCCGGCAAAATTCAACAGAAAGGAAAAACAAACATGAAACTAAGTGCAAGAAATCAACTCAAAGGAACAATTGTCGCCATTGACGAGGGAGCCGTAAACGGAATTGTCAAAATCGACATCGGTGGTGGCAACATAATCAGCGCAACTATTTCTATGTCCGCTGTCAAGGAATTGGGACTTGTTGTTGGAAGCACTGCATATGCAGTTATTAAAGCAACCAGTGTTATGGTTGGAATTGAAGATTAAATATCGATCAAATATCAGCGGGGCGCATTTTAAGCAATGCGCCCTGTAGCATACTGGAAAAACTGCATGTTCTCTTTTTTTCATTATAACATATATTTTCCTTTTCGTTGCCACCGGTACGGTGGCAATTTACTTTTACATTTTGGAACCCCTCCGTGAAACCGATGACGCCATCATCATGGAGTTTAAAGTCTTCTCAAAGCAAAAAGATAAGACGCTGGAAAAAGCCGTAGAAAATGCTTTGAAGCAAATTGAAGACAGAAAATACGACACGGAATTGATTGCCAGAGGGATTCCTCAAGAGAAAATCCGGCATTACGGGTTCGCCTTTGACGGACAGACGGTTCTGATCGGAGAGCCTGTTGGGCGTTTTAAGTTATATGGGCTGATCCAGGAAGGATTGTCCGATATCCAAAACAGAAGTACGCGTCCTTTCTCTGAGGCAATCTCTGATCTAAAGAACCGCAGAAAACAGTGACTTATTCCATCCATATCACGACGGCTGCCGAACGGGATATGACCGGCGCCCTGTATTGCTTTTTGTTTTATTCAAAAGCTCATTGACTTTATGTTTTAAACTAGATATACTATTCATACAAAACCATTTAAATTGTAATTAAAAAGTAGTTGCATAGGAGGGAAACAATATGGCAGAACAAGTTCTGAACCAATTTCGTTCAGATAAAACACTAAGAGAAGATTGTATTGCTATTTATGAAGCGATGGGTATGGATTTGAACACAGCGTTTCGTATGTTTATGGAACGCACCCGCATGGTAAGGGGGCTTCCGTTTCCGGCGGTACTTCCCGAGACAAGAATGACCAGGAAGGAAGCAAAAGATGTAATTGATGGTATACGGGCCGAAGCGGCAGCTCTTCCAGAAATGACGCTTGATGAAATCAATGCGGAAATCAATGCAGTGAGAGCGGAAAGAAAAGCAGGAAGATGATGTATTACGCAGTATTTGATACAAATGTATTGATATCTTCTCTATTAACGAAACGAACGGATACCGCTACTGCCAGAGTAGTAGATGCTATAATTTCTGGTGATATTATTCCGCTTTATAATCAGGAGATTTTAAGTGAATACAATGAAGTCCTTCACAGGGAAAAATTTTCATTCAGTGAGGAACGGATTCAAAAAATTTTGCTGATGATTCGTTAATTCGGTTTAGCGGTCAATCCAAATCCTACAGGGGAAATTCTTGTGGATATGGATGATCTTGTTTTTTATGAAATTGTAATGGAAAAGAGAGATGATAACGCATATTTGATTACAGGAAATGTTCGTCATTTCCCAAAACGAGATTTTGTTGTCACACCATCGGAAATGATAGAAATTCTCTATAAAGATTCTGCCTTATAATGCCCAGCCGGAACATCATCCACCTGAAATTCACCCTTGACAAACATACCGGCAGTATGCTACCATAAACATACTTTCAGTATGTAAGGAGGCGCATGTGCGATGGCAAGGAACAAACACCCGGAAGAGACTGTCAGTCTGATTCTGGACGTCTCTTACCGCCTGTTTATGGAAAAGGGCTATGAACATACTTCGATTCAGGATATCATCGATCACCTGGGCGGTCTTAGCAAGGGCGCAATCTATCATCATTTTAAGTCCAAAGAAGACATTTTAGTCGCGGTCACCGATAAAATGACAGAGGAGTCCAACAAGATGCTGGCTGTCATCCGCGACCGTACGGACTTAACCGGAGAGGAAAAGCTAAAGATGATTTTTAAAGAATCCATCTTAAGGCCGGTGCAGGATGACATATTTACCGTAGCGCCCAATCTGAGCAATAACCCAAGACTGCTTTTCAGCATTTTTAAAGAAACTGTCCAGGATGCCGCGCCCCACTATATCCTTCCCATCCTCGAGCAGGGAATTAAGGACGGTTCAATCCGGACAGACTATCCGGCGGAACTGTCCGAACTGATCATACTGACTGCGAACATCTGGACGAATCCAATGATCTTCGACAATTCCGCCGAAGAATCCTACCGTAAATTTATGGTATTCCGTCAGATGATGCAGGGCTTCGGCCTGGATGTCGTAGACGACGAAATGTTGGCACGTCTACAGGAACTGGCCGCCATCTATCAGAAAAATAAATAACAAACCGGCAAGCCATCTGCCCTGATATCAGGGCAGATCTATTTTAAATTATTTACATACCGTCATGCGGTATTGAAAGGAGATACTATGCAGACAATCGTAGAAGTAGACTCTGTCTACAAAAGTTACGGGCCGTCCCAGGTGATCAGTCATTGCAGCTTCAGGCTGAACCAGGGAGAGATCTACGGGCTTCTGGGCGTCAACGGCGCAGGCAAGACAACCTTGATGAAGCTCATCCTCGGCCTGCAAAAGATTGACAGCGGACGCATCCTGATTCTGGGCCGTGAGGCAGACGGAAGTCCCGGCAATCTGTCAGAAATCGGAAGCATCATAGAAACGCCTGTATTTTATGAGCGGCTAAACGCCGAGGAGCTTCTGTCAATGCATCTGACGCTGATGGATAAAAAAGCGCATATCCCAATATATCTTGTATCCGGAATCTTCGGAATTACACCCAAACTGACAGGAGAACATTTTGTACTCCTGGTGCTGTTTTCCAGCCTTCTGGTCGGTCTTCTGGCTTTTGAGGCTGCCCTGATCTGTGCCTGGACAGGATTTAAAAAGCGCTCTGTCATCACAACGATTCTGTGTTCACTGATCCTTGTATGTTTTCTGCCTAATCTCATGGCAGGACTGCCAAAAGGCATTGCCTGGGTTATGGTTATACTGAGCGCATTATTAGGGCTGGCGGCTTTTATCCTGTATCATCTGCTGGCAAAAGAAATCGAAAGAATGGAGATATAGAAACATGGAGCAAAGATTATTCTCTAAAGATTTTACCCTGGTCGTCATCGGCCAGATTATCTCACTGTTCGGCAACGCGGCCATCCGATTTGCGCTGCCTTTATATTTGCTGAACCAGACAGGTTCTTCCGCCCTCTATGGAATGGTTACAGCCTGCGCTTTTATCCCGGCGATCCTGCTCTCCCCCATAGGCGGCCTCGTGGCGGACCGGGTCAATAAGCGAAATATCATGGTCTTTCTGGACTTTTTTACCGCCGCGGTCATCCTGGTATTTTCTCTGCTCATAAGCGATGAAAACCTGGTTGTTCTGACAGCGGCCGCCCTGATGCTGTTATACGGCATTGCCGGCGCCTACCAGCCCTCCGTGCAGGCAAGCATTCCCGCCCTGGTAAGTCCCGCGCGCTCTATGGAGGCCAATTCGATTATCAATACCATAAGCTCTTTTTCCTCTTTACTGGGGCCTGTACTTGGCGGTATTTTATACAGCGCTTATGGACTTCTGCCTGTGCTGTGGGTCTGTATTCTGTGTTTCTTTTTGTCTGCGGTCATGGAGATTTTTATCCGTATCCCCTCCGCTGGTCAGCGCTTAAAAGGCGGCCTGTGGACGACGGTAAAAGAAGATTTTACGGAAAGTATTCGGTTTATCAGAGAAGAAAAACCCATCATCGGGAAAGTGCTTCTTGTGGTCTGCGGCATCAATCTGTTCCTTTCCTCCATGATCATTGTCGGCCTGCCCTATCTGGTGACAGAGGTGCTGCCTTTAGACGCCGCCTGGGTCAACCGGCTCTACGGATTCGCCCAGGGTGCGCTGGCAGCAGGCGGGCTGGCAGGCGGCATCAGCGCGGGTATTTTTTCCGGAAAGCTTGCGCTCCGCAGGTCCGGATACCTGATCATGACCTGCGCAGGATGTGTTCTTCTTACGGGAATCGCCCTGGCAGTCTTATCTTCCGGGATATCCGGCTATCTGCTCCTGACCTTATGCTGCTTTGTCATCATGATATTTTCGACGATTTTCAGCGTGCAGATGATGTCTTTTGTCCAGACAGCGACTCCGCCGCATCTGATCGGGAAAGTGATCGCTGTCCTGCTCACGGTCTCCATGTGTACGCAGCCCCTGGGCAACGCTTTCTACGGCGTTTTATTTGAAATCTGCCGCGGATATGAATTTGCCGTCCTCTTATTTTCAGGTACGGTTTCCCTCCTGATCGCCGCCTGTTCGGTGAAACTGTTAAAAACCGGCGTCCTCTGAACAGGGCGCCGGCTTTATGTCAGTTTTTAAAATGAATAAAATGATAACTTTCCACAATCTGGAAATACTTCACGATTCTTGGATACAACGGCTCTACCGCTTCGCCGAAGGCTTCTTTCTGAAGCTTTGCCAGCTCCATCACCGTCTTTTTCCCGTCGATCAGAGGCCAGAGAAAGCTTCCGTACTGATCCATGTGTACATGGGTATATACAGGTTTTTTAAGAAGCTTCTGGGCGATCCGGTTAAAGACGCCTTTGTTCTCTACTAAAAGCGTAAGTCTGCCGTCCTCCCCTTCTTCCCAGGAAAGTCCTTCTGCCCTCTCAGGGATCAGTTCCAGATAATTTTTCTTCTGCTTCTTTTTGCTCATCCGTTTTTCTGCTTCTTCCACAGGGAGAATTTAAGCAGGCTTAGAATCATCAGTACCATCAGCACAACGCCGCCGATATTGCCCAGATTTACCGCGCCTGACAGATCCAGGCTGATGCCGAACACGGTCAGGATTGCCAAGCAGATACCCACCAGACCTTCTCCTGCGATCATACCCGCACAGTACAGCGTGCCGTCGGTGGACTGGCGTTCTTTTGTCTTCTCGTCCACGCCTTTGCGGCTGTCCATCAGAAGACGGACCACGCCGCCGATCATGATGGTCGCGTTTAAATAAATCGGAAGATACAAGCCGATGGCGAAAGGCATAACCGGAATCCGCAGGATCTCCAGCCCGATGGCCAGGAATACGCCGATAAACACTAGTATAGTTCAATTTAATTAG
>DKVI01000088.1 GCA_002491115.1 Lachnospiraceae bacterium UBA7182 | reverse complement strand
CCACCATCATGCCAGAAGCCTCTATAAAAAACACCCTTTTTATATACTCATTGCCCCCTGCGTGCCGGTTTTTGGCATGACAGGGGACATGTGTTTGAAGATTATGACTCAATCCGGATCACTTCGTTGGACACAAAAGAGCGGATTCTTTCATCGTTTGATTCAAAGAGGATTTCCTGTTTACTGCCGCTTGCCAGGACGATTCCCTGATGCATAAAATGCAGCATATCGCACATTTTGTAGATATGGGCGAGCCGGTGGCTGATCAAAAGCCATGTGATCGTTTGCTTTTTCTGGATATCAAAGATGACATTTTCAAACAGCTCCAGATTTTCCGGGTCCAGATTGGATAAGGTTTCGTCGATCATGACGAATTTCGGATCGAAGATCAGAGCCCGTATCATGGATACTTTCTGCTGTTCTCCGCTGGAAAGACTTCGGGCATACTGATGTTTCTTTTCCGTAAGGCCGCACAGGTTCAGCCAGTGGTCTATTTTCTGGTCGTCCGGGCGTATATGACGTAATTTGAGCGGATAGCAGATATTTTCATATACGCTGCCCTGGATAAAATAAGGTCTCTGGGCAGTCATGGTGATATCTTTAAGATCCAGCCCTTCATAATCCAGAATGCCCCGATCCGGCTTTAAGATTCCCATAATCAGCTTGCAGAGCGTGGTTTTGCCGCAGCCGTTGCCGCCGATGATTCCGTGAATTTTCCCGGCTTCAAGGGTGAGAGAATCTATATGGATCTGAAAGCTGCCCTGCTTTTTTTCCATATCAGTAATTTTCATCTGTTTTATCTCCTTTTTGAAAGAAGTCCGCAAGGCTCTGGATGATAAATGCCATCACCAGCAGAAGGACGCCGAGGGTCAGCCCTTCTGTGAAAATACCCTGGCTTTTTAACAGTGAGATCGTCGTGGTCATGGTGCGGGTGTGGCCTTTGATATTGCCGCCTACCAGCATGACGGCGCCCACTTCACTGATGGAGCGTCCGAATCCGGTGACCACTGCAAAATACAGTTCGTTTTTCAATTCTTTTACCACCAGCCACTGGGTCTGGGCAGGACTCGCGCCCATGGTTTTCGCGAAAGTGCGGATGGCGGGCGCTTTGGACAGGAGGCTTGTGTAAGTCATACCGCAGATAATCGGTGTGATGATCAGTACCTGAGCCAGGATCATGCCCCGGATAGTAAAGAGCATATTCAGCCGGCCTAAAGGTCCCCGCCTCATAACGAGCATATACACCACCAGACCGATTACCACAGGCGGCACACCCATAAGGGTTCGGTTGATGCGAATCACGATCCTTTTGCCGGGAAACCGGGCGCGTTCCAGCAGAAGCCCCAGAAAAATACCCAGCACGGAAGAAATCAGTGTAGCGCTGAATGCAAGCTGGAGGGTAACGCAGATGGCGTCAAATACCCCTACGTCGGAAAAGAAGGTATCAAGTAGATTTTTCATGAATTGCATATTCGTCACCTGTCAGAAAAGGGGCTGCTGAAGCAACCCCCTGTCTTAGTCCTTATTCGTTGGCGTTCGGAGTAAACAGAGCTTCTCCGTACTGATCTACGCCATAGTTTGCGATTAAATCCTGGACTTCCGGCGAGCAGATCCATTCGATCATGGTGTTGGCTGCTTCGTTATTGACTTCCGGATATTTCTCCGGATTGACGGCAATGATTCCGTATTGATTCAGAAGGTCAGGTGCGCCTTCACATACAATGTCCATCTGAAGCTCTACGTCTGCGTCATTTTTCATTTTCAGCCAGGTACCTCTGTCAGTCAGGCAGTATGCTTTCTTTTCATCTGCCATAGTGATGGTGGCGCCCATGCCCTGTCCGGATTCCAGATAATTGGGATTCTGTGACGGATCAATTTCAAGTTTCTTCCAGATGCCTTTTTCCTTCTTATCCGTACCGGAGTCGTCTCCGCGGGATACGAAAGTAAGCTGATCATCCTGGATGGTCTGGAAGACCGATTCGATATCGTCGGTGGCGGCGATGGGTTCGGTCGGTCCGATGACAACGAAATCATTATACATAACCTGGAAACGCTCCACGCCGAATCCATTGGCAACAAACTCTTCCTCGCTTGCTTTGGCGTGTACAAGAACGATGTCCACATCGCCGTTCTCACCCATTTTCAGCGCTTCGCCGGTTCCTACGGCGTCCCATTTCAGTTCCCATCCGGTCTGCTCTAAGAAGATCGGAGCCAGATAGTCCAGAAGTCCGGTATCTGCCGTACTGGTAGTAGTAGCCATCATCAGTTCGCCTTTTTTCTCCACGGGAGCTGCCGCGCCTGTTTCAGGCTCTTCCGCTTCCGGTGCGTCCTGTGCCTCGTCTGCGGTTGCTTCGCCGGTTTCTTCCACCGGGGTTTCGGTGTCTGCCGGGGTATCCGCCGCGTCATTTCCGCCGCCGCATCCGGTCACTGCTGCCGCCAGCATGGTTCCTGCCAGGATGGCAGCCAGTAATTGTCTTTGCTTTTTCATAGTAATCCTCCTTATGAGTAAAATAGTATATGGTATGAAATTTACCTTCCTTATTATAAAACATTCTGTTCTGGCTTGCAATTTTTATTGAAATAAATAACGGTCAAAATTTGATTTTACAGGATAACATTGAAATTCTTTTGAAGGATTGTTATACTGGGATATATTAGATACTGTTATCACTGGTTATATAAAGGGGTAACGTATGATGTGGAGGCAAAAAGACCGTGATAAAGAGTTTATATATAGACAATTTTAAAGCATTAAATGATTTTCATATGGATCTGGATTCATTTACTGTGATTGTCGGAAATAATATGTCTGGTAAAAGTACGGTTTTGCAGGCATTAGACTTTATGGCCAATACAGTAAAAACAGATTTTGGGATTATTTTAGAACGGAGAGGCTGGAAGGTGGCGGATGTAAAATCTCAGATGCAGAAATCTTCCAAAATAACCATAAAATGTGATTTGGATCTTAAAGTTGACGGGGAGAGAATGATCATCCAATGGGAATTGGAAATCCTGGCCTATACTTCCAAAAATATAATGGAATTATCTCGTGAGCTCATTCAGGTAAAACGAGAAGACAGGAATGAGATTATATTGAAATATACGCAGTCCGATGGAGGATATATGTTGGACGGATCAGGTGAAAAATTGAAATTAACAAAAGAATTACGGTTAAATTCTTCTATTTTAAAACTGTATAATCTAAACAGATATCCAATTGTACAATCTGTGAAAAATTTTTTTGAACATTGTGATTCTTTTGAACTTTTGTCGCCTGAAAAGATGCGTTTATCCAGTCGCGGAGATGTGGATACAATAGGAAATGCAGGTGAAAAACTTCCTTCTTTTGTAAAAGCAATGGATTCAAAACAAAAAAAACAATTTGAGATAAAGATAAAAAATGTTTTGGGAGATAAGATTGTAAGAGTTGACGCAAGAACAAAAGGAAAGCCAGGATGGACTCAATTGATTGCAGAGGAAAAATATAAAAATCGAATTTTAACGATTGAATCAAAAAATATGAGCGACGGTATGCTTAGGCTTCTTGCATTTCTTGCGATCTGTGAGATGGATAAAAGCAGTATGATGATGCTTGATGAAATAGAAAATGGAATTAATATGGACTATGCAGAGAAGATTATCGCAGTTTTGGAAGAAAATTGTATTGAGAAAAGCAATCAGTTAATTGTTACAACACACAGTCCTGTTTTTTTGGATTATGTGCCGAAAGAAAAGATTCGATATATATATCGTGATCCTGATTCCGGAAATTGTCGATGTGGTTTGCTGACTGAAAACCCGGATTTAAATAATAAAATGCAGTATATGTATCCGGGAGAATTATTTATGAATTTAAGCAATCACGATATTATTACGATGCTTATGGAAAAGCGTGATCTCTGATGAAAAAGATGAAATTAATTGTATATGGAGAAGGACCTACAGATTATGGTTGGCGTACAACATCAGGAGAATGGAAAGCGGGTCCGGTTATTTACTTGATTAGAAAATGTGCAAAAAATTTAAAGGTTGATTTAGAAATTGATTATGCGGACAAGAAAAATATTGATGGTAGTCAACGAATAAAACTTGGAATAAGACACACAAGAAATATGAGTGGGAAAAGCCTTCCGGCATTGAGATTTACAATGTATGCTTTAGAAAACGGTTATACTAAGGGCATATTTTATTGTGATACGGATAAAATTTCTGACGGTAAAAATACAAAGGAATCAGACTGTAAGAAACACTTTGAGAATTTATACAATGATGTTTTAAAAGGTCTACAATGTGCAGACTCTAAGATTTGGGTGGGAATTCCCATGATTGCTTTGAAAATGATCGAGTGTTGGCTGTTGGCGGATGAGGAAGCATATAAATATTGTTTCGGCTCAAAGCCTGTGAAAGTGCATTTACCACATAAGCCAGAACTGATATGGGGGGAGAAGTCTGTTATAAACAGTGATTATCCTAAAAATTACATAAAACGGGTTTTGAAACAATATGGTGAGGAATCTGACAGAGACAATTTTATAAATATTGCCGAAGCAACCCGCATAAATATTTTATTGGAAAAGTGTCCTATCAGCTTTGCCAGGTTTTATGATGATTTTATAAGGTTAGCCAGGGCATCTTTTTAGATGCCCTGTATGGATACTCAGAATTTTCCCCAATGTACTTTTTGAAGCGGCAGCGAGGACAGCTCCTGCTTTGGCGGGTGATTTTGCGGCATCCCAAGGGAGAGAACAGCTTCCAGACGATAATTTTCAGGGAAATTTAGTAAATTCCTCAGATAAACTTCCGTCGATTCGCCCTGAGGCGTGTTCCGCAGACGTCCCTGAATCCAGCAGCTTCCAAGTCCGAGGCTGTCCGCCATCAGATGCATGTTGGACATGACGATAGAACAGTCTTCGACCCACACATCGGAAGCGGTCTCGTCGGCAACGACCACGACAGCGGCCCGGGCACCTGCAAGCATCCTGGCTGACCCTGCGCGGCAGTCGGCCATTTGATTCAGGACTTCTTTATCCTCCACCACGATCAGTTCCCATGGGCGGATACCCCGGCTGGAAGGGGAGAGAAGGCCTGCCTGTAAAACGGCAGTTAAGGTTTCTTTTTGGATTGGTTCTTCGGTGTATTTTCGTACACTGCGTCTGTTTTGTAATGTTTCCAGTAAGTTCATGATTGTTTCCTCCGCTTTTTGATTCTAATTTTTACTTCCCTTAAACGTCGCTGCCAGCACACATACAAACAGCAGATACGGATAAAACAGATACGGCATAATCTGTATGGAAGATATGCCGGCGATTCCGGCGGCAATCAGAAGCTGCGCGCCATAGGGGATGATACCCTGGGCGATGCAGGTGGAGATATCCACCAGAGAAGCCGTTCTCTGGGGCGTGATGCCGTATTCTTTCCGGATATCCGTAGCGATGGGCGCGGAAACCACAATGGCGACCGTATTGTTGGCGGTGGAGATGTCCATCAGCATGGAGATCAGGATGATTCCGAGCTGTCCGCCTTTATTTCCATGGAAATGCTGTTTGATAAAATGAATAATCGTCTCAAAACCGCCGTTGTATTTGATCAGAGCCGAAAGGGCAGTGGCCAGTATGGTGACTACGATCGTTTCATACATACCGGAAACGCCGCTTCCCATGGAAATAAATACATTGTGGATATCAATGGAACCTGTAGAAAGCCCGATTCCGGTACAAAGGATCAGTCCGAACCCAAGGACAATAAACACATTGATACCGGCCAGGGCAGCGATCAGTATAACAAAATAAGGAAGCGCCCGCACCAGATTAAAGGTGTATTCGTTGACGGCCGCGGGTTTTCCGGTCCATGCGATGATCAGCAGGATGACGCAGGTAATCAGCGCCGCAGGCAGGGCAATCAGAAGATTTTCCCTGAACTTGTCCCGCATCTGACATCCCTGGGTCTTGGTGGCGGCGATGGTCGTATCCGAGATAA
Source organism: Lachnospiraceae bacterium UBA7182 (assembly GCA_002491115.1). Lineage (GTDB taxonomy): Bacteria > Bacillota > Clostridia > Lachnospirales > Lachnospiraceae > Hominiventricola. The sequence goes on along the minus strand of DKVI01000088.1, from coordinate 6,698 downwards.
AGGACAGATTGTCCCCAAACATGGAGCCTCCCACCAGCGCGCCAAAGCACAGAGGAAGAGACAGTTCTGCGGACTGGGAGATGCTAAGCGCCAGGGAACCCATGACGGTGATCGTCCCGCAGGACGTTCCCATGGCCATGGATATAATACAGGCGATCAGGAAAATGCCAAGAACGGTCAGTCTTCCGGGTACGATGCCAAGAAGCAGGTTGGCCGTGTCCGACGCACATCCTGATGCGGAAGCCACGCCGCTGAAAGCGCCCGCCAGCAGGAAGATAAAGATCATGATCAGGATATTGTCGTCGCCCATGCCTGAAGCGCAGATGCGCATTTTTTCGTCAAAAGATACCGAGCGGTTTTGAAACAGCGCGACGGCGATGGCGGCCATAAAAGCAACCACCACGGACATGACGTAGAACCCCTGTACGCCCTCCTGCGGACGGACATACTCATAGTAGATGCCGACCCCTATGTAGATGACTAAAAATACCAGGATCGGAAGCAGGGCCAGAGCCCCTTTGTTTTTTCCCTCTTGTTTCATTTAAGAAATACCCCCTGAAAATAGTATGATTCAGTATATCATAGTTCCTGTGCTGCTGCAAAGTGCTTTTGCCGAGTTTGCCATTTAACTGCTTAACAGTTAATAAAAAATATGGTATTTTCTGCATATGATGCCGTTTGCAGGACAGTTTCCTTGTTATAATAAAATTACACTGGTCGGAGAATGCCTTGTAAGTGGAATAAACTCTACAAAAAATGGGGGCTGTTCGTTCTTCTGCACAGTAGATTCATAAAAGAAATGGAGGAATGTGAACTTGAAAAACAGGAAAAACAAAAAGCTGCTCTGTCTGTTTCTGACGGCGGCGATGCTTGTACAGCCTATGGCGGTATCGGCGTCTGCTCTGCCGGAAGAAACGGTTGTAGACCAGACAGAACAGCAAAATGAGGATGTGTCTGCCGTCGGGGTGGATGTGCAGCCTGGGGAAGATGCTGCCGGTGAGGCGAGTCAGCAGGAGAATGAGGCGCCTGCAACGCAGCAGGACGTGCAGACCGGGGAGACTGCTGCCGTCCCGGCAGACCAGGAGACGGCAGAAACTCCTGTGGCAGATGCAGATGAAACACAAGCTTCGGATGCAGGTGAGACAGCGGTTTTAGACGCGGACGAAGAAGTGCAGCCGGAAGAGGCGGCAAAAACGTTTGATCTGCAAAGCGGTGTGGCAGTGATCCCGGCGGGCAGCGATCTGAATACAGTAAAGCTTCTTCTGGCGGATGCCCTGCTTGTTGACCGGGAAGCGTTTACAGAAGAAGAGCTGCTGGCGCTGAACTGGGAGTATTACTGTGAGGGAAAGACAAAGATCGGAACCTGGGGCAACAGAAGCTGGGGGGCAATCGGAGGCTTTACGACAGAGACAGGAAAGCTCATCAAAACCCAGTATACACACCCGGCGCTGGCCGACAACGGAGACGGAGATTACCAGGTTCGCCTTGCAGGTGCAGGGGCGGAAGTCACACTGAACAAAAAAGCCATGCCGGATTCCAGCATTGTGTTAAATGAAGGAGTTTCAGTCAGCCTTCCTTATAAGGAAGATGGCAGCGCGGATTATGAGTTGTTGAAACAGAACCTCTTCCAGGCGGTGGTTGCGGGGACGACGCCTGAACTTACGCTGGAGGATATGGAGATTACATATTATGCAACGGCTAAAACCGGCAGCCTGGGGAGCATGGGTAAAAACTGGGCGCCCTTGGACGGTGGTAAGGTATCTGGCCTGGATTATCCTGCCATCTCCGTTGGCACACATCAGATCCGCTTCATATGGGCCGGAAACGATACTTATAGGTCGGCTCAGGCAGAGACAACCGTGGCCATTACAGACCGGGAGAAAGCGCCCTATGTGCTGAAGGACCCTGCAGGCAGCGCGAAAAAGGCTGTAAAAGAAGACCTGTCGGTAGATTATGATCTGCTGAAGAAAGCGGTTTTCGATGCTGTAGTTGCAGAATCTGAGGTACTTACAGCAGATAATGTATCGATTGCGTATTATGCGACGGCCAAAACCGGCAGCGTAGGAAGTCTGGGCAAAGCCTGGGCGCCCTTAAACGGCGGTAAAGTATCCGGCCTGGAATATCCGGGTATCCCTGAAGGCATGCAGAAAGTCAGAATCTCCTGGCCCGGCAGCCAGCTTTATGCGCCGACAGAGATCGAGGCAGAGATCGAGGTGCTGGACCGTGAGCAGGTGCAGTTCCAGCTTCAGGAAGGACCATATGAAGCAGGGATGGTCTTCACACAGGAACAAGGCTATGACTACGAGGCCACAGCTAGGGCGATCTATGACGCGGTAGTTGCTTCCGTCAGCCCGGAAGTGGATTATGGGCAGATGAAAGTAGAATATAATACGGACCTGACAGGCCTTACCCATATCAGCTACAAACCGCTGAATGAAAAGGATGCAACAGGACTGGTTAAATTCAAAGACGGAAAATGGGAGATTCGTATTTCCTGCGGCGATACAGTGGAGTACCGCGGTAATTCTGTCACTGTGGATGTGACGGTCAGCGACAATCGGATTGCCAGCACCGTGGCTTTAAATGACAGTGTTTCTTTTACCTACAATATGGATCCGGCAGTTATGGAGCAGGCCATTTTTGCACAGGCAATCGACTGGGAAAACTCCGAACTGCCTGCAAAGGAAACAGTCGGCCTGGATGATTTTGAGATCCTGTACAAAGCACAGATCGACGTTCTGGACAGCCGGTTTGACGCCGATAAACTGGGCGGGCTGCTGAATAAGATTCCCGGCTTGGAAAATATCGGCGGAAGCGTGGAAGATATTGCAGGAAACTTAAACGACAGCACCAAACGCTGGATGCCGATCGAAGGCGGCGAATATCTGGGCATCCCCTATGCACCTATGGGGGCAGGGCAGCATCAGATACAGATCGCTTATAAAGGGAATGCTGAATACCGTCCGTCGGATGCGGCAGAAGGAACAGTTACAGTCAATAAGGCAAATGTAAAGGTCAGCGTACACTCAAACAACATTTATGCAGGGGAAGCGCTGCCGGAAGGCTTTATTACGACAAATCCCGCTGACAAGTTTGATTTCTATACGATCTATGCCGGGGCGACCAGCAATGTCGGCCTTGGGCTGTATCTGGACCTGCCGGATAAATACGACAATAACAGCTTGATTCGTATTCTGGATCCGGTGGTGAAAAAGATTACCGGCAAGAGTTTCAGCCAGATGATGCAAGATGGAATCACCGTAGGAGAACTGCGCAGCATGTTCGACAGCACGGAGTTTTTGGAGCTTCTGGATAAAGTGGGCATAGACACCGGGGCGTTTGGACAGATCCTGAAAGTGGTCAACGCGCTGCCGTCCGCTGTGGACAATGCAAGGATCGGCTTTGGTATGCCTGGACGTGCAGGTCTGTACAGCGTGACCGTGATTACCGACAACAAAAATTACAACACAGGTGTCGGAGTCGGCGCACTGCTGGTTCGGATGCGCTCAACCGGCGTGAAACTGAACTGGAACGAAAATCTTGGCAGCAAGATCAGCGCAGCGGACGCCCAGAACTTTGATTTCGGCGCGACGCTGTCCTACAATGGGGATGTGACGGTCAGCCAGGAAAATGTGCATTATCTGTATTCCGGGTTTACAAGTAAATGGCGGGTTTATTCCAGTACGACAACACCGCCGACACAGCCGGGACGTTATGTAGTGACCGTAGTCACTTTGGGAGGAAACTATCAGGCATTCCCGATTACCAGATCTTTCCAGATCACAAAGTGATCCCAAGGAGGGGGAGATATGGCTTCAAAAGTGTTGCAGATACGGATGTTGGGAGGATTTTCCATATATTATGGAGAAGAACCCGTAATCTTCAACAAGATGGGAAGCTCTAAATCCGTCCGTCTCCTGCAGATGCTTTTGTTGTCTCTGAAAAACGGGATATCGAAAAGTGAACTGATTGATAACCTGTACGGATGGAATGAAAAACAGGATATGGCAAACGGCAATAAAAATTTGAACAACCTGATCTACCGCCTGAAAAAACAGCTGGTCTCCTGCGGGCTTCCGGACGGAGAATATGTGACGATCAACGACGGAATGTGCAGTTTTCGGTGCAGTGTTGCGATGGAGCTGGATACTCAGCGGTTTGAAGAGGCAGTAGAGAGAGCAAAAAAAGCTATGGGGGGGGTAAAAAACGCATACAGTTATTCAATGAAGCGAATGAGCTGTATACGGGGGAACTCCTTCCTGCCAGCCTGTCTGATGTGTGGTTTTACCATAAGAGCAATTATTATAAAGAACTCTATTTGGAGACGATCCGGGAACTGGAACGGGAGTACCAAAGAGAGAGAGATTTTAAAAAACGTCTGCTGCTCTATTCCAGGGCAGCAGCGATCTATCCTTTTGAAAACTGGCAGACAAGCCAGATCCGGTGCAATCTGGAGATGTACCGCTATAAAGAAGCACTGGATATTTACAATGATACGATGGAACTGTATGCCAGGGAGATGGGCAGCCCGCCTATGGAAGAGATGCAAAAATGCTTTGAGGAACTGCAGCCGGTGGATGAGAATCATCGGATCGACGCGGTAGACCCCAAAAGCTGGCGGAAAATGGACCGGGTGTTTATGCTCCGCAAAAAAGAAATCCAAAAGGCAATCTTTCAGGAAGAAAAGAAGGAAGGGGCGTATTACTGCACCTATCCCAGTTTTGTGGATTATTGCCGCCTGGTGGTGCGGGCAAAAGACCGGAATGATTTTCCGTCCATGCTTATGTTTCTGACGCTGAGCCAGAGCGGAAAAAAGGAGCGCACGCGGCCGATGGACCTTCCAAAGCAGATGGATATACTAAAAACTGCCATCGGAGCATCCCTTAGAACCGGCGACGCCTATACCCGGTATGGGAACCGGCATTTTATCCTGATGTTGGTGAATACCGAAAAGGAATATTGCAGTTCTATCTTTCGGCGGATCGAGGAGGATTATGTCGGAAAATCCGGCAGAGGCGAACTGTGGTACTATGCGGACATGACGCAGGAACTGTCGGAAGACGTCCTTTAGGACATACAAAAAGCAACGGATATGCATGTGAGGCTTATCCGTTGTTTTTTTGTGCGTATCCATCCGGGGCTGATGGTGAAACTTTTGGCTTTTTATCAAATTCTGGAAAAGGGACCGTGCAGGAGGCAGTTTGCAGGATACCCAGTTTGCTATAATTAGGAACAGTTAAATGGAAACTTTGTAAAACATCCATTCTCTTTTGCTTATTTGGCATATGATTTTTTGAAAATTCATAGTGTTGACTTCTGACAGGGCAATGATCCGAGGACAGAGTTTTGAACATCGGGTAAAGGAGATATATGGTAGGGTCTGATATTTTTGTTAGGAGAGGAGTAAAAAAGCAGAAATATGAACAGAAGGAAAGTTATAAAGAGTATTGCCGCAGCGGGAGTTGCATTTGGCGGTGCAAGCATATTCCAGGACGGTGAGATTGTATACGCACAGGAACTGGAAACTACCGAAAACACTGACGGTGGGGCAGACTATGTGGTCGAATTGCCGAATGAAGCACCGGCCCAGGAAGCAGAAGAAGATGTGCATGAGGCAGCGCCTGAAGAAATAAAAGGCGATGAACAGACGGATGAAGGAACAGAATCCGGCTCAGAGGCGCCAGATGAGGGAACATCTGAGACAGGAGCGGAAACGTCAGAGGAAGGAACAACTGAGTCGGCTTCTGAAGCGTCAGAAGAGGGAACCATTGAATCTGAGTCAGAAGTATCAGGGGCAGAAACCTCTGAATCCGATCATGCAGATGAAGAGGTCGCTGTCAGTGAAAGCTTAAATGCAAGTGACAGTGAAGACCAGAGCACCAGCGAGGCGACAAGTGAGAGCGAGGAGTTATCTTCCCTGGCAAGTGAAGCGTTAGGATCAGAAATTGCGGATCTGGATGATACATATGATGATGAAAGCGAGATGCTTCCTTCAGATTTTATGAGCCTGTTGGAAGAGTATGGACTCGGTTCACTGACAGGAGATTATGAAGCGTTTTTTGCAGAATTAATGAATTTGTTGGATGATTACAGTTCAAATTCGTCGGATGAACATGAAGAAATCTTCTTGTCAGAGTTTATGAGCCTGCTGGAGAAGTATGGGTTAGATTCATTACTGAACAATGAGGACATAGCATCGCTTTCGCCGGAGTTTTTGATGGGTATGCTGAATCCGTATGGTGCGGATGTAATGGCTGCGGATGTGTTGGCGGAAGAAGGGGAGATTGATTGGAAGCATGCCGGATGGGGTTGGACAATACTTACAGGATGGGTAAAACCCACAGATGCTGGTTATGGTTGGTATTTGCTTACATGGGATAATCCGTTTGGCGGTGGTCAAGCTAAGTGGGAAAAGTTTTTATCTTGGTATGCATGGTATAAGAATCAAGGAGGTGAGATTGACCCTAGTTTAAGTGAATGGGAAAGTATGGCACATAGCCAGAGTGAATCAGAAAGCGCCAGTGAGTCCGCGAGCGAAAGCGCAAGTGAATCTGCGAGTGAAAGCGCGAGTGAGTCCGCGAGTGAAAGTGCGAACGAATCCGCAAGTGAAAGTGCCAGTGAGTCCGCGAGTGAAAGTGCGAGTGAGTCTGCGAGCGAATCTGCGAGTGAAAGTGCCAGCGAGTCTGCAAGTGAAAGCG
>DKVI01000084.1 GCA_002491115.1 Lachnospiraceae bacterium UBA7182 | reverse complement strand
TTAGCCGGTAGTGGTTCAGTTCTGCGGAATAAAGGCGAAGTGTTTGCCATGTTCAAAAAGCCGAAAGGAAGGCGGGATATTGTTATTTTTTCCATCTTCGGGATGATGCTCTGCCAGTATTCTTATTTTACGACGATTCAGTATTCCAACGCGGGAACGGCCACGGTGCTGCAATATACAGGGCCTGCGCTTATCCTTGTCTGGATTTGTTTCAGAGATCGTAAAAAACCAAAAGCATACGAGCTGGCGGCGCTCTTTTGTTCCATGTTCGGGACCTTTATTCTGGCAACCCACGGCAATGTGTCCCAGCTTGCCATACCTGCCAGGGCGCTGGTGTGGGGAATGATCGCTGCCGTATCTTTAGTCATATATACCTTACAGCCGGCAGATCTGATGGAAAAATATTCCACTTTGCTGACCCTTGGCTGGGGGATGTTCATCGGCGGTTCTGTGCTGATGCTTTTGATGCGGCCCTGGACGATACATCCGCTGATCGATTCACAGACAATACTGGCCATGAGCTTCATCGTATTATTTGGGACAATCTGCGCATTCTATTTCTATCTGACCGGCGTTCGGATGGTAGGCGCGTCCGGCGCCAGCATGCTGGCCTGTATCGAGCCGGTGGCCGCCACGGTTGTCTCGGTTTTGTGGCTGAAAGTGCGTTTTCAGGCGGTGGATCTGTTAGGATTTGTATTTGTATTATCGACGGTATTTATTATTTCGCTGAATCAGAAAAAAGAAGAGAAAAAAGAGGAGATCGTACATGGATGAGAAGACCAGGTTTCGTACGGCATTGGCGGCCTTAAGCGCCAGCGCCATCAATCAGGATCGGAAACTGACCCAGGAAGAGATGCAGGCGTTTTTCACGGAAATGAAACTGACCCGGGCGCAGCAGGAGCCGGTGTACGCTTACCTGGCTTCCCAGGGGATTCGGGTAGAAGGGAGAAAGCAGCCTGCTTCCGAGGCGGAGAAAAAGCCTCTGACAATGGAGGAACAGGCTTTCCTGGATCAGTATAAAAAAGATATGCGCCTGGTTAAAAAGCAGCCGGGGGATCAGATAGAGGAACTTTTTATCCGGGCGGCTGACGGGGATACCCAAGCGAAACGGTATCTGACGGAACATTACATGGACAAAGTCCTGCCCATCGCCAGAGCCTATACCCATCAGGGACTTTTGCTCCAGGACCTGGTGCAGGAAGGCAATGTGGGATTGATGATCGGGCTTGATACGCTGGGCCTTATGGAAGAAGGAACAGTCTGGGAAGCCCATCTGGAACGGGAGATTCACAGAGCCATCCGTGCGGCCCTGGACGAACACGAAGACTCCAGAAACACCGGTTCCCAGGTGGTGGAGAAATTAAACCGTCTGGCAGACGCCATCACAGCGCTGACAGAAGACCTGGGCCGGCACATAACGCCTGAGGAACTGTCTCTGTATGTGGATATGCCGCTGGAAGAAATAGAAGCCCTGCTTCAGATCGCGGGGGATAATATCGAGATGGCGGATGAGAAGAATATGAGGTGGAAGTAAAAAATAAGAAAGTGTTCCAAAAAGCGTACTTTTTGGAACACTATTTATATCGGCTTAAACGAGTAAAAGTTTAACATAATTTCTTTAAAAAATCAACAATTCAACGACTTTTCCAATCAATCCCTGTCTATGGGGAACTGTTCCAAAAAGTACACTTTTTGGAACAGTAAGAGATAATTCCACATTTAAAGGAAAATAAAGATGCCTGCAGACACCGTATGCAAGATCATCCGCCAATACAATAAAGTTCCATTGTCCCCGGAAGAAATGCAGAAACTCCAGGAGATTGCCAGAGATTATGCCAGGGTGAAAAATGAGATCTATCAGCGTTATGGCGGGATGAAAAGCCTTCCGAAGCTCTATCCGGGTTACACTGTCCAGAATGAGATGACCAGAAGCGGACTGCGGGAACAGTTAGGACTGCCGTCGGTATATTTCTATCTGGCTATATTTGACGCGCTGAAAGAGATCAAGATCTACTGGTCCGGCGTGCGTGCTTCGGTCTTAAAAAGAGTCAACGCGCATGAAGGGTTAAAAGAAGAAGAGAAACATTTTCTCAGGTATCTTCTGAAAGTAAGCAATGCCTTTGAATCGGCGCTGAATGGTTCCGTACTGGACCTTCCAAAGGAACTGCAGAACCAGTATGACGCGCTTTCCGCGCAGGTGGATATAAAGAAAATGGAAAACTATCTGCGCAGACAGGTAAGAAAGTACAGCAGACAGCTTCATACGGTTTCCTCGGACGGATTTACCATCGCGGAACGTGCTTATCGCTATAAAGACCGCGGGATCTATATCTCTGTAAAAGAAAAGAGAAAACGCATCTTCGTTCCTCTGACAGACAATAACCGCTATACCAGACAGCTGCATATACGTCTCTTTCCGGAAAGCGGAAATCTGGAGATTCGGGTACCGGTAGATATTACGGTACGGGAACATGAAGATTATGACGGAAGTGTAGGGCTGTCCATGGGAATGTCCGTCATGCTTATGACAGATACCGGACATGCTTACGGAGAAGAACTGGGAACCTACCAGACCCGTCTGTCCGACTGGCTAAGAGAACAGACCAGCGTCTACCATCGAAATAAAAACGAAAATCCGGGAAGAAAAAAATATCTGGCAAAAAAGCATCGAATGGAAGAACAGCTTCACAGTTATATCAATCAGGAGCTGAATCGGTTTCTGCGTACCGAAAGGCCAAAAGTTGTCTATCTGCCAAAGCTTCCCAGGCCCGGCACGGGCGGACCGTTAAAGAGAATGAACCATCTGGCATCTTCCTGGCAGCGGGGTTATATCAGGAAAAGACTTACTCTGAAATGCGAGGAGCAGGCAGTAAAACTGGTCGAAGTGTTGGGAAAAGACATAAGCCGGGAATGCAGCGCCTGCGGCAGGACCGGCGAAAAGAAGGACGGGATTTTCTCCTGTCCATATTGCGGTTATAGGACCGACCAGAAGCAAAACGCAGCGAGGAACGCGAAAAAACGCGGAGAACTGTCAGAAGACGGCAGTGTATGGAAAGAAGGATCATAAGGACAAAGCCCTGGATAAATAAAGGCAGCCGCTTTGATTTGACCGAGAGGACCGGGTGCGTGTGTCCATGATATAAAAAACACAATACGGCATTAGAAGGCAGGAACTTTTCGGGACCTGCGTATTGGGTATGCCAGGACCTTGTGAACACAGACCGCAGCGCGGCTGTGACGTAGCAGGGAGCGAAGCGGCTTTGCGCCGTCTCACCTTAATAAGGTGACCAATATTTCTTATTTTATAAAAAGTGTGCAGGAGAGAAGGCAGATGAGAAAAGCACAGAAAAAACAGACAGATGAGCTGTTAGAATTGCTGAGTAAAATACACAAAGGGGTTCGTCAGATGATCCAGACAGGAAAAAAAGCGGACGCTATGGATTTACTTGGCCAGTGTCAGAGCGCCGCCATCGATCTGGGAGAGACAATCGAACAGACAGAAGGAGAGGGCTTTACGACGGTTACCTGTCTGGAAGAATACTGTGAAGCCGTCTACCAAATCTATGAAAAACTGCGCCAGGGGCAGAGCGTACAGTCTGAAAAAGCATATAAATATCTGCGTAAAGCTCTGCAAAAAGTAAAAAACAGCGTAAACAATGATATCAAAGTACGCACGGAAGTCGTATTTCTTCCTTATAAAGCTTCTATGTGGGATTCCCTTGAAAGCGTCTGGAAAGCCGCTGACGAAGACCCGAACTGCGACGCTTATGTGATTCCGATTCCCTATTATGACAGAAATCCGGACGGAAGTTTCCGGGAAGAACATTACGAAGGAGATCTGTATCCGGAGTATGTACCGGTTACCGGTTATCAGGATTATGATTTTGCGGAGCACAGTCCGGATATGATATTTATCCATAATCCTTATGATGAGTGCAATTATGTCACCAGCGTACATCCGTTTTTCTATTCCAAAAATCTAAAACAATATACAGATAAATTAGTATACATACCTTATTTTATATTAGGCGAAGTTAATCCGGAGGATACAAACGCTGTGAAAGGGATGGAACATTTCTGTACCACCCCCGGCGTAATCTATGCGGATCAGGTGATCGTCCAGTCAGAGAATATGCGCAAGGTCTATGTCAATGTAATGACTGAGTTCGCGGAAAAGTCCGGTATGCCCGAAATGGATCGAAAGTACTGGGAGAGAAAAATCCTGGGCCTGGGATCTCCGAAGGTGGACAAGGTGTTGAACACACGCAAAGAAGACCTGACGATTCCGGAGGAATGGCTGAGAATTATTGAAAAGCCGGACGGAAGCTGGAAGAAGGTTATTTTTTATAATACCACTGTGACGGCGCTGTTGCAGTATGGGGAGCAGTATCTGGAGAAAATGAAAGATGTGTTTCGGGTGTTCTATGAGAACAGAGAAGACGTGGCGCTTCTGTGGAGACCGCATCCGTTGATGGAAGCAACGGTGGGGAGCATGAGGCCGGAGCTGTGGGATGCGTATAGGAGGATTGTAGAAGAATATAGGGAGGCCGGATGGGGGATTTATGATGATTCGGTGGAGCTGGATCGGGCAGTTGTGATGAGTGATGCGTATTATGGGGATGGAAGTTCGGTGGTGCAGTTATGTTTAGATACAAAAAAAATTACCATGATACAAAATATTGTATTGGAGAATTAAATATATGGACAATAATGAATACAAATATCTTTCATTGTGTGATGGATATTTAGAAGATAACTGTTTATGGTTTTCAAATAACATATTTAATGCGTTTTGTAAAACTGATTTAGATACTATGAAAACAGAGATAATTGCTATTTTTAAGAGACGAGAAAAATGGCAGAAGACATTACATCGAAAAATTATCAGATATGATAATTTCTTTTATTTTATCCCAAATAATGGTTGTGAAATTGATATTATTGATTGCATGAATAATAAACAGGATTTTGTGAAAATACCTGATGATTATTTGCAGAATGGAACATATGAAGTATCACAATCATTTATGGCTAATGGTTTAATCTGGATTTTTCCTGTTTATGCAACTCAGAGTATAATTATATATGATATAAAAGGAAAAAAATTTCTTGTAGAAACAAAACTAACAAATAGGTTGAAGAAATTTGGCGGGACAGTCTTTTCTACTAGATCAGTACTTTTAGATCAGGATTCTTTTTGGATGATTCCGTATCAGTCTAATTATATCATTTGCTATAATTGGAAAACGAAAGAAATTAAAGAATATCAAGTAAAAATAGATAAATTGTATTCAATTGAAAAATTTGGGGATTGTTTTTGGTTATCAACTTTAAATACTAATATTATAATGTGGAATTATAAGACAGGCGAAATTTCTTCAACCTATTT
>DKVI01000082.1 GCA_002491115.1 Lachnospiraceae bacterium UBA7182 | reverse complement strand
TGCAGGGATGGAGCGGAACTTAAATAGGAGAATATAAATTGGGAAAGTTATATGTCGTAGGCTTCGGCCCGGGCGGTTATGAGCATATGACCGCAAAGGCCATAGAGGTAATCAAAAAAGCGGATGTGGTGACCGGATACACCACTTATGTGAATTTGTTAAAAGAATATTTTCCGGACAAACAGTATATCGCCACGCCCATGATGCAGGAGGTCAGGCGCTGCGAGATGGCGGTGGAAGAGGCGTTAAAAGACCAGGTCGTCGCCATGGTATCCAGCGGGGACAGCGGGATCTACGGTATGGCGGGCATTATCTACCAGGTGGCTGAGGAAAAGAAGGCGGATATTCAGATAGAGACCGTACCCGGCGTGACCGCGGCCAGCGCGGCGGCCTCCGTGTTAGGGGCGCCTTTAATGCACGATTTTGCCGTGATCAGCTTAAGCGATCTGATGACGCCCCTGGACCTGATTATGAAACGGGTGGACTGTGCCGGACAGGGAGATATGATTGTCTGTCTGTATAACCCCAAAAGTAAAAAACGCACAGGATATGTGGAACAGGCGGCGGATATCCTGATGAAATACCAGAAGAAAGATACGCCGGTGGGGATCGTAAGAAACGCGGGCAGAAAAGACGAATCTTCCTGTATTACGACCCTTGATAAACTCAAAGACGCTTCGATTGATATGTTCAGCGTAGTCGTGATCGGAAATTCCCAGACCTATGTAAAGAACGGGCGTATGATCACGCCCAGAGGATACAGATTATGAAAAATGTAATCCGCATCGGAACCAGGAAGAGTAAGCTCGCCCTGGTTCAGACTTATATTGTGAAAGAAAAGATAGAAAACGCGTTTCCCGGAATCAAAGTGGAGATTGTGGAGATCTCCACCAAAGGAGACGAGCAGTTAGACCGCTCTTTGACCTCTTTTGGAGGAAAAGGCGTATTTACAAAAGAGTTGGAAGAAGCGCTTTTAGACGGGTCTGTTGACCTGGCGGTCCACAGCGCCAAGGACATGCCGATGGAATTTCCCGAAGGCCTTGGAATAGGCGCGGTCTTAAGCCGGGGTCCAGAACAGGACGTGCTGGTCACTCTGGACGGGACCGCTCTTTGTGATCTGAAGCCGGGCAGTGTGGTGGGAACCAGCAGTCTTCGCCGGGAACTGCAAATCAAAAAAGTCAATCCGCTGGTGCAGATCCGTTTGATCCGGGGAAACGTGCTGACCAGGCTTCGGAAACTGTCGGAAGGACAGTTTGACGCCATCGTGCTGGCGGCGGCAGGACTAACGCGGCTGGAACTGTCAGACAGTAAAGCGTATCACTATGAATATCTGGACAAATCATTGTGCCTTCCGGCGGCGGGACAGGCGATTCTGGCGGTGGAGAGCCGGGAAGGGCATTTAAAAGAAATATTGGAAGCGATTCATGATTCCAGGGCGGCAGTCTCTCTGGCGGCAGAGCGTGCGTATTTATCTGCCATCGGAGGAAGCTGCAATGCGCCGGCGGCCGCGTTTTCCTGGCTGGAAGAAGATACGCTTCATATGGAGGCTTTGTTCGCGCCGGACGGAAGGCATCTGAAAAGGACAAAAGGAAGCAGAGTCACAGGACTTTCTGTTACAGAGGCGGGTATACTGGGACGGGAACTGGCGGCAAAGCTTTGCAGGGGAAAGGTGTGGCTGGTGGGCGCAGGCCCGGGAGACAAACATCTGGTGACGCAGAAATGCCTGTCCTGCATCCGTATGGCGGACGTGGTCGTCTATGACAGCCTGGCTACGGATTCCCTGCTGAATGAAGCAAGAAAAGACGCAGAGCTGATCTACGCCGGAAAACGCGCGTCAAACCATCATTTGAAACAGGAAGAGACCAATGCCCTGTTGATCCGGATGGCAAAAGAGGGAAAAAATGTGGTCCGTTTAAAGGGAGGAGACCCGTTTATCTTCGGAAGGGGCGGCGAAGAAGCGCAGGAGCTTTTGGAAGCGGGAATCGAATATGAGATCGTGCCGGGCGTATCTTCCTGCTACGCCGCGCCTGCCTATGCGGGGATTCCTCTGACGCACAGAGACTATGCCTCTTCTTTTCATGTGATCACCGGGCATGAAGGAGATCATAAGAAAAAGAAGGTGCTGGATTATGCCACCCTGGCAAAAGAAGAAGGGACGCTTGTATTCCTGATGGGCCTTAAAAATCTTCCCAATATCACCAGGAACCTGATCGGGAACGGGAAATCCCCCGATACTTTGGCGGCGGTTGTTCAGGAAGGGACCACAGGCCGCCAGAAAGTGGTCACAGGGACGCTTGGAACGATTGTGGAAGAAGCGGCGCGGGCAGGCATCGGGACGCCCGCCATCACGGTCATAGGGGATGTGGTGTCTGTGGGAAAAGAGATCGCATGGCATGGCAAGGGGCCTCTGGCGGGCGTGCGGGTGCTGGTGACCGGCACAGAGAAGATGGCAAAGAACCAATGCCGGGTGCTGGAAGCGGAAGGGGCGGAAGCCATCGCCTACAGCCTGATCTATACAAAGCCGCTGCTTACCCAAGAACTGGAAGAGACGGTGAAAATGCTGGATCAGTATAGCTGGATCGTATTTACCAGCAGTAACGGGGTGGATATTTTCTTTGACTATCTGATCAATTCGGGAAAAGATATCCGCTGCCTGGCAGGCATCCGTTTTGCGGTCATCGGCGAGGGTACAAAAAAAGCGCTGGAGGCAAAGGGAATCCGGGCGGATTTTGTTCCCACCAGATACAGCAGCCGGGATCTTTCCGAAGAATGGGTGCCGGGCCTTACGCAGAAAGACCAGGTGCTTTTATTGCGGGCAAAAGAAGCTTCTCTGGAATTAAATCATGCCCTTGAGGCTGCCAATGTTCCGTACAGGGCTTTGCCCATTTACTGCACGGCAGTGGACGAGAGAAGAAGCGAGGAACTTGGGCGGATTCTTCCCCAGGTGGATTATGTGACCTTTGCCAGCGCGTCGGCGGTAAAAGCGTTCGCTTCCATGACAGATACAAAAGAGATGGAGGCCAAAGCGGTCTGCATCGGTCCGGTGACAGAGAAAGCGGCAGCAGCGGCCGGTATCCATGTACATCGGTCGGCGGCAGAATACACGGCGGAAGGAATCCGGGACGTCCTTTTGTATGACGCGGCGGTTGCGAAAGGATTTAAAGGGCATGGCGGCTGAAGAAAGACTGCTCCACGGCGGAAATATATATGACGGTTATATAGAACAGAAAATCGCCGGGTCCGGCGAAACACTTCTGGATTTCTCCGCAAATATCAATCCGCTGGGGATGCCGGACAGCGTGAAACAGGCGGTGACGGACGCGCTTCCAGGCGCGGTGCATTACCCGGACCCCCTGTGCAGAAAGCTGAAAAAGGCGCTGGCAAAAGCGTATGGATTGCCGGAGCATGTATTGATCTGCGGCAACGGCGGGGCGGATCTGATCTATCGCCTGGTCTATGCGCTGCGTCCTGCAAAAGCACTTCTGACGGCGCCCACGTTTGCGGAGTATGAAGAAGCCCTCCGGCAGACCGGTACAGAATGTATCTTTCATAAACTTTCGGAGGATATGAAAGTACGCTGTGATATTCTGGAACAGATGGATCAGTCGGTGGATGTAATGTTCCTTTGCAATCCCAACAATCCCACGGGGCTTTTAATCAATCAGGAGCTTCTGCTTCGGATACTTGGAAAGGCAAAGCGGCAGGGGATTTTGCTTGTATTGGACGAGTGCTTTCTGGACTTTACCGGACAGGAAGAACGGTCGCTGATTTCTTATGTAAAAGACACAGACAATCTGTTTATCCTGAAGTCGTTTACAAAAATGTATGCCATGCCGGGCATCCGGCTGGGATACGGCCTTTGCGGCAGCCGGGAACTTCTTAAGCGCATGGAAGCCGCCGGACAGTGCTGGGGCGTCAGCGTCCTGGCGTCGGCAGCCGGAATTGCCGCTTTAAAAGAGCGGGAGTATAAACAGAAGGCAGTCCGCCTGATCAGGGAAGAACGGGGCTATTTAAAAGACCGGCTGGAGGATTTGGGGATTAAAGTGTGGGATTCCCAGGCAGATTATCTGTTTTTTCGCGCCCCGGGTATCCTGGATCTGTATGAACGCCTGCTTCCCCGGGGCATCCTGATCAGACGCTGCGATAATTATCGGGGACTGGGAGCGGAATACTATCGAATCGCGGTCAAAGATCATAAGTCGAATGAGAGACTTGTAAAAGCCATAGAAGAAACAATAAAACTCGAGTAAGAGGTGAATGGATTGGCGAGAGCAATCATGGTGCAGGGCACGATGTCAAACTCGGGAAAGAGTTTTCTGACAGCGGGACTTTGCAGAGTATTTATGCAGGACGGATATAAAACCGCTCCTTTTAAGGCGCAGAATATGGCGCTGAATTCTTATATTACGAAAGAAGGCCTGGAGATCGGGCGCGCCCAGGCCATGCAGGCGGAAGCGTGTAAAGTGGACCCCACAGCGGACATGAACCCGATTCTTCTAAAGCCTGTCAGCCATGTGGGGAGCCAGGTGATTGTAAACGGAGAAGTCCGGGGCAACATGAAGGCGACGGAATATTATCAGTATAAAAAAGAACTGATTCCCGAAGTGCGGGCAGCCTACGAACGCCTGAATCAGGATTACGATATCATCGTAATCGAAGGGGCGGGCAGTCCGGCGGAGATCAATTTAGGAGAGGACGGTTTTGTCAACATGGGCATGGCGAAGATAGCCAAAGCCCCGGTCCTTCTGGTGGGGGATATTGACAGGGGCGGCGTCTTTGCGGCTCTGTACGGAACCGTAAAACTCTTAAAAGAAGAAGAACAAAAAAGGATCAAAGGACTTGTGATCAATAAGTTCCGGGGGGACTTAAAGATCCTGGAGCCGGGACTTCAGATGATTGAAGAACGGGTCGGAATACCTGTGGTGGGCGTGGTTCCCATGGAGCGGCTGGATATTGATGACGAGGACAGTCTGTCCGACCGGCTTGGCCGGGTACACAGAGGGGAAGGCGTGGATGTGGCGGTGGTCCGTCTTCCGCATATTTCTAATTTTACGGATTTTTCCGCGTTTGAGCGCATGGAAGGGGTGTCTTTAAGGTATGTGGAAGATCCGGGTATGCTGGAAGACCCGGACGTGATCCTGCTGCCCGGAACCAAAAATACCATGGACGACCTTACCTGGATGCGGGAATCGGGTATGGAGGCGCTTCTTCTTAAACAGGCGGAAAAAAAGACGCCCATCATCGGCATCTGCGGCGGTTTTCAGATGTTGGGGAAGACGCTGGAAGATCCTTATCATGTGGAGCATGGCGGCTCCATGCGGGGCATGGGGCTTCTGGATACGAAAACAGTCTTTACAGAAGCAAAGACAAGGACGCAGATTCGTGGCGTGATGGAACAGGGCGCGGGACTTTTTTCCGACTGGGAAGGAAAAGAAGTGTCGGGCTATGAGATCCATATGGGCGTGTCTGAGAACCTGGGCGGCTGCAAGACGCTGATCCGTCTGTCGGACGGGCGTGTAGACGCGCTTTCCAATGAAGACGGCAGCGTGATGGGAAGTTATCTGCACGGCCTCTTTGACACGGCCGGTTTTGCGGAAGCGATGATGAAAAAGCGGATGCGGGAGCTGGGGATGGACTGGAAAGGCTGGCAGTTCGACCTTAACGCCCACAAGGAAAGAGAGTATGATAAACTGGCGGATCTGGTAAGAAGATCCCTGGATATGAAAAAAATATATGAAATACTGGAGGCGGGAATCTGATGCTGGACAAGATAGAGATCGTAAAGCCCATGGAAATTGAAAAAAGGAGCATGGAGATCATCACAGAGGAACTGAACGGAAGGACCTGGCCGGAACCTCAGTTTTCCATTATCAAACGATGTATTCATACGTCGGCGGATTTTGACTATGCGGATCATCTGTGCTTTTCCGAGGACGCGGCCATGCTGGGTGTAAAAGCGCTCCGCCGCGGCGCGGCCATTGTGACCGACACGAAAATGGCCTGGTCGGGCATCAATAAAACGAAACTGGCCGAATACGGCGGGGAAGCGTACTGCTTTATGTCCGACGAGGACGTGGCCCAAGAAGCGAAGGAAAGGGAGTGTACCCGGGCCGCCGTCTGCATGGAACGGGGAGCCGCGCTTAATAAAGAGGTGATCTTCGCAGTCGGCAACGCCCCGACGGCGCTGATCCGTCTGTATGAACTGATCCGGGAAGGAAAAGTCCGCCCGGCGCTGATTATCGGCGCGCCGGTGGGGTTTGTCAATGTGGTGGAGGCCAAAGAGCTGATCATGACGGCAGGCGTACCCTATATCGTCCCGCGCGGCCGCAAAGGCGGCAGCAACATCGCGGCGACGATCTGTAACGCGATGCTGTATGCGAAAGTGGAGGAGTGATATACATGGAAAAATTAGATGAAATAGTGAAAGGAATCAGTCCCATTGACCGGGATGTGATGGAGGAGGCCTGGAAGTGCTGGGATTCTCTGTGTAAGCCGCTTCGGGGGCTGGGCTGGTTAGAGGAAGTACTCGTGCAGATCGCGGGTATCTATGGGACGACGCATCCGCATCCGGATAAACGGGCGGTGGTGATTATGGGAGCGGACAACGGTGTGGTGGAAGAAGGCGTGACCCAGACGGACAGTTCGGTGACGATTCAGGTGCTGGAAAATATGGGGGACAGGCTTTCTACCGCGTGCGTGATGTGTAATCTGGCGGGGTGCGAATTATTCCCCGTGAATATTGGTTCTCTGACAGACGGAAAACATCCGCGGATTTTGAACCGGGTGGTCCGTCACGGTACCGGAAATATCGCAAAGGGGCCGGCTATGACAAAGGATGAATGTATCAGGGCGATCCTTACCGGAGCAGATATTGTAAAAGAATTAAAAAAAGACGGGTACAATCTGATTGTGACCGGAGAGATGGGAATCGGAAATACGACCACCAGCTCCGCCTGCGCGGCTGTCCTGTTTGACCAGAAAGTAGAAGACGTGACCGGACGGGGCGCAGGGCTCTCCACCGAGGGGCTGGAGCGTAAGATACAGGCGATTAAAAAGGCAATCCAGGTGAATCAGCCGGACAAAGAAGATGCCATTGATGTGATCGCAAAGGTCGGGGGACTGGATATCGCGGGGATGGTGGGCTGCTATCTGGGAGCTGCTTACTGCCGGATGCCGATTCTGATCGACGGATTTATCTCGGCGATTGCCGCTTATCTGGCGGGCATGCTCTGTGAAACTGCCAGAGAATATATGGTATGTACCCATTTTTCAGCCGAACCGGCTTCCCGGCTTGTGGTGGAGCGCCTGGGTATGAAAGCGCCCCTGCATGCAGGCATGCATTTAGGCGAAGGGACCGGCGCCATTATGGGACTGTCCCTGATCGACCAGGCGCTGAATGTCTATTATCATCTGACGACCTGGGACGGAGGAAAAGTGGAAGCGTATACGCATCAGGTGTAAGGAACTATGGAACAGTTCATCTATAAGAACCATAAAAAACTAAGATACGGCCATACCACCGGTTCCTGTGCGGCGGCTGCTGCCAAAGCGGCGGCTTATATGCTGCTGTCGGGAAAAGAGACGGCGTATGTGGATCTGATGACGCCTAAGCAGATTCCTCTGCATCTTCATGTACTGGACACCATGAGGACGCAGGAGTCGGTAAGCTGCGCGGTCAGAAAAGACGGCGGCGACGATCCGGACGTGACCAACGGCATTCTGGTATATGCGAAAGTATCTTACATAAAAGAAGAAAAGGCTTCTGACGAATGCGGCCGTGTCCGGATTGACGGCGGCAAAGGCGTGGGCAGGGTCACGAAGCCGGGGCTTGAACAGCCTGTGGGGGCGGCGGCGATCAACAAAGTGCCCCGTCTTATGATCCGTGAGAACGTGCTGGAAGTCTGCGCCCGGTTCGGCTATACCGGATGCCTGAAAGTTGTGATCTCCATCCCGGAAGGGGAAGCGCTGGCGGATAAGACATTTAATCCCAGGCTTGGCATTCTCGGAGGCATCTCGGTCCTTGGCACCAGCGGCATCGTGGAACCCATGAGTGAGCAGGCGCTGATCGATACGATCCGCGTGGAGATCCGTCAGAAATTGTCAAACGGAAGCCAGTACCTTCTGATCGTGCCGGGAAATTACGGCATTGATTTCCTGGAAACATACGGACACGGCCTTACCCTCCAGGATGCGGTAAAATGCAGCAATTTTATAGGAGAGGCACTGGACGCCGCCGTGGAATTCGGGGCGAAAGGCGTGCTGCTTATGGGGCACATCGGAAAATTTGTCAAGCTGGCAGGCGGCATTATGAATACCCATTCCCATAACGCGGACACCAGGATGGAGCTTTTAAGCGTCCACGCGGCGCTTCTGGGCGCGCCGGTATCCCTTCTTACCCGTATGATGGACAGCGTAACCACGGACGACGCTTTAAAATATTTGCAGGAAGCAGGCCTTATGGAGCCTGTGATGGGGCGGCTGACGGACCGGATGGCGTTCTATGTCAACCAGCGGGTACAAAACCGACTGGAATCCGGGATCGTTACGTTTTCCAAAGTATACGGCGTCCTGGGACAGACGGAAAATGTGCCGAAGCTGGCCGAAAAGATCGCGGCCTGGCACACAGCGGGAGGACAGGCATGAATACAAGGATCATCAGTTTTACAGATCACGGGGCGCTGCTGGCGAAAAGACTGACAGAGGCCTTTGAAGAAAAATATATCCGCTGTGAAGCGTATGTGAAAAAAAAGAATCCTGTTCTTTTAGAGAACGTCCGGATTCTTACAGAACCTTTAAAAGAGTGGATGAAACGGCAGTTTTCGGAGGCGGATGTGCTGATCTTTATCGGAGCTTCCGGCATCGCGGTCAGAAGCATCGCCCCTTTTGTAAGGAGCAAAAAGACAGACCCGGCTGTCCTTGTGATTGATGAACAGGGGCAGCATGTGATCTCCCTTTTGTCAGGACATATCGGAGGCGCCAACGCCATGACACGTCTTGCGGCAGAGATCCTGGGCGCCGAACCGGTGATTACGACGGCTACGGATCTGAACGGAAAATTTGCCGTAGACGCCTTTGCCGCCGGAAGAGGTCTGTATATGGATTCCATGGAGTGTGCAAAAGAGATAGCGGCAAAGCTGGTGGCGGGAGAGCGCGTGGGGATGCGAAGCGCGTTTCCGGTCTTTGGACCTGTGCCGGAAGAACTGGACAGGGAAGGAACGCCTTCTGTGGGATTTATCATAGATGTCAGAGAAGACACTCCTTTTGCCTGCACGCTCCGTCTGATTCCCCGGATTGTTGTGCTGGGGATCGGGTGCAGAAAGGGTGTGGAACAGACGCATCTGAAAGAAACGGTGGCGCGGGTATTAAAAGCACATCATATAGTTCCGGAAAGTATAGGCCGGATTGCGTCCATTGATCTGAAACAAGCGGAACCGGCGATCCTTGCGCTGGCGGACCAGATGCAGGTGCCTTTTACGACGTATACGTCGGAGGAACTGATGCAGGTGCGTGCAAAGGAGGGATTTACAGAGTCGGATTTTGTAAAATCAGTGACGGGGATTGGAAATGTCTGCGAGCGGGCAGCGCTGAAGGGCGCCGGGACAGAGCGGCTGCTGATTCCCAAAACCGCCTGTGAAGGCGTGACGGTGGCGGCTGCGGCCATGGATTATACGGTCTGTATGGAGGAGTGAAAAGATGAAACCGGTGATCATATTTGCAGGAACGATAGAGGGAAGGACGCTGTCTGAATATCTCGCAGGACAGAAAGTCCGGGTGACGGCGTGCGTGGCGACGGAATACGGAGAGACGCTGCTGGATGAAAATGAATATTTAAACGTTCACACGGGCCGTATGAACCAGGCGCAGATGACGGATTTTATAAAAAAAGAATCTGCCGCGCTGGTGGTGGACGCGACCCATCCATACGCGGTGGAAGTATCGGAGAATGTGTGGGGAGCCTGTTTAAGTAGCGGCACAGAATATCTTCGTCTGCTTCGGGAATCGGATCTTACAGATATAAAAGACGCCGTCCTGGTATCTTCCGTGGAGGAGGCGGTGGAATATTTAAAGCACACGGACGGGAATATTCTTGCCACCACCGGAAGCAAGGAACTGGTTAAATATACAGTGCTTCCCGATTATGAAAAGCGTGTTTTTGCCCGTGTGCTGTCCACAGCGGAAGTGGCGTCCGCCTGTGAAAAACTTGGCTTTCGCGGCAGGAATCTGATCTGTATGCAGGGGCCTTTCAGCGAAGCCCTGAATGAGGCCATGCTGCGCCAGTTTGACTGCCGGTATCTTGTCACAAAAGAGACAGGAAAAGCAGGCGGATTTATGGAAAAAGTAAGGGCGGCCGGACGCGCGGACGCGAAACTGATTCTGGTGGGCAGGCCGGCGCAAAAAGAAGGATATGCCTATGAAGAGGTGGTAGAAATCCTGAGAAAACGTCTGGGGATGGCCGAGGGACCATTCCCCGAAACGTCTGATAAGATCTGCGCGGCGCCGGCTGCATCCGTAAAAAAACGTGTCGTTACGCTGGTGGGGACCGGTATGGGCACCTGGGAAGGTATGACCGGCGAAGCCGTCTCGGCCATTCGGGATGCGGATCTTCTGATCGGCGCCGAGCGGATGCTTCAGGCGGCCGGTGCGGTAAAGAAGCCGTCTTTCAATGCTTATGATCCTCAGAAGATATCGGCATATATTGCGGAACATACAGAGTATGACCGCGTGGCAATCCTTTTATCCGGCGATATCGGCTTTTACAGCGGCGCGAAAAAGCTCTATGACGCGCTGGACGGATGCGGGTATGAAATACGCAGCGTATGCGGCGTATCGTCGCTTGTATACCTGTGCGGAAAGCTCGGCGTTCCCTGGGAGGACGTATGTCTAAAAAGCACCCACGGAAGAAAAGCCAATCTGGTGCAGGCTGTATATACCCATAAAAAGACGGCCGCTCTTCTAAGCGCCAAAGACAGCGTAAAAGACCTGTGCCGGGAATTACAGGAGTACGGTCTTGCAAACGTAAACGTATCCATAGGAGAACGTCTTGGCTACGAGGATGAAAAGATTTCTTCCGGCACGCCCTCAGAGCTGGAAGGCGGACAGTATGGCGGCCTTACTGTGGCGCTGATCGAGAATCCGGAGGCGGTAAGCGGTATCCGAAGCTGTATCGGCGACGAGGAATTTCTGCGCGGGAAGGCTCCCATGACCAAGAGCGAGATCCGAAGCCTTTCCGTGTCCAAGCTTCGCCTGACAAAAGAAGCCGTGGTCTATGACGTGGGCGCAGGTACCGGCTCCGTGACCGTGGAGATGGCGCTGCAGGCTGCGGACGGAACCGTCTATGCCATCGAGAGAAAAGAAGAAGCCTGCGAACTGATCGAGAAGAATAAAAGGATCTTCGGCGTTCCCCATATTCAGGTGGTATGCGGCCTTGCGCCGGAAGCGCTTGCAGACCTGCCTGCGCCTACGCATGCTTTTATCGGAGGCTCCGCCGGCAACTTAAAAGAGATTATCGAGTGCCTTCTTAAGAAAAATCCGTCCGTTCGTCTGGTGATCAATACGGTGACCCTGGAAACCATAGGGGAAGTGACGGAATGCCTGAAAACATTGCCCCTGGTGGAGGAAGAGATCATCTCCGTGGGGATTGCGAAGGCAAAAAAAGTATCTTCCTACCATCTGATGACGGGATTGAATCCCATTTACATCGTTACATGCAAAGGAGGCGGCCAATGAAGATACCCGCGGTACTTTTGACGGCTCCCGCCAGCGGAAGCGGAAAGACCCTGATCACCTGCGGTATCCTGAAAGCGCTTGTGAACAGAGGGCTTAAAATCGCTTCTTTTAAATGCGGTCCTGACTATATCGATCCCATGTTCCACGGGCGGGTGATCGGTACAAAATCCCGGAATCTGGATACCTTTTTTACAGACGCCCCTGTTACAAGATATCTTTTTACCAAAAATACGGCGGATTGCCAGGCGGCAGTGGTGGAAGGCGTGATGGGTTACTACGACGGCCTTGGCGGTATAAAGACCGAAGGAAGCACTTATGAGGCCGCCTGTGTGCTGGGCCTTCCCACGGTACTTCTTGTCAACTGCAAAGGAGCCAGCCTGTCCATTGTGGCATTGATCAAAGGCTTTCTGGAATACCGGCAGGACAGCCGTATAAAAGCCGTGATTCTCAACCGGGTGTCTCCCATGATCTATGGCAGTTTAAAACCGCTGATCGAACAGGAACTGGGAATCAAAGTCCTTGGATATGTGCCGGAAGTGAAGGAATGTATCCTGGAAAGCCGCCATCTGGGTCTGGTGCTTCCCGGGGAGATCGATGCCTTAAAAGAAAAACTGGATCGTCTGGCGCAGGTGCTGGAGGCGTCCGTGGATCTGGACGGCCTTTTGGAGGTGGCAGAACAAAGAGAGGATCTGACAGAGACTTCGCCCGCCATACCGGTCCTGCCGGGCGCGGACGGCCTTAAGATCGCGGTTGCGAAAGACGGCGCCTTTTGCTTTACTTATCTGGATAATCTGGAACTGCTGGAAAAGATGGGGGCCAGGCTTGTATATTTTTCGCCCATCGAAGACCGCTCCCTGCCCGAAGGCATATCCGGCCTTCTTTTAAGCGGCGGATATCCGGAGCTTCATGCCCGGGCGTTAAGTGAGAACCGGTCTATGCTGGCTTCCGTTCGCCGGGCGGTTACAAAAGGCCTGCCCTGCATCGCCGAGTGCGGAGGGTTTCTGTATCTGCACAGGGAATTAGAAGGCGCGGACGGGCATTTTTATCCCATGGCGGGCGTTCTGGACGCGAAAGCCTTCCGCACAGACAGACTTTCCAGATTTGGTTACGTCACACTGGAGGCGAACAAAGACCAGCTTCTGGGAGAAGCGGGAACGGCCATCCGGGGGCATGAGTTTCATTACTGGGACAGCGGGCGCTGCGGCGACGGGTTTCACGCGAGAAAGCCGGTGGGAAAGAGGGAGTGGGACTGTGTGCAGAGCAGCCCGACTTTGTATGCGGGCTTTCCCCATCTGTTTTATTATTCCAACGTGCAGGTTCCCTTTCGGTTTTTAGAAAAATGCAAGGAGTATCAAAGGTCATGCTGATTCTGGTAAGCGGCGGCAGCGGCAGCGGAAAATCCGGGTTTGCCGAAGATCTGGTGCTGAAACTTCATAAAAAGCCCTGTCTATATATCGCGACGATGGTTCCCTTTGACGAAGAATGCGACCGGCGCATTATGAGACACCGCAGAATGCGTGCGGACAAAGGATTTGACACGCTGGAATGTTATCTGGACTTAAAAAGCCGGGATGTTACGGGTTATGGCACGGTATTGCTGGAATGCATGTCCAATCTGACAGCCAACGAGATCTATCAGGAAGGCGGCGCAGGAAGCAGGTGTGTGGAAGAAATACTCACAGGCATCAGGCATATATACAGCCAGTGTACCCATCTGATCATCGTCACCAATGAGATATTTTCCGACGGGATCGAGTATGAGGAAGAGACCAGGAAGTATCAGGCCTGTCTGGGGCAGATCAATCAGAAGATCGCCGCCTGGGCGGATCTGGTGGTGGAGGTGGTATATTCCGTCCCGGTGGTTCACAAAGGGACCCTGGACGAGATTGGGAAGGGGGCGCTGTAGAAAGTGATGAAAAGAATATGGAACAGTTTTCTGATCGCTTTTGCAATGTTTTCCAAGATTCCTGTGCCAAAGGCGGACTGGGATAAGGAAAATATGAAATATATGAT
The DNA here is from genome assembly GCA_002491115.1 of Lachnospiraceae bacterium UBA7182. Lineage (GTDB taxonomy): Bacteria > Bacillota > Clostridia > Lachnospirales > Lachnospiraceae > Hominiventricola. Next base: position 20,957 of record DKVI01000082.1, on the reverse strand, counting down.
CTGCTTTTTCCCGGGGATCGGTGCGGTCATCGGGCTTTTGGCCTTTGGATACGGGAAATTCTGCGATCTGGTAAGTATGGGAAGCCTGATGCGCGCGGCGGGGTTCGTTCTGATTCCGGTGCTGGTGACAGGGGGCATCCATCTGGACGGCTATCTGGATACGGTGGACGCGCTGAGTTCTTATCAGCCGAAGGAACGTAAGCTGGAGATCTTAAAGGATTCCCATGCGGGGGCGTTCGCAATCATCATGGGATGCGCCTATTTTATCCTGGCGCTGGGGGTGTGGAGCGAGATGAAGATGCATACGCTTCCTGTCATATGCGTCAGTTATACCATGTCCCGGGCTTTAAGCGGCTTTGCGCTGGCGACTTTTCCCTGTGCCAATCAAAAAGGGTCTCTGGGGATGTTCGCGGACGCGGCGCAGAAAAAAGTGCTTAAAATCGTGCTGTCGATCTGGCTTTTGGGATGCGCGGCGCTGGCTTTCTGGCTGAACGCGGTACTGGCGGCGGCGCTGTGTCTGGCGGCGGCGGCGGTCTACGGCTATTATTATCATGTGGCAATGTCACAGTTTGGCGGGACGACAGGGGATATTGCCGGTTTTTTTGTACAGGTATGCGAGCTTACATGCGCCTGCGCGGTGATGGCGGCGGGGAAACTGTTGTAAGGGCATGGCCTTATATGGTATGATGGGAGGTAGAGGTCTGTGATACTGGTGACAGGCGGATGTTTTCAGGGAAAAAAGAACTATGTGCGCGAGAAGTTCGGGCTTACGGCAGAAGAACTGACAGACGGCGGGACCTGCCCCATGGAAGCGCTCTATTCGGCAAAAGCGCTGTATCATTTTCATGAATATGTGCGGCGGCTGATGGAGGCAGGGGAAGCATTTTCCCTTGAGGGGTTAAAAGAAAAGAATCCGGATATTCTTCTGGTGACCAATGAGCTGGGATACGGCGTGGTGCCGACGGATCGGTTTGACCGGGAGTACCGGGAAAAGACGGGACGGGTCTGCTGTCAGATCGCGAAAGAAGCAAAAGAGGTACACAGAGTTGTCTGTGGAATAGGGACGGTGATAAAAGGTGGTTAAGATACTGTTGATCAGGCACTCTGTTACGGCAGGCAACCTGGAAGGCCGCTACATTGGAAGCCGGACAGACGAGCCGCTCTGCGAAGAGGGAATCCGTCTGTTAAAAAGCCGGTCGTATCCGCCGGTGGACCGGATTTATGTAAGCCCCATGAGACGGTGCGTGGAGACGGCCGGGCTTTTATGGAAAGAAGTTCCCATGATACAGAAGCCGGATCTTCGGGAGTGCGATTTCGGAGCGTTTGAAAATAAGAACTATCAAGAATTAGGCGATAGTCCCGCCTATCAGGCATGGATAGACAGCGGCGGCGTGCTGCCTTTTCCGGAGGGCGAATCCATGGAACAGTTTAAAGCGCGCTGCCGGAGGGCTTTTGAAGAGATTGTGGAAGAGACAGAAAAAGAAAAGGATCTTCGCGCGGCGATTGTGGCCCACGGGGGGACGATTATGGCAATTCTGGAAGAATACGGACTGCCGAAAAGAGCGTACTTTGACTATCAGGTAAAAAACGGGTGCGGATATCTCCTGACACCCGCGGAAGGGACGAGACGATGGAACTGTCAATACTTGCCGTGACCGCCGGATTTTTACTGGATCTTCTTATAGGAGATCCCCATTGGCTTTATCATCCCATCCGGCTGGTGGGGCATCTGATCACAGGGATGGAACGGCTGTTAAGAAATATATTTCCAAAGACGGAAAAAGGCGAGCTGATCGCGGGCGGATGCCTTCTTGTATGTGTAACCGGGATTGTTACGGCGGCGGCCTGGTTTTTCTTATACCTGGCAGGCCTGTTTCATCCGTATGCGCGTTTTGCGCTGGAAACGGTCATGTGTTATCAGCTTCTGGCGACGAAAGCGTTAAAAGACGAGACGATGAAAGTATACAACGCTCTGAAAGAAGGAGATCTGATGAAAGCCCGCCATGCCGTGTCCATGGTGGTGGGCAGGGATACGGACGGGCTGGACGATACGGGTGTGACAAAAGCGACGGTGGAGACGGTGGCGGAGAATACGTCGGACGGTATCATCGCGCCTCTTTTGTTTATGGCCGTCGGAGGCGCGCCCCTGGGATATTTTTATAAAGCGGTCAATACCATGGATTCTATGGTAGGCTACAAGAATGACCGTTATCTGTATTTTGGGCGGGCGGCGGCAAAATTTGATGATGTGGTGAATTTTATCCCGGCCCGGCTGTCCGCGGTGCTGATGACGCTTTGCTGTCCGTTTTGCGGCCTTGATATGGTGCATGCATGGAAAATCTACAGACGGGACAGGTATAATCACAGCAGCCCGAACTCTGCCCATACAGAGGCGGTGGCAGCAGGGGCAATGCATATCCGGCTGGCGGGAGACGCATACTATTTTGGAAAACTGTATCAAAAACCCACGCTGGGAGACGATGACCGTCCGGTGGAATACGAAGATATCAAAAGGGTGAACCGTCTTCTGTACGGGACAGCGATTCTGGCGGTGGTTTTATGCCTGATTGTGAAAGGAGCTGTATGATGGCTAATGTAAAAGGATGCCTGCACATTTACTGCGGGGACGGAAAAGGAAAGACAACCGCGGCCGTAGGCCTTGCGGTGCGCGCGGCGGGGCACGGCATGAAAGTGCTGTTCTGCCAGTGTATGAAAGACGGTACTTCCAGTGAGGTTGAGATGCTTAGGAAGCTGGGTGTCTCTTACTGCTGCTGTACGGAAAAGTTCGGCTTTTTCTGGAATATGACCGACGAGCAGAAGGAAAACGCCGCCCACGCCTATACCCATCTGTTTGAGGAAGTGACCAGAAGGGCAGAGGAAGAGTCCTGTGACCTGCTGATCATTGATGAATTTATGAGCGCTTATAATTACGGGCTGATCAATCAGAAAGAAGCGCTTGATTTCCTGTTGAACCGCCCGGGTAAGCTGGAAGTGGTCCTGACCGGAAGGGACCCGGGACAGGAGATTCTGAATCTGGCCGACTATGTGACCGAGATGAAAAAAGTCAAGCACCCCTTTGATCAGGGAATTCCCGCGAGAAAAGGAATCGAGATGTGACAGGCTGCTATCTATGTCCCCGGGCGTGCGGTGCGGACCGGCCAAAAGGCGCGTTCGGGTATTGCGGGATGCCGGATCAGCCGGTGGTGGCCCGGGCCGCCCTTCACTATTGGGAGGAGCCGTGTATATCAGGAACGGAAGGTTCAGGGGCCGTCTTTTTTTCCGGCTGTACCTTACGGTGCGTCTATTGCCAGAATCATAAAATCGCGTCCGGACAGGCGGGCAAACAGATTTCCGAAGAACGCCTGACGGAGATTTTTCTGGAACTTCAGGAGCAGAATGCCAACAATATCAACCTGGTAACGGCAGGGCATTTTCTTCCTTCCGTGATTCGTGCGCTCACAGGCGCCAAAAGGCAGGGGCTTACGATCCCCGTCGTCTATAATACCGGCGGCTATGAAAAGCCGGATCAGTTAAAAAGGCTGGAAGGGCTGGTGGACGTCTGGCTTCCGGATTATAAATACCAAAGTCCCGTGCTGGCAGAGAGATATTCCCATGCCAAAGATTATCCCGTATGGGCGGCGCTTTCGCTGGAAGAAATGGTGCGCCAGGCGGGAACGCTCAGCTTTGATGACAGAGGTATCATGCGCCGGGGCGTGATTGTCCGCCATCTGGTGCTTCCCGGGTGTGTATCTGACAGTAAGGATGTGCTGGAATACCTCAGTGACCATTATGGCAACCGGATCTATGTAAGTCTGTTAAGGCAGTATACGCCCCTTCCTCATGTGGCGGCTTATCCGGAGCTGAACCGAAGCATATCCGACGAGGAGTATGAGGAAGTGACGGATTACGCGCTTTTCCTTGGGATGCGCCAGGTGTATGTGCAGGAAAGGGAGTGCGCGAAAGAAAGTTTCATCCCGGCTTTTGACGGCTGCGGGGTATAAAAAAGGGGCGCCCTGCAATCAGAGCCGCCCCTTTGTCCTTTGCGCCTATGTATTTACAGTTCCAGAATCTTTCCGGTCGTTTTGTCATATCTGCAGTATTTTCCGTGTTCGGAGATGAAAGGCGTGTAGGAATTGTTCCTGTTGTCTTTGACATGGACAATGCCGGTCGCCACCATCTCAACAAGGGAAAAACGCTCGCTTAAGCTGGAGATCCACTGGTATGTCTTCTCATGGGCGGAATGGGCCATGACCAGATTGTAGCCGCCTTCACAGGATTCCAGGTTAAAATATATTTTCTCCGCCTTTTTGGGATCTGCGAATACCTGGCTGTAGATGTAGGAGGAGAAATTCTTCTGGACAAAAGCCTGGAAGCTTTTCTTGTCGTAGGTAATTTTGGATACCTCATCTTTGATCTTGTCGCCCCGCTCAATCCGGGTGCGCAGAATCTTCAATACGTCTACCGTCCAGTTGATAAAAGAAATACTGCTGTATTCCATGGATTCCAGCAGGTTGCTGATCAGCGTTCTGGACAGAGTATCTGATCGCTTTGCCTCTTCAAATAATTGATTTTTCATAGGTATTCTCCTTGCTTGATATATGTTGTATTCATTATAAAACTAAATTTGTAAAAATACAAGGCATGGAGTTTGCTATTCGTGAAAAAGTGTGGTATATTGATGGATGGAACAGAATGGACGCCGGCCCGGGGATATGATACCGGGAGGTGCGAACTGACAGGAGGAGACATTGATGAAGATTTTAGTCACGGGAGGCGCAGGATACATCGGCAGCCATACCTGCGTGGAGCTGTTAAATGAAGGATACGAAGTGGTTGTGGTTGACAACCTGTATAATGCCAGCGAGAAAGCTTTGGACCGGGTAAAAGAGATCACCGGAAAGCCGCTGACTTTTTATAAAGCGGATCTTTTAGACCAGAAAGAGTTGGACCGGATCTTTGATAAGGAGAAGCCGGAAGCGGTGATCCATTTCGCGGGATACAAAGCGGTGGGAGAGTCCGTAGAAAAACCCATCGAATACTATTACAACAATATGACAGGAACCCTGCTTTTATGCGATACCATGCGCAATCACGGCGTGAAAAATATTATCTTCAGTTCCTCCGCCACCGTATACGGAGACCCGGCCATGATTCCGATCACGGAAGAATGCCCGAAGAAGACGCCCACCAATCCCTACGGACAGACAAAGACCATGTTAGAGCAGGTACTCATGGATATACAGAAAGCAGATCCCCAGTGGAATGTGATACTGCTTCGTTACTTTAACCCCATCGGCGCGCACAAATCCGGCATGATCGGGGAAGACCCCAAAGGAATCCCCAATAACCTGCTTCCTTATGTGGCGCAGGTGGCGATCGGCAAGCTGGAATGCGTCGGCGTGTTTGGAAACGACTACGATACACCCGACGGAACCGGCGTCAGGGATTACATTCATGTGGTTGACCTGGCAAAAGGCCATGTAAAAGCCATAGAAAAATTCAAAGAAGACAAAAAAGTCAGAATCTACAACCTGGGTACCGGTCATGGATACAGCGTACTCCAGGTGGTAAAGGCCTTCAGCAAAGCCTGCGGCAAAGAGCTTCCTTATGTAATCAAGCCCCGCCGCGCCGGAGATATCGCGACCTGTTACTGTGATCCTGCCAAGGCGAAAGCAGAGCTGGGCTGGGAGGCGCAGTACGGCATTGATGAGATGTGCGCCGATTCATGGAGATGGCAGTCTAAAAATCCCAACGGTTATAACGAATAATATTTCCATAGAGAGTAAGAAAAGAGCAGGTAAAAAATGCCTGCTTTTTTCTGTGTCCTGCGTGAACCTTTTTCAGATTGATTACCATATACAGGTGAAGGGCTAAAACCTTAGCACAGACGTCGAATATAAGGTGGAGGAACACATATGAGCCGGGAAGAGTTAGAGACACTGATATCGGATTATGGAAAAGACATTTATTCTTTCTGCTGCCAGATCACCCGCAGCCGGCATGGGGCGGACGATCTGTACCAGGATACTTTTCTGAAAATGCTGGAAGTAAAAGACAGACTGGATATTAAGGAGAATCCCAAAAGTTATCTTCTGTCCGTGGCTGTCAACCTGTGGAAGAACCAGACCCGCAAAGCGGCCTGGCGGCAGCGGATTACAGGGTGTGCGTGTTCGGTGGAAGAGTCGGGACTGGAAGTGCCGTCCGATGAAGCGACGGCGGAAGAGCAGATGATTTCACAGGAAGAACAGGTATGTGTGAGAAGGGCCGTGGACGCCCTTCCTGAAAAATACCGGGTGCCTGTACTTCTTTTCTATATGGAGGAACTGAAAATATACGAAATTGCCGGGATATTAAAGCTTCCCCAGGGTACGGTAAAAAGCAGGCTCTACAAGGCAAAAAAAGTGTTGAAAAAAGAACTGGAGGTTGTTTTAGATGAAAAAAGACATTGATGTTATTTTAAAACAGGCCCTTTCTCCAAAAGAGGAGCCAGGTCCACGGCTCAATCGCAAAATTTTAGATCAGGCAGAGGAGAGGATCTATATGGGAAAGAAAAAAATAAAAGGCATGCAGGCAGCAGCGCTGGCAGCATGCATAACCCTGGCCGTCGGGTCAATGACCGTATTCGCCGCATGGAAATATCTAAGCCCCGCCCAGGTTGCGCAGCATTTTGAAGACAAAAAGCTGGAAGAGGCGTTCCAGGGGCCGGATGCGGTAATCGTAAACGAGTCCCAAGTATATGGGGATTATAAAATAACGCTGTTAGGCGCGGTGGCAGGCAAAAATATCAGCGAGTATTTGTCAGAGGACGGACAGGGCAACTTAAAAGAAGATATGCTTTATGCGGCTGTTGCCATCGAACGTGCGGACGGGACGCCTATGCCTGCCACGGACGACGATGCGTACGGAGATCCCGCGTTCTATGTATCTCCCTATATCCGGGGACTGAACCCGGTGTTCTACAGTATGCAGGGTATGGGCGGCGGTTACAGCGAGTTCGTAAAGGACGGCGTCAGCTACCGTCTGCTGGAAATGGACAATATCGAGATCTTCGCGGACCGGGGCATCTATATCGGAGCCAATGAAGGAAGTTTTTACGATAACGACGCATATCATTTTGACGAAGCTACGGGAGAGATCAGCAGAAATGACGCCTATGACGGTGTAAACGCACTTTTTACCCTGCCGCTGGATGCGTCCGCCGCTGATCCTGCCACCGCCGAGGCATATCTTAAGGAGCTGGAAAAAGACTGGGAGACGCCCGATGAACCGGAGGAAGAATTAAACAGTCCGGAGATTGAAGCGTGGATACAGATGGTAGATGAGGCTATGGAAAACGGCCATAAACTGGAGGAGTATGCCGACAGAGTAGAGTCTACGGTTAAAGTCCTGAAGCCCGACGCGAAGGGTGAGATGGAGTACTCCTGGGAAATCCCCGGCGGTTCTTCAAGCGGAGTCGGGACCGGGTATATGGAGCTTTTGTTTCCGGAAGATAAACGGACGCCGGGGACGCTGGTCATCGATGGATACAGCTACAGTGACGACCTTCTGGAAAAGCTGGAAATTCAGACCTGGACATTGAATGACGACGGCACAGTGACCGCTGCAATTTATGTGCCGAAAAAAGGATAAATTTGAAAATGACGAAAGAGGGGTGCGATCTGCCCCTCTATCGTTTCCCCTGAAGGGCTTTTTGCGCTCTTCTGAGCGTTTCATCCATTTGTTTTTTCTCGGATTCGCTTTTCCCTTCTTTCATAATTTCGAAGATCAGGTCAAATTCATCTTTGGAAAACTGAAGATTCTGCCTGCTGGCGGAAGCTACGGCCCCTAAGAGGATGGGCATCGCCTGTTTTTGTGTTTTGCCTTCGATTTGTTCGGCAAGCTTTAAAAGGAGCGTAAGCTTGGCCGGCGCGATATCCTGGATGCGCGGGTCGTGGAACCATTCGGGTGTTTTCATGTGTCGTCCTCCTTCTGTCCGGGCGTAAAAGAAGAGGAAAATCCTTCAAACATTTCCCGGTACATATCCATATTTTCAAACATATCCGCAAACTGTTCAAAAGAAGCCTGCTCTTCTGCAGGAAGGATTCCTTTTAAGCATTTCATAATATTTCCCGGTTCCAGAGACTGTTGTACGGGGGGATTTTTGCTGAAATACTCAATCGTAAGGCGAAGTTCTACCCATTTGATGCAGATTGCGGCCATTTCCTGTATATTGGCAGGAAGAAAGGGCAGGAAGGCTTTCGCGGCCTGCAGTTCTTTTGGAAGAATTGCTTCGTCAAAATTCATGGCATATGGTCTCCCTGCGTCTTTCTTCAATATATGAACGGCAGTCCCAAAACATGCAGTTTTAAGAACGCCGGAATCTTAAAGGGCTGCCAGGAAGCCTGGCAGCCCGGGTGGATGTCAGCACCCGCAGTTGTTGTTGCACCCGCAGTTGTTATTGCATCCGCAGTTGCATCCGCAGCTGCTGCCGCATCCGCCGAAGCCGTTACCGCAGAAGAGTAAAAGCAGGATGATCCACCAGCAGCTGTCGCCGCCACAGCCATTGTCACAGCCGCATCCGCAGCCGTTGCCGCCGAAAATGCCGTTGCCGTTACCGCAGCAGGAGAAGAGGATCAGGATCAGGATCAGGCATCCGCAGCTGCCGCCGCCGAAAAGCCCGTTTCCGTTGTTGCTGCCACATCCGCAGTCACATCCACAGTTACAGTTGTTTCTTGCACTTAAGTCACCCATTCAAGTAACCTCCAAAAACTTTTTACACTTTATCATATGCAAAGGGGGGTGATTGGTGACTGGCACTTGCCCAATGCGGGTGTTCTGTGTTAAAATAAAGACAAAGGAGATTGATTATATGAAAATTGCATTGGGACAACTGCGTCTGTTCTGGGAGGATAAGGATAAAAATCTGAAAAGAGCAGAGTCTTACCTCTCTTTAATAGCTGATAAAGGGGTTGATCTGTTCTGCCTTCCGGAGATGAGTCTGACCGGCTTTTCCATGAATACAGACCGTACGAAGGAGAATCGGAAAGAAACGGTCGCCCGTATCCGGGAACTGGCTGCGGTGTATGATATCGCCGTCGGCGTGGGATGGGTGAAGGACGCAGGCGCGCGATGTGAGAACCATTATTCTGTCGTGACGCCGAAGGGAGAGATTCTGGATTACGCAAAGCTTCATCCCTTCAGTTATGGTGGGGAGGATGCGTATTTTCAAGGCGGGGAGTCTCTTCCTGTCTGTACCCTGGCAGGTTTTTGTATGGGTGTGCAGATCTGCTATGACCTGCGTTTTCCGGAGCCTTTTCAGATTCTCTCAAGGCGTGCGGATCTGATCTTTGTGCCTGCCAACTGGCCTGCGAAAAGGCGCGCCCATTGGCAGTGTCTTTTAAAAGCCCGTGCCATCGAAACGATGTCTTACATTTTTGGCGTCAATTGCGCGGGAGAGATGGGGGGACAGTATTACACAGGGGATTCGGCAGGTTATGCTCCTGACGGAAGCGAACTGTCCCGTGAGGAATTGCGCCTGCCGGATGCGGTTCCTGAAGAAAAAGTGTCGGTTTTTCAGATCGAGAAAGGCGCGGATGTCTACAGAAAGCAATTTCCTATAAAGGACGACCGCAGGGATGCGTTGTATCTAAAACTACAGGAAGAGTTGTTGTAATGATGAAGGAAAAAAACGAAATTATGGATGTGGCGGCAGAAGAGTTTCCCGCGCTGTTTGATCACATCCCAAGAGAGCAGCAGGCGAAGATATTAGGAACCGTACAGTCTTTTGTGACGCTGCTTATGGAGTACCGTTGTGCCATCCGGGAGATGGAGACAAAACTGAATGTGCTGAATGAGGAATTTTCCCTTCTGCACGAACGTAACCCCATTGAGTCCATTAAAAGCCGGGTGAAGGATCCTGCCAGCATCGTTGAAAAGATGTACCGCAGGGGGCATGCTCTGACGGTGGATAATATAGAGGCGAAGCTGCATGATGTGGCAGGTGTGCGTGTGATCTGCTCTTTTGTGGAAGACATCTATTATCTGGCCGATATGCTTTCCGCCCAGGATGATCTGGAAGTACTCAAGGTCAAAGATTATATCAAAAATCCGAAGAAGAACGGTTACAGGAGCCTGCATCTGATCATTCAGATTCCGATCTTCTTATCCAATCAGAAAAAATATATGCAGGTGGAGGTACAGTTCCGCACCATCGCCATGGATTTCTGGGCCAGTGTGGATCATAAGCTTAAGTACAAAAAGAATGTGAAAAATTCCGAACTGATCGTGGAGGAGCTGCGCAAATGTGCGGAGACCATCAGCAGCGTGGATACGCGAATGCAGGAGATACGGAATATGATCGAAGAAGGGGAACTGGATGACTGAAAATTTTTGACAATACTGTATAGATATGCTATAATTTTCGACGAAAACCAGGTTTCTAAAACAATGGGACTTAAAAACAGCGAAACCCGGGAAGCGCCGGATCAATGAGGGGATGCCGCAGGCAGCCAGGAATTGATCCAGTACCTGCGCTGGAGGGGTGGAGCGGAACTTCTATAGGAGGTATAACACGATGAAGAAATATGTTTGCGAGCCATGCGGTTATGAGTACGACCCGGCGGTAGGCGACCCGGATAACGGCATTGCGCCGGGAACCGCTTTTGAGGATCTTCCGGAAGACTGGGAATGCCCCGTCTGCGGCGCAGGCAAAGATTCTTTTACAGAGGCGTAAGAGAATAAGGGAGTGTCGTCAGACATTCCCTTTTTTCAATACATAAAACAATATTTTGGAGGGATTAATCATGAAAGATACAACAGTTACACAGTCTATCCTGTATGTCGGATGCGACGACCACGACATTGATCTGTTTGAGAGCCAGTATCATGTGCCGAAGGGCGTTTCTTACAACTCCTACATAATCATGGATGAGAAAATTGCCATCATGGATACCACAGATCCGAGAGTGACGGAGGAATGGCTTAAGAATGTGGAGACCGTTTTAGGCGGACGCAAACCGGATTATCTGGTCATTGACCATATGGAGCCGGACCATGCAGGAAATATCCAGAAGATTGCGGAGAAATATCCGGATATGCAGCTTGTCAGCAATGCGAAAGTATTCCAGATGCTGCCGCAGTTTTTTGACTTCGATCTGACGGGCAGGACGGTTACCATCAAAGAGGGAGATACGTTAAGCCTTGGAAGCCATACGCTTCAGTTTTTCATGGCTCCCATGGTACACTGGCCGGAGGCCATGGTGACTTACGAGCAGTCCGAGAAAGTACTCTTTTCCGCGGACGGATTCGGCAAATTCGGCGCGCTGGACGCCGACGAAGAGTGGACGGACGAGGCGAGACGCTATTTTATCAATATTGTAGGAAAATACGGTGCACAGGTGCAGGCGCTGCTTAAGAAGGCGGCGACTCTGGATATCGCCATGATCTGCCCGCTGCACGGCCCGATTTTAAAAGAAAATCTGGGATATTACATAGGAAAATATCTGACCTGGTCTTCCTATGAGCCGGAAGAGGAAGGCATTGTGGTTGCCTGCGCTTCCATTCATGGCAATACCAGAAGGGCGATGCTTAAATTTGTGGACATACTGAAAGAGAAGGGCGCTAAGAACGTAGTATTCTTCGACCTGGCAAGGGATGATATGGCAGAAGCGATATCCTGCGCATATCGTTACAGCAGGATGGTGCTGGCGAGCGTTACTTATGACGCAAGTCTGTTCCCGGCTATGGAGGATTTCCTGTACCATCTGAAGATCAAGAATTTCCAGAACCGTAAAGTTGCTATTGTAGAAAACGGAAGCTGGGCGCCTATGGCAGGCAAACATATGAGAGCCTGTCTGGACAGCATGAAAAATATTGAGATCATTGACCCGGTTGTAACGATCAAGTCGGCGGCAGGCGAAAAAGAGATGGAAGCGCTGGCAGAACTGGCGGATCGGATATTGGCATAACCAGCGGAAGTATCATGCAAAAAAATGAGATTTTGATTATCAACGGAAAAAATTATAAAGAAATGACACAGGTCCTCCTCAAAGAGGCGGACCTGGCTTCTATGATCGGAGACAGGAAAAAGCGGATCGGCATTAAGCCGAATCTGGTGTCTCCGTCTGTGGCTTCGGAGGGCGCGACGACGCATCCGGAGGTGATAGAAGGTCTGATTTGCTATCTTAAGGAACACGGTTTTTATGATCTGGTCATAATGGAAGGTTCCTGGGTGGGCGCCCGGACGAAAGAAGCGTTTCAGGTGTGCGGTTATGACAGGTTGGCAAAAGAGTACGGTGTGGAGCTGATTGATGCCCAGAAAGAGCCGGCAGTGGCAGTAGACTGCGGCGGGCTTACGCTTCATATCTGCAAATGCGCGTTGGGCGTGGACTTTATGGTCAATGTGCCGGTCCTGAAAGGGCACTGCCAGACCCGGATCACCTGCGCGCTGAAAAATATGAAAGGGCTTCTGCCCAATAAAGAGAAGCGCAGGTTCCACACGATGGGCCTGCATCGACCGATCGGGCATCTGGCCAGAGGAATCCGTCAGGATTTTATTCTGACAGACCATATATGCGGAGATTTAAGCTTTGAAGACGGCGGGAATCCGGTGACGACGGATCAGATTTTCGCGGCGGCAGACCCTGTACTTTTAGACACGTATGTGTGCCGCCTGCTGGATTATAAAACAGAAGAAGTACCTTATATCGGTATAGCCGAAAAGCTGGGTACGGGAAACGCCGACCTTGCCCGGGCCTGTATTCGGGAACTGAATCCTTCGCTTTATAAAGACAATATTTCTTTGAAAGATACAAGGCGTTCCATAGAGCTTGCGGAGTATGCCGAAGATGTGGAATCCTGCAGCGCCTGTTACGGATATTTGATCCCGGCGCTGGACATGCTGGAAAAAGAGGGACTTTTAAAAGGCTTTTCGGAAAAGATCTGTATCGGTCAGGGGTATAAAGGAAAGACAGGCAGCCTTGGGATCGGAAATTGTACGAAAGAGTTTACCCACACCTTAAAGGGTTGTCCGCCTACAGAACAGGAAATATACGGATTTTTGAAGGAGTATGTATTAAATGCCGGGAGATAGAACATGGAACTAAAAAAAGCGGACGGCGGAGATCTTCGCAAAATAAAACGGCTCTATCTGTCCTCTTTTCCCAAAGCGGAACGAAAGCCTTTCGGGGTGATGAAGATAAAAGCCAGGCAGGGAGTGATGGAGCTGCTGGCTTTAAAAGAAGGTAAAAAACTGGCAGGGATGGCGGTCACTGTCCTGTATGGGGATCTGGTACTCCTGGATTATTTTGCCGTATCCGGTTCATGCAGGGGATGTGGGTGCGGCTCTGTGGGCCTTGAACTTTTAAAAAAACGATATGGGAAGAAACGGCTGATTCTTGAGATCGAGCTTCCCTCTGAAACGCCTTTGGAACATCCGGAACGAATCCGCAGGAAAAAGTTTTACCTGAAAAACGGTATGCAGGAAACGGGCATCCATGTGGTGGTGTTCGGAGTGGCCATGGAGGTGCTGACCGCGGGCGCCGCTCTTTCTTATGAAGAATACCATGCCCTGTATGAGAATGCTATCGGCGCTTTTTTTGCCGGAAAAGTGAGTCTTTTGCAGGAAACTGTGATAAAATAAAGGGAAGAGCATTTATAAGGAGACTTTTTTAAAATGCGAAGAAGAAAGAGAACGATAAAGACCGGCGGCGTTCTGGTCAAGAGCCAAAGCCAGATCGAAGGAATACGCGCAAGCGGGAAAATCAATACGGCAGTGCTGGATTATGTAGAGCAGCATATCTGTGCCGGTATTTCCACGGAACAGATCGACCGGTGGGTTTATGATACGACCACAGGTATGGGAGCCGTTCCGGCTCCTCTTCATTTTGAAGGATTCCCCAAAAGCGTATGTACTTCTTTAAATCAGGTGGTCTGCCACGGGATACCAAGTGAGAAGACAATCCTGAAAGAAGGGGATATTATAAATGTGGATGTGTCCACCATATACAAGGGGTATTATTCCGACGCCTCCCGTATGTTCTGTATCGGTTCGGTAAGCCAGGATAAAAAACGGCTGGTGAAGGCGGCCAGAGAGGCGGTTCTGGTGGGGCTGATGGAAGTTAAACCCTGGAAACCCATCGGGGATATGGGGCACGCGATCCATATGTATGTCCAAAGCCGGGGATATTCCGTGGTGGAAGACATCGGAGGACACGGTGTGGGCCTTGCATTTCATGAGGATCCCTGGGTAAGCTATGTGGCTGAAAAAGGCAGTGGAGAGCTGATGGTGCCGGGAATGGTATTTACCATCGAACCGATGATCAATATGGGAAGCCCGGACTTTTATGTGGATGATTCCAACGGATGGACCGTCTATACGGAAGACGGTATGCCCTCTGCTCAGTGGGAAGTGACCGTAGCCGTGACCCAGGAGGGATATGAGGTGCTGTCATACTAAAAGGAGGACACAATTATGCAGTATAGATATCCGGAGTATTTTTATGATTTTCAATGTGAAGCGTCAGAGTGCAGCGATACCTGCTGCAAAGGATGGGAGATTTCCATTGATCCGGTATCTCTTAAAAAATACAGGAAATGTCCGGGGTTTTTCGGCAATCGGCTTAAAAATTCCATAGATTGGGAACGGCAGTCTTTTGAGCAGTACAACGGCCGTTGCGTTTTTCTGAATGAAGATAATCTGTGTGACATTTATAAGGAGGCAGGTCCGCAGATGCTTTGCAAAACCTGCACCAGATACCCCAGGCACTATGAGGAATATGAGAATTTAAGGGAAATCTCATTGTCCCTGTCATGTCCCGGGGCGGCAAAGCTGATTCTCGGCAGTGATAAGAAAATCACATTTTTGGACGAATGCCGGGAGACGCCGGAAGAAGAATATGAAAAATTCGACTTTTTCCTGTTTGACAGACTGGAGAATGTTCGTAAGTTTTTATACAGGGTCGTTCAGGACAGGGAGCGTTCCGTCGAATTTCGTATGGCGTTGATTCTGGCGGTTTCCCACGATCTGCAGAACCGCATCTTAAAAAAACAGCTCCACGGTGTGGATGAGCTGTTAAAACGGTATGCGGGCGCGGCATTCCTTAAAACCGCGGAGAAGAAATTCTCGGCTTTTAAAGAGAAAGCGGGAGACAGGCGCGGGCAGATGCGGGCAATGTGGAAGACACTGTATCGTCTGGAAGCCCTGGATCATAACTGGCCCCGGCTTTTAAAGAGCCGGGAGAAAAAACTTTATGAGGAACTGACGCCGGAGGAATATAAAGAAGCACGCAGGGAGTTCCTGGAGTACCATAAAGAAAAAGACTATGAATATGAACAACTGTTAATGTACTATCTTTTTATTTATGTATGTCAGGCCGTATATGACGAAGACCTGTTTGACAAAGTGAAACTGGCTGTCGTCCATACGATGCTGATCCGCGAACTGGACCTGGCAGTCTGGCTGGAAAAAGGGAAAGTGTTTACCTTTGAGGATCAGATCGAAATATCCCATCTGTACGCAAGGGAAACAGAACATATGGATGTGAACCTGGAGACCATGGAATGCATGATGGCAGAAGAAGATCTGTTCTGCCTGGAGA
The DNA here is from genome assembly GCA_002491115.1 of Lachnospiraceae bacterium UBA7182. Classification (GTDB taxonomy): domain Bacteria; phylum Bacillota; class Clostridia; order Lachnospirales; family Lachnospiraceae; genus Hominiventricola. The sequence goes on along the minus strand of DKVI01000082.1, from coordinate 5,382 downwards.
AGCTGCTGACAGGGGTGCTGGGGGCGTGACAGAGGCTGCCATCAGGGCAGCCTTTGTTCATCTATCCATATTTTCAGATGGTCGCGGATGATGGAAAAGGGCGCCGGACCGAAGTCCAGCAGAAATGTATGAAATTCTTTCAGGCTGAAATTATCCTTTAACGCGTCCCGGGCGTCTTCTTTCATATCCATGATCTCCAGATATCCTACATAATATTTCATATAGTTGGCAGGGTCTTCGCAGACTGTCTGGTAGAACCGTTCGACGGTCGTTTTATCTGTGATTCCGAAGGATTCCTGTAAAAACCGTCCCAGCTCATCTATGGTCATACCTTCGTAGTTGACCTCGTAGTCCATCAGTGCATAGAGGGCAAGGGATGTGGTTCCGTTGGCAGAGAGGACCCGGGCCAGCGTGTCAGAGAGCCGGTCATCCCACTGGTAAGACAGATACTCCACATAAGTGGCCCAGCCTTCCACATAACAGGAGAAGCTTAAAAGGGAACGCAGTTTGCTGTCATTGACTGCGTTGAAATAATTGCACTGATACAGATGTCCCGGATATCCTTCATGGGCCATGACCGGATAAAGATCCATCTGCTGTCCCACGGATGCCTGGTTAATGTAAATATAATTTTCGTCCTGACTGTCGACAGGAGGCGTCAGGTAAAAAGCCGGGTTGGAAAAATCTTCCAACGATTCCGGAATGGTTCGTATCTCGTAGGGATATCGGGGAACTTCCGGAAAATCTTTTTTGATCTTTTCCTGCAGGTCTTCCAACGCTTCGGCGGGGTCTGTGATGGTAAAACTGTAATCCATCATCTGCGTGTATAACTCCGGATTTTGCGACAGAAGTTTGTAAGCCTCTTCCATCTCCGACTGCATTCTCTGTTCGATGGCGTTTTGCACACGCCTGGGGCTGTCGTAAGAGGTAAAGGTGGTCGTCTTTAACAAATACTCATAATATTTTTTCCCGTCGGGAAGGCTGCTAAGTCCCACGGGAAGCTCCATATGCCCCTTCATGGCCGTAAGCCCTTCCGTAAGAAGCGTATAGGCGTCTGTAAAATCTTCTTTAAGAAGCGTATCATTTTGCTCTGTCCATGCGGCCCGTTCTTCTTCTGTAAGATCAGAAAGACCGTCTAACCGGGACAGGAACGTATCGTGCAGCATTCCTTCTTCCGGCGCATCCAGATAGATTTTGCAGGAATCGACGATGCCGTCGATGGTCCGGTCAGACAGATAGATGCCGGCCTCTTCCTGTGCCTGTATATAAGCAAGAAGCTGTGTGTAGCATTCGTCAATATCGGACAGCAGACTCAGATAATTGTCCACGTCTTCTTTATTGCGGAAACTGTATTCTGCCAGCACAATGGGAAGTTCCATCTGCAGCCCGCCTATGGAAGAGAAAGGATATTCATACAGATAAAAATCCTCTCCGCCCTGCTGGGCTTCCAGATAGGCGGTCAGGATATCATAGTCAAGCTGCTGGGCGCTAAGAAGGGTGTCCCGGTCGATTTCTTTCAGTTCCGCATACAGCGCATCCCCCTCCGAATAACTGCTTTTGATGCCCTCTATACTGTAATCTCCAAGCGTAGCCGGAAAATCCGTGATTCCATAAGCTTCCGGATCGGAAATCAGCGTATGCAGCGTCAGTCCTGATTCGGTGACCGTCTCTAAAAAAATATCGTCAATCAACTGTGTAAACTGTTCCTGGTCTGTCAGTTCCGGCTGCGCATGTTCCTCTGCGCGTTGCTCTGCGGGCAGAGATTCCGCAGAAGGAGACGTCCGGGCGCAGCCGGAGGCAAGCAGAGCGACCGCCAGTATAAGCGCCGGTCTGAAATGATGCATGATGTGCCCTCCATGTGGTGTTTTTTTCATTATATATGGAGAAGCTTTCAGTTTCAAGCTCATACAGTGATTCTTTACTTGAATATTTTTGCTGAAACGAATATAATAGTGGAAAATGGTATAAATAGCCAGAAAAATCTGAACGCTGACTGGAAAATTGGATTATGCTGTTGCCCGGCATTATAAAATAATTTGTAATTTTAAGAATCAAAATATACATTTTGTCGCAAAAACAAGGTTTTTATAAGAACTGTCGAGGCTTTTGACCATGAAATGGAAATGATTGGAAATCAGTTTAAAATTATATCAGAAGGAGGTGCGAAATATTTAATGGTTACATTATACAGAGTTTTTGTATGTTGCCGGACAGTAAATATGACAGTGGACAAAATGATAAAAAAATAAGAGGATCAGAAAGGGAAAGGTTATGAAAAGAATGCAAACATTTAAACGTATATTGGCAGGCATGCTTTCAGCAACTGTTTTGCTTGCGAATATTACAGTCGTATCAGCGGCTGAAAATGGTGCTTCGGAAGCAGTCACGGTTGTGGAGGAAGAGAGTATAGACCGTATTCCGAAGACATTTGTGGACATGGCAGAAGAAGATGCAGGCCCTTTAAAAAAAGCGGAATCCGGAACGGAAAATAGTACAGATGTTCCATCGGAGGATGGTGAAAGTATTACAGAGCCGGGAGAAGAGGGCGATATGGTTGTTCCTGAGGTTGAAGAGGGTACGCCGAAAGCAGGCGCTGACACCGGAAAAACAGAAGAAGAACATTCAGAAACCTCAGAATCACAGGAATCTTTGGAAGAGGATGGAAAAACAACAGGAACATTGAATCTTAGAATAGAAGATTCAGAGACAGGACTTACGGCGCAGGGTAATGCAACATTGGAAGGCGCGGTTTATGACCTGTTTGCGGCGGAAGACGGCATAGATGCGGCTCTTACTGTTTACCAGGATGGCGACGGGCCTGAGAGTAGTTCTTATGCGGGAACGCTGGAAACCGACGAAGCAGGATATGCATCTATAGAAGGCCTGCATCCGGGGAAATATTATATGATGGAACGTACGCCAAGCGAAGGGTATATTCCGATGGATGGTATGGAAGAGATCGAATTTAGTGTGGAAGACAGTACGCAGAGCACAGTGACTGTTGACCGGACGATTCAGAAAACGGTTATGAAACAGCCCGTACGGATTACCCGCCAGGGTGAAACGGCTGTTATGCCGAAAACAGGCTTTGCTTTTTATCCGGAATCAGAAGAAGAGCCAACAGTGATTGGACCAAATGGGGAAACAGAACTGTTTTTAAATGAAGAAGGCGTTTTGGAAACAAAGGCGCTCCCGTATGGAACTTATACAGTTCATGATACGACAGAGCTGGACGGATACACTCCTGTAGAAGATTTTAGTGTGCAGATTATGGAGAACGCGCTTGATACGCCGCAGAACTGGACAATTTTGTCAGATGCCACGGATGAGAGAGTCAAAATTTACCTTTATAAAATGGATAATGAGACGCAAAAAATAGTGAATCTTGACGGGGCCAAATTTAAAATTTTAAACAAAAATACTGGAGAATATGTTTCGCAGAATGGACGGTCCGAATTTGGGATATCTGGTGGTCTTTTGAGGCTTACTCAAGGACTGCCGATTGGTGAATACCAGATTGAGGAGCATGAAGCGCCGGAAGGCTATAGTGTGAATCCTGATTTCAAGGACATATCTATAACATCAGGTATGCCTTGTGAAGTAGAACCAGGTGGAGGAAAATATATTAAGGTAGAATTTCTTGATACCCCTATTATGGGGGAACTCCTGATTAAAAAAACAGGGGAAACTTTGAAAGAATTTTCTGACAATCAGTTCATCTATGATAGAACCAAGCTTCTGGCAGGCGCAGTTTATGAGGTGCATGCGGCAGAGGATATTTATACGGCAGACAATCAGGAAGACGAAAATGGGAATCGGACCGTAAAGTACGGATCAGGCGAAAAAGTAGGGGAATATACAACCGATGCCAAGGGAGAGATCGTCGTTTCCGGGCTTCCGCTTGGAACATATAAAATAACAGAGTCAAAAGCTCCAGAAGGATATGTGATAGACAAGACAGAGCAGACTGTCACATTTGAATCCCAGGGACAGGATGTACCTGTGGTAAAAGAAGAAATTGCCTTTGAAAATGCGCTCCGAAAAGCAGAAGTAACGGTCATTAAGAAAGAGGAAGGAACAGACAAATACATTAAAGGCGCGGTTTTCGCCTTATATTCCAAAGACGACATCAAAGTCGGTGACGGAACTGTGATTCTTGAAAAAGACAGCAAAATTGAGGAAAAAGAAACAGACGAAGATGGAAAACTGACTTTTGAAGCTAATATTCCGGTTGATTATAGTTATTATATAAAAGAAATTACGCCTGCTCCGGGATACATATCTAACGATGAAACAAAAGATTTTACATTTACATACGCGGACGCGTCGGATGAAAGTGAAAACATACCATATGAGTTTACTTTCACAAATAAACCGATGGAATTTACGGTTTCTGTGGTGGTTCAGGGAACCGAAGAGATGCTTCCCGGCGCTTCTATGGCTATTAAGGATGCGGATGGAAATGTGGTAGATCAGTGGGTTTCAGGTGACAGTCCATATAAGACTGACAAGCTTGTGGCAGGAAAAGATTATGTACTGGTAGAGTTGTCGCCGGCGCCCGGCTATGTGACGGCGGGAGACGTTTCGTTTACGGTCAAAGATACAACCGAAGCGCAGGTTATAGAAATGAAAAATGAGGTAACAAAACTGGAGATTTCCAAGACGGATGCGGATGGGAACGCGCTGCCGGGCGCAAAGCTGGAAATACTGGATCAGAGCAATGATGTAAAAGCAAGCTGGACGTCGGAAAGTACCGCCTTTTACATTGAGAAGCTTCCGATTGGCAGCTATACGCTACATGAAGCTGCAGCTCCGGAAGGCTATCAAATAGCGTCTGACCAGCCGTTCAATGTGGATGATACGAAAGAAATCCAGAAAGTTGTTATAAAAAATGAAAAAGAAAAATCAGATGAGCCTGACGAGCCGGATAAACCAGATGAGCCTGACAAACCGGACACTCCGGATCCCTCTGTACAGACGGTTGTAGAAATTACAGTTACAGATCGGAGTACCGGCAAAGGAATATCAGGCGCGTCTCTTGCAGTAAAAGATGAAAACGGGAAAACAGAAGACAGCTGGATATCTTCTGAGGAAACGCATATTATAAAAGATCTTACTGCAGGGAAGACATATACGCTTACCCAGACATCGCCTGCGGAAGGCTATGTAACATCAGCAGACCTTTCATTTGCTGTAAAAGACACAACTGATCCACAGAAGGTGGAAATGAAAGCGGATGTGACTAAAATAGAAGTGTCCATAACAGATTCGGCTAAAGCAGCTTTGTCAGGTGCGCAGATGGAGATTTTAGACAGTAAAAAGAATGTAGTTCAAAAATGGACTTCTGACAACAATAAATATTATATGATGTAGGTGTCAAAA
>DKVI01000114.1 GCA_002491115.1 Lachnospiraceae bacterium UBA7182 | reverse complement strand
TTAATAAAGTTGGATTATACTAGACGGCAAAAATTTGGATCAGGAGGAATAAAATGGAACAGGTATATAGAAGAACCAAAGGAATTCGGGACGATATGGTTGCCGGCTTCTGTCCGGGGTGTATGCACGGAACAGTATTTAAACTGATCGGAGAAGTGCTCGAAGAGCTGGGAGTCCTGGAAAAAACGGTCACGGTCCAGGGAGTCGGCTGCTGCGGTCTTGCTATGGAGTATGTGACTTACGACTGCACGACTTCTCCCCATGGAAGGGCCTGCGCGGTGGCTACCGGCGTAAAGCGCAGCAATCCGGATAAGCTGGTCTATACTTACCAGGGGGACGGCGATCTGGCGTCCATCGGACTGGCAGAGACCATGTCCGCGGCTAACAGGGGAGAGAATTTTACGGTAATTTTTGTCAATAACGGAATCTATGGCATGACCGGCGGACAGATGGCGCCCACGACTCTGATCGGTATGAAAGCGACGACGGCGCCTGCAGGGCGGGACCCGAAGGTGCATGGTTATCCCATGCATATGTGTGAGATTTTAAATCAACTGACTGCGCCTTATTATCTGGAGCGGACCAGCTGCAATACGCCCGCCAACGTGCGTAAGACAAAGAAAGCAATCCGTAAGGCATTTCAGAATCAGCTGGACGGGAAAGGATTCTCCATGGTGGAGATTGTGACTTCCTGTCCCACCAACTGGGGACTGGACCCCATTGCGTCTTTGGATTTTCTGGAAGAAAAGATGCTGAAAGAATATCCGCTGGGTGTCGTGAGAGATAAGGACAGAGAGGAGGCAGTATAATGGAACGAAACTTGATGGTGGCCGGTTTCGGCGGTCAGGGAGTTATGCTTCTGGGGAAACTGCTCTCTTACGCAACCTGCGAATCCACAGAGAAGCATGTCACGTTTTTTCCGTCCTACGGAGCGGAGCAGAGGGGCGGCACGGCGAACTGCTATGTGGTCATCTCCGATGAAGAGGTCGGTGCTCCGCTGGGAGATCATATGGATGATCTGATCGTCATGAATGATCCAAGTTTACATAAATTTCTGTATAAACTGGTACCCGGCGGTACGCTTTTTATCAACAGTTCCATCGTAAAAAGCGAGATTGACAGAGCGGATGTCAAAGTCATCTCCGTGCCGGTGACGGAGATGGCCATGGAATTGGGCAACGCAAAAGTTCTGAATATCATCATGCTGGGCGCGTACATCGGTTATACGGGGGTACTGCCTGAGAAGGTAGTGCTGGACACGATCAAAAAACAGCTGGGTAAAAGACCGGCGATGATTCCTCTGAACTGCGAAGCCTTTGAAAAAGGACTGCAGATCGGGAAAGCGCAAAAATAAAGAGATTTACTGTTTGTTGCTATAATAAAATTCTTCTGGAAAAAGAGAGGTTTACGCCTCTCTTTTTCTGTCTGCATGAAAGAATCCGGCGCGGACTTTGGGAATCTCTTGCTGACAGATAAAATTTATGATATAAATTGTAATGTGATTTTTAAATATTACATGAATTGAGGGATAGAGATGAAGGAAAAAGTAATTAGGAGTTCTTTGGTGGATCAGGTGCATCTGTTTTTAATGCAGAGGATACAGAACAAGAGCTTAAAGCCCGGGGAGAGGCTGAACATCGAAGAACTCGCACGGGAGTTTGAAGTCAGCCGGACTCCGGTGCGGGAGGCGATCAGCCGTTTGATGCAGGAGGGGTTCGTGGTGCAGAATCATAATGCCGGTCCTTGTGTGGTCTCCTTTACCAAAGACCAGGAACTGGATGTGATCAAGGCGAACCTGTCGCTGTTTCAGTGTGTCTTTGAGTTTCTTCCGGAGACGGAAGATCTGGACGGCCTGGTTAAAGAGCTGGAGAACTGCATCAGGGACCAGCAGCAGGCGGATAATCTGGATGCCTTTCATGCGGCATCCGTGCAGTTTCATACAGCAATCATAGAGAAATGCTGCAATCGGGTGATCGCTCACTTTGCCATGCAGACGCAGCATCAGATGAATATGTTTACCCTTTATTTTCAGGTTGAGGCAAATTACCGCGAGCGAAGTATCCGGGAGCACCAGGAGATACTTGAAGCGATCCGCGTCAGGAAATGGAAAGAGGCGGCGGACCTGATGAAAGTACATAATATATTTGCGCTGAAACATTTTGAGCAGGAACAGTAGCTTTTAGTAAAGTGATTACAAAGCAGAAGGGCGTCATACCCTTCTGCTTTCAAAGTACGGAAATTTTTCAAACGCATCCAGAATATCCTGAAAATCTTCCCGGGGCGCCAGCTCGATATAGCGTTCCAGAAGCTCTGTCTCCTGTTCTTTATAACGGCCATAGAAGATGTCGAACAGATTATGGCCTCTCATATAAGTTCGGATCTCTTCCATATGTTCCCGGATGTCCGCTGCCGTCTTAAGGTCGTGTCCCAGCACTTCCAGAAGATGCTTTCCGCTGGTGATCCGGTGCAGGTATTCTTTCCATTTTTCCAGAAGAATTTCATAAAAGGCATCCTCCGACTCCACGATCCCAAGCTGTGTCATGACCTGCGGATTCAGGAAATAATTTTCAAAGGAATAATATTTTAAGATCAGCACATTTTCCGGGCGGACTCTGGGAAGTTTGTCCAGCTCCTCCAGGTTCCGTTCCTCGTAGTAGCGGCAGAGTTGTCTGCCAAGTGCTGCAGGATCTTTACCGTCGCTGTCCCGGATCATGAGAAACTGGTCTCTTAAGTAGATCTGGTTCATATACTTTAAGTTGGCGTAGGTCTTGATGTTGGTACAACTGTTAGTGGTAATGATGGCGATGCGCAGCAGATTCCCCTGTTCGTCGGTGGTTTCGGAATAATATTTCCGAAGGAGGATCGGAAGCCTTAATTTGTCCTGCTTTCCCTCCACGATAAATACAAAGTTTACGTTCATCAGGTCGCCTGCCGTGTAGCCCAGGTCGTCCAGAATAGCGCTGATATCGGTTTTTTGACGGATATCGGAGGTGCCGTCCTCCTGAAGTACAACCTGGCGGATCTGGCGACTGTTGAAGTTGGGCAGCAGGTTGGGCGAATGTGTGGTGAAGATGACCTGGTTTTTCCGGGAGAGCCGGTAGAGGATTTTTCCCGCCACCTTCTGAAGCCTGGGGTGCAGGAAGATCTCCGGGTCCTCGATCATGATGATGCTGGGCAGACTCTCTTTTACTTCAGTGTAAGCCTCCAGAAGAGAGAACAGATAGATGGAGCGCATGCCCTTTCCCATCCGGGAGATGGGCCGGGTCAGGCTCTGGGCCGGCAGGCGGATCTCCGTCGTGACCTGCAGGATCTTCTCCATGTCCCGGTTCATGGTGTAAATAATATCTTCTCTGCCGCCGTTTTTCTGGAAGCTCTCGTTGACTTTTCTGGCAAATGCGTCCAGATTCAGCTGATACAGCTTGTAGTCCAGAAGCTTGGACGTCTCGAAGACATCGAGGTTTTGGGGATTTTTCTTCTCGATGAGCCCGATGCAGTTGAAGCAGTGGCTGCACTGGCGGGCCTGGTTGAACATACAGCAGCCCGTACGCATTCGCTGCAGGATCTCATCCTCCTGCAGCAGGAACAGATCCTGCTGCAGTCGTTCCAGCCGCCGTTCTGTATCTACATGGTAGATCTTCGGGAAGACTTCCTGGATGTATGGATTGTGCTTATGTATGCTGTCCTGATAACGGATTCGTCCGTCCCGGTTGGCGGACATGGTAAAGATAAGCGTATCCCCCGAAAAAGAGGGAAGCTTCCTGCAGAAATCCTGGAGCCAGGCTTCCTTTCGGCGGTACTGGCTGATGATGCCCTTAAGCCGCAGAAGATTCAGGTCCTCTTCCGTGAAAGAAAGCGCAACTGTGATCTCGATGTTGGAGCCGTCCTCCCAGAAGTCCTCCGGACAGATCTTATATTCTCCGCCCACCGCCCGGATGGCGTCCAGCACAGTGGTTTTGCCGGTGTTGTTCTGACCCACCAGGATCAGTGCGTTTTCAATCTGCTTAAGATGCATGTCGTGGATGGATTTGAAATTCCTGATGCGGAGGTTGGTAATCTTCATGGGCGTACTCCTGTCATGGCGATGGGTATGGTCTTATTCTATCATGCCGGATTTTATTTCACAAGTGCAGACTGCATGATTACGCAATCATATAAGATTCCATTTTACAGGGAGATAAAAACATCATTTTGGATTGAGAATTACAGGGGGGTATGCTATGATTTAAAAAAAGAAAAACATGTGAGGTTTCCCTATGGAAGAAGAAAACAGATATCAGGAGGCTTTAGAAACCGCAAAAGAGATTGATATTGTTGAGGATGTGATGATCCGGACTGTGACAACGCAGATGGCGTTTAGTTCTATGATGGGAGGACTGGAAAAAGGCGATTATGTGATCCCTGATTTTCAGAGAATGTACCGCTGGAACGAGAGCCAGGCAGAGGAACTTGCAGTTTCTCTGGTGAGAGGAATGCCTATACCGCCCATATATTGCTACCGCAACGATGAGCAGCAATGTGTAATTCTTGACGGGCAGCAGAGGATTCTGAGCCTGTATCTTTACTTTATCGCGAAATTCCTGAAAAAGAAAAGAAATGCGTTTATTGATTTCAGAAAGACAGCAGGAAACGGAAAAGACCTTCGGAAACAGCTGGAAGAGTGTGGGCTGAAAGACAAGGTCTACTGTATGCGGTACAAAGATGCAAAGGGAAATGAAAAAACGGTTGATATTACTTATGGTAAACTGAGCGACCGTATGAAGCGGAAAATTGATTTTGCTCCTTTGACACTGATTGAAATCAATGTGGACAGTAAGGAACAAAAAGAAAAGATCCTGCATAAAATATTTGCCAACCTGAATATAGGGGGCACACCATTATCATCGCAGGAACTTCGGAACGGGATCTACGGCTGCCGCTTCTATCATATGCTGTATGAGATCAATGATTCTTCGAAAAAATGGAGGACCTTGTACAGCGGGAGTCCAAACGCAGATGTAAACAAAGAAAGCAAGGATGTGGAACTGCTTTTGAGGATGTGCGCATTTAAGTATTATGTACACAGAAAAGGGAATAATTTTATATTGACGGGGTATAAAGGGAAGATTGCGACTCTGCTGGATGATTTTTCGGAGGAGGTCAGGCATTTCGATGAGAACAGGATTACGGAGTATAAAGAGGCACTGGAGCGGTTTTTGGATTCTCTGGAAGGGGTAAGAGCAACAGATCGGGATCTGGCGCTGGTCAGTCTGTTTGTTGTATGGGATAAAATGGAAGAGAAGAAATTCATTTCAAGGAAAAAATATGAAGAGATTATTAACAGTGAAGAATACCGCAGCACTACATCCAGAAGTACTTCCGCCCGAAATGAGATTGAGAAGAGATTAAGGAGCGTATATGAGCAGTTATCAGGAAATGGTTGAAAGAATTGCAGACATTATAGATGAGAATCCGGATAAAAGTTTTATTCTTGTAGGAGATAATTCTTCGGGAAAATCAGATGTCCTTTTCAGAGTCGTGGAGCGGAAGCTTCCGGATGCAGTCTATCTGATTGATTCTGTGAACAGGATCTTTGACGTAGACCGGGTAGAGCTGGTGAGCAAATCGTATGAGAAAGTGAAACTGGATTCTGGTGAAGTGACAGCAGAACGGCTTTTGCCGTTTCATTTCAATCTGCAGGATACATTCAAGGCTGCTTCCTGTATAGAACAGCTGTATGATAAATATAAAAGCCAGCTTACAGAACTGTGCAGAGAATTTCTGGGAAAAGAGATACAGATTGTTCGAGAAATCGTGGATATGGGGATTCCTGAAAATGTGGTTATAATAGATGGAAGCAGGGCGAAGCTTTCCAGTGGATATCAGGCAGTCCTTCGGCTGTTTTGCGAGATTCTGTATTTTTGTGATGTTATGGAGGAAAGAGAATGGTTTCGGGGTCTGGTAGTGATCGACGAAATTGACGAATACCTTTCTCCGAAATACAGTGCGCAGATCTGTAATTTTCTGCAGAGTCAGTTTCCGAAGCTGGTTTTTCTGGTGACGACACATTCTCTGGATCTGGTAAAAAATTCAGAACAGGCAGACCTTATTATTTTACATGATACGCAATATGAGATTTACACGGGACAGGAATTAAAAAGCATGGTATCGGCAGAAAATATATTTGTCGATTTATTTTTTGAAGATCATGTGATCCATCCATCAGATAATGAATGGCAGGATGAAAAATTGCGTATCTTGCTCAATTCGAGAATTGCAGGAGTATGGGACGAAAAAATGTGGAAGGAACTGCGGGAAATGGATTACAAAACGCTTCTTCCGCATCAGAAAATGATTTATAAACAGATTGAGGAGTGGGAATGATGACGGATTATTTTTCTGTGGACATTCCGGTATTTGTGCCGTCTTATGATAAAAAGAAATTGTATGGCTGGAGCAAATACAAGGATGATCTGTGGGATCTGCTGAAGGATACGACCGGTGGATATTGTATGTATTGTTATGATGTGGTCTGGATTAATGGTCAGAGACGCGGCCAGATTGAGCATGGAATTGAAAAGACCAGTTCACCGGAATACCTGACAGACTGTGTTCCCAATTTGGGGCTGGCATGTGAGAACTGTAATGGGAAATATAAGAGAAGGGGTGAAAAAGTAAGACGGATGCCGGAAGAACAGATCAAGGAGTTCGAGTCGGTTTCCTGCAGAAAATATGCCTGTAGGAAACCGTGCGAGAGATACATAAAACTGCGCAGCGAGTATGTCAGCAGAGGAAACATTATTTTGCAGCCTTTTGAATCTAAGATTCATGAAAACGGGAACGTTTTGAAATTGAGGTATGATCTGCTGGAAGGAAAATATGTTCCGGGTGACTACAAAGGCAATTACAGTAAGAAAGAGATCGAAATTATTAAGGGACATATCATGCTTTTTGGCCTGAACAGTCCGGAGCGAAGAAATCGTGAGGTTGGCAGATATTGTAAAAATGTGATCGACCATCACGATTTGATGGAGGACATGCTCTATTATAACCTGGTTGTAAATCTGTTCAGAAACAAGCTTCAGGAACTTCCGATTGACGATGCGGTAAAGGTATGCAAGATGATATACAGCAGAGCACTGCTTCAAAGGATTACCTGATGCGACAAACGGAGGGCCGTTTGCTATATTTCCCGCGCATCATTGTCGATCATTTCGGTCAGAATTTTCTTACAGGTTCGGAAATCTTTCCTGGCGATGGAATGATAGATCTGCCAGTGGCTGTTGACACTGATAATTTCGTCGCCGGGATTCAAGTTCATGACCCGCTTGTATCCAAGTGTGAGCATTTGTTGCCGGATCGCTTCCTTGGCGGTGGAGTAGGCATAGATCAGAAGATCATTGTGCGACATTTTGCATAACTGCGTGTGAAGCGCAATATCATCGTCATTGAACTGTTCAAAAAGAACCTTCCGCTTTTCAGGATCATTTTTGGCATTTACATAAGCGGTGATGCGGTCTTCAAAGGTTTTGCAGTATTGCTCCAATTCTTTCAGCTCTTCTTCGGTATGGCGTTTTATGGCAAGCCGTACACATTCTACTTCTATTACCGCACGAAATTCGGAAACATTTTCCAGTAATTCCGGCGTCATGTAGAAATGATAGATATTCTGCAAATGTTTTTCAAAATCAAAGGACCGGACATAGGTTCCGTCGCCCATATGAGTTTCCAGAATGCCAAGGGTGTTGAGTTTTTGCAAAGCCATACGCACGGTGAATCGGTTGACACCGAACATTTCGGCCAGTTCTGCTTCCGGCGGAACTTTTTCATCAACTTTCCATATTCCTTCAGAGATAAATCCCTCCATCTTTTTGCATACCAGTTCAGGCGCTGAATTTTTCTTGATCTTTATATCTGTAGTTCGTGTCAAAAGTTTGATCCTCCATGATAATTTTTATAAGTGCGAAACATGTTTTCAGCGGTTTTGATAAAATCTCTGACAGCGGGGCGGCAGTCTCTATGGTAATAAAATCCCAGATGAACAGGGATATTCCATGCGGCCGGAACAGAGATAAACTGAGGAAAGCTTTGGTCATAGAGAGAATAGGAGAGAAGGACTGCGCTTTCCAGCTCGCATCTGGTAAACAGGGCTCCGTCATAGGAGTCTATATCCAGAATGGTGATCTCAGGCTCATGGTACAGCAAATAGTCCCGCAGCAGATCCTCGCTTTTGGTGATGCCTCTCCGGTACATGATCAGCTTATGTCCGCGGAGGTCTTCAAATCCAATAGAAGGCTTTGAAGCCAGGGGATGATCCGGAACTACCAGCAGTGTATGAGAGATCGTTGCCAGCCTCTTTGCGCACAGTCCCTTGATGTCATGGATATAATTGTAGAAATACTCTGTGCTGATATCAAATTCCCTGGCCTGGAATCTGTATATGTAATCTTTTAGAAAATATTCTTGAAACCGGATTTGGACTTCCGGGTGCTGCTGACGGAATTTTTTGCACACGTTGGGTAAAAAGGGGGATTTCAGATTGGGCATCAGTCCGATTACGATGGAATCCCGGGCTCCATGCTGTTTTTGGCGGTAATGCTGGATCGTGTCTTCATAGTTTGTTTTTATTTTCTGCATTTCTTCAATAAGGTAAGAACCCTCTTCTGTCATACAAATACCTGTATGATCTCTTGTAAAAATCGTAAATCCCAGTTCTTTTTCCAACTGCTTCATCTGTTGTGTGAGTGCAGATCTGGAAATATAAAGTTCGTCGGCCGCTTTGGAAATGCTGCCATGTTTTTCTATGGAAAGGAGCCGGTCGATATCTTTAAAGATCATAAAGAAGCCTCCTGTTTTTGTATTTTATATTTATTCACCTGTTCACTAGGTATATCATACACTGAATATAGACGGAATGCAACAGGAATGTGTAAAATATCTATATTATACAAAAATAATTCAATATAATTATGAAAAATACACAAAAATTGGACGAGTTTTGAAGACTGAGATAGATAAGCAAAAGGATAAAAAGAAGATTTTATAGGGAAAGTGTCCAAAAAAAGAGAAGGAATTTTGTATAGAAATATGGATGACATATTTTACTTAACAAGGTTGGGAGTAAACACATTCTTCCCGAATATTCTTCAGGCCATTATGATAACACCATGAATAATCACAGAAAGGAGAACATTTTTCGTGGTAAATATTCTGGAAATGATCATGTTAATCTGTTTTGGTTTTTCATGGCCGATCAATTTTATGAAAGCATATCGATCAGGTTCCACAAAAGGCGTCTCACTGACATTTTTCTGTCTGATAGAGGTTGGATATATCAGCGGTATCGCATCCAAGATCCTGGCCGGGAATATTACCTATGTGATTTTCTTCTATGTGTTAAATCTGGTTACGGTTGCGGCAAACATTGCTTTGTATTTTGTCAACCGTCGGAAAGAAAGGAGAGGATAGGGTATGGATCTGGTCAGACAGTTTATTCAGGAAGCAGAGAAACAGGGCTTTTATATCCTGAATGCACAGGTCCGGAAGGATGACAGGGTGTTGGGCGACTGGGCCCGGTTTGAGGCAAAGCCCCGGTTTGAGACTTATTCCGTCAGCAAGACGGTTGCAGGACTGGGCGTGGGAATCGCTCTGGAAGAAGGGCTGATCACACTGGATGAACGTATCAGCGATACGTTTAAGGAAGAATCCTATGATGTGACGAATGAAAACGCCCTGAACATCACGGTCCGTCATCTGCTTACGATGACAGCAGGTTTAAGTGAGACGATGATGTGGAGAGACGGGTATGAGAGGAAGCATGAAAGAGACTGGGTTCGTTTTTTCTATACGGCGGGAAAGTTCGATAACAAACCGGGCACCGTCTTTCTTTACAACAATGCCTGTCCCTATATGCTGGGAGCGCTGATCCAGAAGAAGACAGGACAAAATTTGAGAGAGTACCTCAGATACCGGCTTTTTGAACCCATTGGCATCCATAATGTAGAGTGGGGAAGCTGTCCTATGGGCAGGACGATCGCGGCCAACGGATTAGCCGTGAATGCGGACGAGCTGGGACAGTTCGGGCAGCTGCTGGCAAACGGCGGAATTTATAATGGAAAACGCATTATATCGGAAGCGTTCGTGAAAGACATGATGACTTCTTATTCGGAAACCGGAGAATACATTCCTGCAGATCCGCCTGTGAAAGCCGGCTACGGATATCAGACGTGGATCGACGGAGTCAATCATGCTGCATATATGTGGGGCATCTTTGGTCAGTACTGTATTGTACTTCCGGAAAAGAATGCAGTCATCACCGTCATTTCTCTTGACAAGAACGACGGCGGTTCCAATGGGAACTATGACACATCACCCATTCGGCAACTGATCTGGGACTGCCTTGTAACACAAGTTTAAAAATCTATTGAAAAAGAAGGAGGAACTATTTATGAGCAACACAACAAAAAAAGACATTCAGGTTTGTATCAATCCGCATTTTGACGCAGTAGCGCTTTGGATCGGATCCTGGGGCGGGGAAGATTCTCCGTGTGATATTTCAAGAGGTGTTCACGGCGCGAAACGTGGAGTGCCGCGTCTTTTGGATTTGTTTGAGAGAAACGGCATCAGCAAAAATATTACCTGGGGAGTGACCGGACATGCCATGGAAAGCTTTCCGAAAGCGGCGAAGATGATCGTGGACTCCGGCGCAGAGATTGCCATGCATGGATATCTGCATGAGAATCCCCTGGCTATGACCCGCGAGCAGGAAGCGGATGTGCTGGATCATACCATAGAAGTGATTGAACGCATCTCAGGAAAGAAACCGCGGGGATATATGGCGCCCTGGTGGGAACTGAGTACAAACACCATCGAACTGTTGCGGTCGCGCGGAATCGTATATGACAGCTCTTTGATGGAAGACGACTATCATCCGCATTACCTGCGTGAAGGGGACAGCTGGACCAAGATTGACTATACAGGGAAAGCGGCAGACTGGATGAAACCATGGGTACCGGGCAAAGAAGTAGACATGGTGGAGATCCCCTGCAGCTGGCATCTGGATGATGCGCCGCCCATGCTCTTTGTAAAAGCTTCCGCTAACAGCCATGGATGGATCACCGGCAGCCAGCTGGAAGAGATCTGGATGGATCAGTTCAACTGGGTATACCGTCACTTTGATTATGCAGTTTTTCCGATCTGCATTCATCCGGACGCTTCCGGACATCCCCATGTACTTGTGGCGCTGGAGCGCATGATCGATCATATGAGAAAACATGAGGGAGTCCGCTTCGTGACGATGGAAGAAATGGCAGAAGATTTCCGCAGGCGCTGCCCGTTCGGCTCCGGAATCGAAGTCGGAGGAACCAGCGGTCTGTAATCCGGTGTTTTAATATTGGAGCTGCCGCAGCCTGCGGCAGCTCTTTTGAAAAGAATAAAACTGTACAAGAGGAGGAAAAGAATATGTGCGCAGCCTGCGGAGTATTGAGCGGTACGCCGGACTGGATGGACCGGGCGGGAAATCCGGAAGGGATCGGCGGAAAAAAGGATGAGACACGGAGAGGGGAGCGGCAGAAACTGATCAAAATGGTCAATATTCTTCTTGGACCAGGCAAGGCAAAGATCAGCGATTTCGGAGAAAAACTGATCCTCAAAGGACCGACCGGAAAAACGAAGATTGTTGACAGCCTGGGGCATGTATGGGTGGAAGCAGATAAGATCGGCCTGCGCCCGGTAGATCCGCTTGACGAAGCATTTCTGGAACTTATTGAATCTTCAAAAACGTAAAAAGATAAGGGGGGAGATTCCATGATAAAAAATGACGAGCGGATACCGGTTACGGTACTTACGGGCTTTCTGGGGAGTGGGAAGACGACTCTTTTGCAAAAGCTGCTTGGAGGCAGGGAAGGGGCCGGGGTTGCTGTGCTGATGAATGAGCTGGGAGAGGTTGCTCTGGATGATCTCTACATACAGAAAATGACGGAGACGACTCTGGTTCTGAAAAACGGATGCGTATGCTGCTCCATGCGTTCGGATCTGCAGAAAGGGCTGCGGGAGCTGATCGACGGACGTTCCAGCGGAACAGTCCCTCCTTTTGATCGGATTCTGATCGAGACAACCGGACTGGCAGATCCGACGCCGATTGCGCAGACACTGGTCGGGGATCTGATGCTGCGCCGTCAGGTGAGACTGGCGAATATTATCACGACCATCGATGCAATCTTCGGCGCAGGGCAGATCGACACCCATCCGGAAAGTATGAGACAGGCAGCGATTGCGGATCGTCTGGTGCTGACGAAGACGGATATTGCAGAACCGGAACAGATCAGGCAGGCCAGGGAGAAGATCCATCAGGTGAATCCGGTGGCAGTCCTGCTGGACGCCAATGAAGAGGAATCTCTCTGGACACAGCTTTTTGACATTGATCCGTTTAATCCAAAGACAAAGAGTACAGAAGTACAGGCGTGGCTGAAATGCCTTCCGAAGATTCAGACTGCGGGGAGCCGGAGATTCTCGGATAAGACAGGGCGGATTCAACAATACCATCAGGAGCAGCATAAGGAAGGAGAGATTCAAACTTTCTCTATCCGTACGGAGACACCGCTGAACTGGACTGCGTTCTGTATCTGGCTTTCTGCGCTGATTCACCGTTACGGACCACAGCTTCTGAGGATCAAAGGACTTTTGAATGTGCCGGACGCTCTGGGGCCGGTGGTCTTAAATACCGTACAGAGCCATATCACTCCGCCCATGCATCTGGAGGAATGGCCCAGCGAAGATCATTCTTCCCGCATTGTATTTATCGTGCAGGGAATTTCGCCGGAGCGGGTAGAGTATTCGCTTAGATGCTTTCTTTCAATACTGGAGAATTCTTAAAAGGGGGTATAACATATGAAATTTGCAAAACATACACCGATCGCGCTATTTGTAGGCTGTCAGGCATGCGTGATTCAGATTATCGATAATGTCCTGCACGGGCTGCTGCCGCCGACAGGGAACGTCGGATTTTCCTGGGTTTCCTTTCTGGCCTGGGCAACTTATTTTATGGCCGGCTGCACCGTTATGAACGGGGTACGGTCTTTCGTGGGCTTTATCATCGGAATTCTGGCGTCCATGATCATCATTACCATGGGCGGTTCTTTCGGAACCCTGGGTTTCTTCGCAGTACCGGTGGCAGTCCTGATCATTGCATGGCTTTTGTTTTATCTGGAGCTGGCGCCGGAACTGTTCAGCTTTGTGCCAGCCGTGTACATAGCAGCCGGAACCTTTTTTGGATGTATGAATTATGTGCCGGGGGCGTCTTTTGGAACTGTTTTTATCACAGAGATGGTGTATCTGACTCTGGGACTGATTTTCGGATGGATGACCATTGCGTTCAGAGGATGGTATGAAAAGAAAAAGTAAATGAAACGGCGGAAGAGGAATTTTAATTCAGGAGGCATAGAGATGAATTTTCCGTATATTGAGATTGAAGGATCGCCATATGAGATTGGCTATCAGCAGGGAGAAAATTTTCGGGCACAAATCAAAGGAAGCATCGAATGCTATAAACAGATGTTTATGGATTATTCTGATCTTTCCTGGGGCAGGGCAAGAGAACTGTCCCGGACGTTCATTCCGGTCATAACCGAATATAATAAGGATTATCTGGAGGAAATGAGGGGGATCGCAGACGGATCAGAGTTTGATTTTGAAGATATCCTTGCACTGAACTGCAGGAGTGAACTGGTATTTGTAGGAAAAGAGTTTGACCAGATGGACGGAGGCTGTACCTCCATTGGTGTCAGTTCTGACGCCGGAAAAGCAGGAAATGCATATCTGGCTCATAACTGGGACTGGAAAACAAGCCAGAGATCCTCTATGATTATGATGAAGATCCGGCAGAAAAACGGAAAACCGACGATCTTCATGGTGACAGAAGCCGGAATCATCGGCAAGACCGGTTTTAACAGCGCGGGGGTCTGCTTATATCTGAATGCGTTGTCTACCAACCAGGCGCCGGCCGGCCTTCCGCTGCATATGGCCATGCGCGGGATTCTGGACTGCGAGACACTGGCAGAGGCGGTAAAGGCTGCTACGAGGATGCCTCTGGGATGCTGCGCGAATTTTATGTTAGGGCATAAAAACGGGGAATGCATTGATCTGGAGATCGAAAATGAAGATTTTGATGTCCTGTATCCGAAGGACGGGCTGTTGGTTCATACCAACCATTTTATCAGTCCGAGACTTCCCATTGCTCCCAGGAAGGATACAACAAAGTACAAGCTGACAGACAGTTTTGTACGCCTTGGACGGGCAGAAAAGCTGATGTGCCGGAAGAAAACAGAGATTACTGAAAAGGATATCATGGAAGTGCTGGCAGACCATGTGGAGTATCCCTGCAGTATCTGCAGGCACGATGATCCGAAAGTAGAGCAGGGACTTCGCATGGGAACTGTATTTTCAATGATCGTGAATCTGACTGCCGGAGATATTTATTTCTGCAAGGGAAATCCGTGTGAATGCGAGTATGAGAGATATCATATCTGACAGAAAATGATGAACAGGCGGGAGAGTGTATGAAACTGGAATTTGGATACGGAAAAGGGATACAGACAGTAGAAGTTCCGGAAAAAAATCTGCTGGCGGTGCTGAAACCGAACCCCATAAAACACGAACGGACGGGTGTCTGCGCAGTTACTTATGCGCTGGAACATCCGATCGGTTCTGAGAGACTTGGCAGACTGGTAAGGGCCGGACAGAAGGTCGCAATCATTACAAGCGATATTTCCAGACCGTTTCCGTCGTATGAAGTGCTGCCGCCTGTTCTGGATGAACTGTATGCAGCAGGCGTTTCCCGGGAGGATATCACGGTGGTCTTTGCGCTTGGTTCCCATAGAAAGCATACGGAAGAAGAAAAACGGCATCTGGTGGGAGCACGCTGTTATGGAGAGGTGCGCTGTGTGGATTCTGATCCGGAAGACTGTATTCGTCTGGGGGTGACGAAGAGAGGGACGCCTGTAGACATTACAAGGACGGTTGCGGAGGCAGATGTCAGGATCTGCCTGGGAAATATTGAATTTCATTATTTTGCGGGTTATTCGGGGGGAGCAAAAGCGGTCATGCCGGGCGTATCGACTCCGGAAGCGATTCAGGCCAACCATCGGATGATGACGGACCAGGACGCCTGTGCCGGAAGACTTCCGGGCAATCCACTGCGCATGGATATAGAAGAAGCGGGGGATATTCTGGGAATTGATTTTATTGTCAACGCGGTACTGGATGAACATAAGCAGATCGTGTACTGTGTGGCAGGAGATCATCGGGAGGCTCACAGAGATGGGTGCGGTTATCTGGATCGTATGTATCGGTGCCGGATCAAAAAACAGGCGGATATTGTGATCGTATCCCAGGGAGGCGCGCCGAAGGATGCCAATCTGTATCAGACACAGAAGGCACTGGAGAATGCAAAATACGCGGTGGGGGACGGCGGCACGATCATTCTGGCCGGCGCATGCGGGGAAGGGCTTGGCAGCGACCGGTTTGAAAGCTGGCTTGTGGAAGCAGACGCGCCCCATGATCTGGTGGAACGGATCGGGCAGAAATTTGAACTGGGAGGGCACAAAGCGGCGGCTGTCGGAATGATTCTGGAAAGAGCACGGATCGATCTGGTCTCCGAACTGCCGGACAGCCTGGTAAAAAATATCTTTTTGAATCCGCAGCCTTCGGTACAGGCCGCTTTTGACGAGGCCATAAAGCGGTATGGAGAAGATGCAAAAGTGATCGCCATGCCTTATGGAGGGGCAACGCTTCCGGTGTTGGCAGAATAATAGAAAAGGATTGTGGGGAAAGAGACAATGGATTATGCAAAAGAGTCATTAAAACTGCATTATGAATGGAAGGGAAAGGTTGAGGTGACAGCCAGAGCTGCGGTTGACGATAAAGAAGCGCTTTCTCTTGCATATACGCCGGGAGTAGCAGCGCCTTGTCTGGAAATTCAAAAGGACAGGACAAAGAGTTATGAGCTGACCAGACGCTGGAATACTGTAGCCGTCGTCACAGACGGAACTGCCGTGCTTGGACTGGGAGATATCGGTCCGGAAGCCGGAATGCCGGTGATGGAGGGAAAATGTGTTCTTTTTAAGGCGTTTGGTGATGTGGATGCGATTCCGCTCTGTATCCGGAGCAAGGATGTGGATACGATTGTGGAGACGATTTCCCTTCTGGCGGGAAGCTTCGGCGGTATCAATCTGGAAGATATCAGTGCGCCGCGCTGCTTTGAGATAGAGAAAAAATTAAAGGAGCGCTGTGATATTCCCATCTTCCATGACGATCAGCACGGAACTGCCGTAATCACTCTGGCAGGACTTCTGAATGCGCTGAAACTGGTGGGAAAAAAGATCGATGAAATCAAAGTAGTTACCAGCGGCGCAGGCGCGGCCGGTATTGCGATCATTCGCCTTTTGCTTCGTATGGGAGTCAGAAATGTGGTTATGACGGATCGGATCGGGGCTATTTACAAAGGGAGAGATGGGCTGAATCCTATCAAAGAGGAGATGGCAGAGATCACCAATCGCTCATGTGAGAAGGGAACCTTAGAGGAAGTGATTCGCGGCGCGGATGTATTTATCGGCGTATCCGGTCCGGGAACGCTGACCAGAGGGATGGTTCAGACAATGGCAAAGGATGCGATTGTATTTGCCTGTGCAAATCCGACACCGGAAATCTTTCCCGATGACGCAAAAGCAGGCGGTGCTGCCGTAGTCTCCACCGGACGCAGCGATTTCCCCAACCAGATTAACAATGTGCTGGCATTTCCGGGGATTTTTCGGGGAGCGCTGGATGTACGGGCCTCGGATATCAATGACGATATGAAAGCGGCAGCCGCTTACGCACTGGCAGATCTGGTCAGCGAGGAGGAGCTGCGCGCGGATTATATCTTACCTGCAGCCTTTGATCCGAGAGTAAAAGACGCGGTGGCAAAAGCGGTGGCAGAGGCGGCCAGAAAGAGCGGGGTGGCCAGAAAATAGAAATCTGGAAGGAGACCGGAGGGGCAGATGTTGATCGAAGCATTACAGGATTCTTTATTGGACAGTATCAAAATATTTCCTTTTTTGTTTCTGGTCTGTCTGATCATGGAATATATCGGGCATCAGGCAGGAAAGAATCATGAAAAGCAGATCCGGCAACTGAACAGGTATGGACCGTTATTCGGCGGGGTTTTAGGGATTCTTCCGCAGTGTGGCTTTTCATCGGCGGCATCGGATCTTTATGCCCGCAGGATTATTACACTGGGAACGTTGCTTTCTGTTTATTTGTCTACTTCGGATGAGATGCTGCCGATTCTGATCGCCAGAGCAGTTCCGCCTGTCCGGATCATCCAGATTCTGCTGCTGAAAGTCTTTGTCGGTGTTCTGAGTGGGACATTCATTGACCGCCTGATCCGAACAGAAAAGCCAGAGCAGAGAGACTGCAGTTTTTATAGTCAGGCTGGCGGCTGTCAGGAAGACTGCAGCGGGATCTGGTGTCCGTCACTGCGTCACAGCCTATCGATTCTACTGTTTTTATTTGTGATCACCAGTGTGTTAAACTACATCTTTGCATTGTATGGGGAAAACAGACTGAGCGGATTCTGGCTGAACCGTCCTGTCGTCGGAGAAGTTCTGGCCGGTTTGATCGGGCTGATTCCCAATTGTGCGGCTTCTGTACTTTTGACAGAATTATATCTGGAAGGTGGTCTTTCCTTTTCTGCCATGATGAGCGGTCTTTTTGTTGGTTCCGGTGTGGGAATCCTGGTGCTGTTTCGGGAAAATCACGGGCGATGGAAAGAGAATATCAGGATCATCGGATTGCTGTATGGGATTGGAGTCATTGCCGGATTAGGTATCCTGCTTTCTCAGAATGTACCTGGCCTGTAGAATCCCTGGCCAGGTACCTGTCTGTCATCTATATGTCCAGTTCCCTGAAGTCAATCCGTAGCATGCCAATTTAATGAAACTCCATATATCCCATATAGCCGGACAACAGTTTCACGACATCATGAAAATTAGATGTTAATATTGAAATATAAAATAAAAAAATGAAACGATAAACGAAATAAATAAAGGAGGAACAACAAAAATTCAGAAAGAATGAGATTTTCGTGCCGGAGATGCTGATCGCGGCAAAGGCGATGAAAAAAGGTGTGGAGGTATTAAAGCCCCATCTGGCAACCGGCTCTGCGGGAGCTCTTGGAAAACTGATCATTGCCACCGTGTCAGGCGATCTGCATGACATCGGTAAAAATCTGGTAGCCATGATGATTGAGAGCGCGGGATTTGAAGTGATCGATATGGGTGTGGATGTGCCGCCGGAGAAGATCATAGATTGTTATCACGCGAATCCGGATACGAAGATCATCGCATTGTCGGCCCTTCTTACGACCACTATGCCTTCTCTTCGGGATACGGTGGCGGCTTTGAATGACAGCGATTTCAGAGATAAGATCAAGGTCATGGTAGGCGGCGCGCCCATTACCCAGGAATTTGCAGACGAGATCGGTGCAGACGGATATTCCGCAGATGCCGCAAGTGCGGCCGTACTTGCGAAACAACTGATAGGGGCGTAAGATTTCGGATTTATTAAGAAAAGAAAAATGCCAGGCTTTATTGTCGGATGAAAAGAGACAATAGAGTCTGGCAAATCTATTTTGCAGAAGAAATCATTCTTGTTTTTCATAAAATTTTCCGATTAACTGTTGCATAATAGAAGAGATTGTGCTAGAATATTTTCGTCTAAAACATTTCTGAAATTTCTGTGCAAAGCGCATACCCGGCATTTCGCCATATTTTCAGAAAGCAGTTGAAAATACAGGGCGGATGCCGAAGAGCCGGTGTTTCCGCCAGAAGGAGGGAACATGGGCAGAAAAGAGAACCCGTTTGTATGGTATTTTGACCAGAATATTAACTTTGCCGAACTGGCGGACGGGTGGTTATTCCACGGACAGGGGCGCATTCGCTGCGAGGATGTTTCTCACGAGGACAGAAGAACGCTTATAAGGCACGGAAAGAAGATGTACAGGGAGCGTTATCGGGATCTTATGAAATCTGTAGCCGGCCTGGAACTGCGGCTTCTGATCGGTATTGGATGCCAGAGTCATGTTCATTACGCCATGCCTGCCCGCGTGATGGACTATGACAGCGCTTCTTATGCGGCGCAGAGAAATGCCATACAGGCTTTTCATGAAGAAGCCAAAGACTTTAAAGGAAGACGAATTTCTGTCCGGTTTTGACGGAACAGACAGGCTTACGCCGGTCATTACACTGGTTCTTTACTGCGGCGATAAACCCTGGGACGGCGCATCGCGGCTGCATGATATCCTGGATTTCGGTAAAGTTCCGGATGAACTGAAATCGTACATAGCAGATTATCAGATTCATGTGCTGGACGTCTGTCATACGCCTGACGAGCGGCTGGCTGAGTTTCCGCCGGATATCTATACGTTCTTCTTATTTTTAAAATACAAGGACGACCCTGAAAAACTGAAAGCATCTCTGCCGGACGCAGCGCCTGTACGCAGTGTCACCTGTGAAGCTGTTGCCGACTGCATCGGCGAGCGGAGGCTCAGGCAGTTTATTCCGGAAAAGGAAGGAGAAAAAGTCTATATGTGTAAAGCGATCGATATGCTAATTGCGGATGGGGAAAAACGCGGAATTGAGATTGGGGAAAAACGCGGGATTGAAATTGGAGAAAAGCGCGGAATTAAGATTGGAGAAAAACGTGGTATTAAAATTGGAGTGAAACGTAGTATTGAGCGCGAACGAAGAAATACGGAGCGCGAGCGGATACGGGCCGAAAAAGCGGAAGCCCGTGTCCGGGAATTAGAGGAGAAGTTGAAGGTTCTGTAGCTGTTAGAAGATAAGGCAGTTTAGACAAAGCTCAGTTCTCATAGATAAGGTCGGTATAAACACTTGTGTAATCAATGCAGTCTCCTAATTGAGAGCTGATCATTCCGTACATCAATTCCTGCCATGTAACTTTGTCATCGTTTGTCAGTACATACCTTATGTATGAATGATATAATGCGTCCGGGCTTTCTGCCTGTCCTTCATATTTCATAATGTATGAATAATTTTTAATGATTTCTTCACCATTTTCGTACCAGCGAATGGTGTATTGTTCTCCGTCATAAGATAAATCCTGAATATACAGGCATGGATAATCATCTTGGACAGATTCATAGTATTCGGGGGCATATCTGGAAGGGTCGTCAAGCGTATAGTAAAATGCAAGTCTTACCTCATCTGTTTTACCTGATTCAGTAGTATTAAGGAATGCTTCAAATATTTCTTTTCCTTGTGTTATGTCCCCATTTTCATGGGTAACACAGCCATCTTTTTTTGCCTGTTCCAAACTATAATTATCCGGAAGTTCTTCCAACGGTATTGGGTTGTCTGATTGCTTACAAGCGGTTATAGTAAATATGATCAAAACAGAAAGTATAAATGTAATGTGTTTTCTCATGGGAGCTCCTCCGATTTTGTTGTTATAATTTTATCATTTCTTTTATTCTACGGGATTATATATCAAAATGCAATGAAAATCAGGGCGCGGCAGGAGATAAAAACAGATGGGAAGAAATGATTCTTGTTGTTGCCAACTGCATCGGCGAGCGGAGGCTCAGGCAGTTTATTCCGGAAAAGAAAGGAGAAAAAGTCTATATGTGTAAAGCGATCGATATGCTAATTGCGGATGGAGAAAAACGCGGAATTGAGATTGGAGAAAAGCGTAGTATTGAACGTGAACGAAGAAATGTGGAACGCGAACGAAGAAATACAGAGCGCGAGCGGATACGGGCCGAAAAAGCGGAAGCCCGCGTTCGGGAATTAGAGGAAAAGTTGAAGGCTCTGTAGCTGTTAGAAGATAAGGCAGAAAGGAAACTCATATGGAATTGATCAGACCATCTTCAGATCTCAGGAATCACTACAGTGAAAGATCCAGACAATGCCACGAGGAGAGAACCCCCGTTATTATTACAGTAAATGGAAGAGGGGATACCGTTGTTTTAGGGTTACAGGATTACATCCTCTGGTCATGAATCAGAAAGCTCTCCAGCCCGGCTTTTATAAAAGCGTCAATTGTTTTCTGGATTTTCTTCCAGTCGCTGCAGTGGTTGCGGGACATCAGTTTATTGATGGCCAGGCAACCGTTCATCTGAAAGTAAAAGACAGCCTCTGCCTCTTCAAATGTAAGGATGCTGTGAGACATGAGCCAGGTAATATAATGCTCCTTGTGATTCGCCATTTTATCAATGATCTTTGTAAAGATCGTATCGTCCAGCAGCAGGTGGCGGAACATGTCATTACTGTGGATTTTGTCACAGAAAGGGTAAGAGCAGTTCGGAGTATTACATTTCTGTGAAAGGACATGCTCCATGACGCTGGAAGTATCAGAGAGCATGTCATTCAGGATATCGTCCAGCACATCATTCATATCATAATAATGCAGGTAAAAGGTGCCCCGGTTGATCTCTGCCATACGGCACAGTTCGGTGACCGTAATTTTGGCGAAACTGTTTTTCTCCAGCAGTTTTAAAAATGTTTCTTTGATGACCTGTTTCGTATATCGGATGCGCCGGTCTTCTTTTCTGGTCTTTTCTGGCATGATATTTTTTCCCCGCAAATCAATCATTTTTCGGATCTGTTTCGTAACCGTACAGATTTCTCATATGGTTTCCTGCCTGTTTCCTGAGATCCATTATACTGTATCGTGTAAAAATAATCAACATGTTGTTCATAATGAACAGGTTAAACTTATAAACTGTT
>DKVI01000094.1:1957-3451 GCA_002491115.1 Lachnospiraceae bacterium UBA7182 | reverse complement strand
TTTATCAATTTTTCCTGCTTTTGCCTTTGTCCTATATGCTCCTCTTCTTTTTACTTCTTTTGCTTCATTGTCCTTTGTTGCTTTGGAATGATTTTTGTCATCATCCTTTATTGTCTCACATGCTGTATCTGTTTCCTGTGGCAGTTTGGATGCCTGAATTTCTTTCTCTTCTAATATGGAATCCTGGGTTGAACTTCTTTTTACTTTTGTTGTTTTATCTACTTTTGTTGATTTAGAATGGTTGATAGCAGCATCCTTTGTTGTTTCCATTTCTTTTTTCATGGTTTTACCTCCCTGTATGCCCTCCAAAAATGAAATCTGTAAAAAACCTCATGGCAGGCACATTTTTTTCATGTAAAATGGGAGATTTTTTATTGATGGACGATGAAAAATATAAATAATTTCTAAAAGAAAAATAAATGAAATATAAAAATGTTGACATAGCAGACAAATGAAAGAAAATATTTATCAAATTGTGTAATAAGTTATACACATTTCAAATTAGAGCTGGAACATGGTAAACCCATATTAAAAACCAATTAGCTTTTTGTGTTAAATTTTTAGTGTTGTGTTTTTCCTATGAAAAAGAATCTTGTACTCCTGTCCTATACTGGTGGACTTCTTTCATGTGGAAAATTTTCCTGTTAATATAATATAAACCGTCAAATTTGTATCTGCTAAATCCCCATTTTCCCATCAAATAAATAGATGCCGTAAATATGTTAATCTGATGCATTTCGTGTCAGATTATTTATTTATGGTGTCCATCTGTGTTATCATACTATGGTTACTGATAAGAAAAAAGGCAGGAGCCCACTGACCAAAGTTCGCCTCCTGCCTTTCACAACACTGTGGCCATAAGACCACCAGCAAGATTATGATAACCATATTGATCAATGAATGCAACCCTATTTCTCAAAAATCTTATAATGAGCTCATGGAATCGATAGAACCTTCCCAGCTTTCCTGCACTTGCGGCCGCTCCGGAACCCTGATCCGCTATGGCTCCTACCATCGTGATGTCAAGACGGATGGCACCATATGCCGGCTGAAAATCCGGCGTGTCCTGTGCCGCAGCTGCAACCGTTCCCATGCACTCCTCCCGTCAGACTTAGCCCCTTACTCCCGGATTCCACTGGAAGATCAGGCTGCAGTGGCCGAAGCCTATGAGGATGGCACCGACCCTTCTGCCGTTCTGGATACCAATCCGGAACTGGATGAGAGGACTCCTTTTAAGCTGATCCGGCGGTACCTTGCTTTCTGGCGTGAACGCCTGCGTTCCGAACGTATCCTTTTGCGTCCTCTGTCTGCCCTTACGCAGCAGTGCCTGTCACTTTTTGGGAAACAGTTCATGCAGATAAAAAACACACCGAATATCCTTTTTTCCCCACCAACATAACCCGCCGTGCAGCCCTGTGTTATTCCGTTTATACTCCTCTTATCATCACATAAAGGAGGAATGTTACCTATGGAACAGGAAAAACGACATGACAT
>DKVI01000094.1:0-1609 GCA_002491115.1 Lachnospiraceae bacterium UBA7182 | reverse complement strand
GACGGAAGTCTGCGCCACTATGCACCGAATACACTTGCCAAATGGTATGAGATCTACTTAAAAAACGGTTTCGATGCCCTGCAGCCTGCCGGACGCTCGGATGAAGGAAAGCCCCGGAAGCTGGATGATGCCCTGATGGAACAGATCATCTACCTGAAAGAGCACTATCCCCGGATGAGCGCAGCCGCTATCTACAGACAGCTGCAGGATAATGGCAGCATCTGCCGGGGAGAGCTGTCCGAATCGACGGTGCTGCGCTTCATCAACCGTCTTTCCCTCGAAAAGAAACTGACGGGCAGCCAGGATATGCGCCGCTATGAGCGTCCCCACATCAATGAAGTGTGGTGCGGGGATTCCTCCGTGGGACCATATCTGAAAACACCTGACGGTAAAAAGCACCGCGTTTATATCATTGCACTGATCGATGATGCAAGCCGCATGATTACCGGCATTGACGTATTCTTCCATGACAGCTTTGTCAGCCTCATGTCCGTCTTAAAGTCAGCCGTCTCAAAGTACGGGGTGCCCAAAGTACTCAACTTTGATAACGGCAGCGCTTACAAAAACCGGCAGATGGAACTGCTTGCCGCACGGATCGGTTCCACCATCAATTACTGCCGTCCGTACACGCCAACGGCAAAAGCCAAGATTGAACGCTGGTTCCGTACCATGAAGGACTGCTGGATGGCGGCCCTGGACATGCGGGATTTCCACTCCCTTGATCAGCTGCGGGGATCCCTGCTCACTTTCGTGCGGTCATATAACCTTTCCGTCCACTCTTCGCTGCAGGGGAAATCCCCACAGGACAGGTTCTTTTCAGAACCAGAAAAAATCCGGCGCCTGGAGATGCAGCAGATTGAAGAATGCTTTCTTTTGGAATTGGAACGCCGTGTTTCTGCTGACAGCGTCATTGTTATCGACCAGATCGAATATGAAGTGGACTGCCGTTTTGCAAAACAACGCATTACCCTGCGTTATTCCCCGGATATGAAGGACATCTTTGTTGTGGAGCATGACGGCTCCCTGACTCCCATCCGTATCCTCAATAAACAGGAAAACGCATCCGTAAAACGTGAAAAAATACATCTGAGCGGAGGTGAATACTAATGGAATCCATTGCCCGTTTTGGATTGGAATTCAATCCATTCCTCAAAAACTCAAAAGAGATCCCGGTAGATACGCAGGAAAGCCGCGAGGCTGCCTTTCGCCTTGATTATCTTGCCAAAAACAAGGGTTTTGGGCTGCTTACCGGTGCTGCCGGCAGGGGAAAGACCACGGCTGTCCGTAAGTGGAAGGCTTCCCTGAACCCCTCCCTGTACAAGGTCGTCTATTCCGGGCTGTCCACACTCACGGTAAATGACTTTTACCGTAACCTTGCCGGTGAACTTGGTGCGCAGCCTTCCTTCCGCAAGCCCGACAATTTCAAAGCCATACAGGATGAGATCACACGCCTTGCGGTTGAAAAGCGCCGGACACCTGTCATCATCATTGACGAAGCCAACTATGTCAGCAATGCTGTCCTTAATGACTTAAAGATCCTCTTCAACTTTGAGATGGATTCCAAAGACCGTGCGGTCATCCTTCTGGTCGGGCTTCCCCAGCTCAATTC
>DKVI01000076.1 GCA_002491115.1 Lachnospiraceae bacterium UBA7182 | reverse complement strand
AGAAGCGGTGTGGCACGCCTGTAAGACGTCGGTGTTAAAACCCCAAAAAGCAACATAAAGGAGGACTATTTTATGCTGGACAATCAATTGGAAAAAGAGTTACGGCGCTTTGCCCTGGAGATCAGGATCGGCGCTGTAGAAGAGTTTAAGGCAAGAGGATTCGGCCATGTGGGCGGTTCTCTGAGTATCGCAGACGCGGTAGCTGTCCTGTACGGTACTGTAATGAAATACGATCCCAAAAATCCTAGGATGGAAGACCGCGACAAGCTGATCTGCTCCAAAGGACATGCAGGTCCGGCGATCTACGCGGCTCTTGGACTGAAAGGTTTCTTCCCGTATGAGGATATCAAGACGCTGAACCAGCCGGGAACCAATTTTCCAAGTCACTGTGACCGCAGGAAGACGCCTGGTATCGATATGACTACAGGTTCTCTTGGACAGGGAACATCCCTGGCAGTGGGTATGGCGCTGGGCGACAAGCTGAAAGGAAGAGATTCCCGTACGTTCCTGATCGTCGGCGACGGCGAGATCAACGAAGGCCAGGTATGGGAAGCAGCTATGTTCACCGCGGCAAAGAAAGTGACGAACCTGGTATGGCTCATTGACAACAATAAAAAACAGTTGGACGGCTATACAAAAGATATCTTAAACTCCGGCGATTTAAGAGAAAAATTTGCCGCTTTTGGTTTTGATGCGGTCCGCATCGACGGCAACGACATTCCGCAGCTCTACGAAGCTCTGACCAAAAAGGCAGAGGACAAGCCGATTGCGATTATCCTGGATACAGTCAAAGGAAAAGGTGTGAAAGAAGTCGAAGAGACAATGGCAAACCACTCCATGACCATGACAGGAGAGGTCTATGACAAGTGGCTTGCAGGATTAAAAGAAGAATTAAAGGCGTTTGCGTAAGCTGAAAGGAGAGATAGGGATGAAAGTTGTATATAACGGTGAAAAAGACCGCGCATTTAAAGATGTGTTAGGGGCGACGATCCCCCGTCTTGCCCAGGAAGATAAAGATGTGGTATATTTGGACGCCGATCTGATGAACTGTATCGGCACCGCGAAATGGGCGAAAGAGAATCCGGACCGGGCGATCAACTGCGGTATCGCGGAGGCGAATATGGTCGGTATCGCGGCAGGTATGTCCGCAGTCGGATTTAAACCGATTGTACACACCTTCGGGCCGTTCGCGTCCCGCCGCTGCTATGACCAGGTGTTCTTATCAGGCGCTTACGCGGGAAACTCCGTGACAATCATCGGTACGGACCCGGGCGTATGCGCGGCTTTTAACGGCGGAACCCATATGCCGTTTGAAGACATGGCGCTGTACCGCGCGATCCCCGGCGCTTATGTATTTGATATCACGGATGCTGCTATGCTGGAGAGTGTCTTAGAGCAGTGCAAAGACATTGAGGGTGTGAAATACATCCGCGTGGGCCGTAAGAACAACAAGAAGATGTACGAAGACGGCTCCAAATTTGAGATCGGAAAAGGTATCGTGGTAAAAGAAGACGGCGCGGACGCAGTCGTGATCGCCTGCGGCATTATGGTGGCAAAAGCCATGGAAGCGGCAGAGCTTCTGGCAAAAGAAGGCGTCAAGATCACAGTGATCGATATGTTTACCGTGAAGCCTTTAGACGAAGAACTGGTGCTTAAATACGCGAAATCCACAGGCGCGGTAGTGACAGCCGAGAACCACAATAAGATCGGCGGCCTGTACAGTGCGGTTGCAGAAGTGCTGAGCCGCAGGCAGCCGGTACCTGTAGAGTATGTGGCAATAGAAGACGAGTTCGGCGAGGTCGGACCGCAGGATTATCTGGAAGACAGATTCAAACTGACGGCAGAACACATCGCTCAGAAAGTAAAAGCTGCGATTGCAAGAAAATAACAGATCAGATAAAAACACCTGCTGCGGACGGTCTGTCCGGCGGCAGGTGTTTTTGGGAGTTAATCATGAAAGTTGAATGGAAATCTTGTTTCAGGCTGGGGGTCAGTGTCTTTTTATTGTATTTATGCGTCACTTACTGGCCGTTTTTTGCGGGTCTGGCGGCAACTTTAATAAAAGCGGCCATACCGCTTTTGATTGGCTGTGTGGTTGCGTATATCATTAATATTTTGATGACGTTTTATGAAAAGTATTATTTTCCTAAAAGAGGAAATTCGGGTGTGGGGAAAAGCCGCAGGCCGGTCTGTATGGTGGCGGCGTTTGTAACTTTGCTGGTAATCGTAATACTGCTTCTTAAACTGGTGGTACCGGAACTGGTATCCTGTGTGGAACTTTTGATCGCCCGGATTCCCGGAACGATCGAATTTGTCTTAAACTGGCTGGAAGACTGGAACATTGTACCGGAGGATATTCTGGCCTCCCTTGACGCGGTGGACTGGAGATCCAGGACAGAACAGATCTTCGGCATTCTGACTGCCGGGGTCGGTAATGTGATGGAAACAACGGTCAGTGTTGCGTCCACTGTTTTTTCCGGAGCTGTCACGATGCTGCTTGCCGTCATATTTTCCATGTATCTGCTGGCAGGCAAGGAAAAAATAGGAGGGCAGGTCAATAAAGTAATGAAGCGCTATATGAAAGAGAAGCTTTATACCCGCTGTTGTTATGTACTTTCCATATTGAATGAATGTTTTCATAAGTACATTGTGGGCCAGTGTATAGAGGCGCTGATCCTGGGAACGCTCTGTGCGGTCGGCATGATGATTCTGCGCCTGCCTTACGCGGCGATGATCGGCGCGCTGATTGCGTTTACCGCGCTGATTCCCGTTGCGGGAGCGTATATCGGTGCCGGCGTCGGGGCTTTGATGATTCTGACGGTATCTCCCATACAGGCAATTATCTTTCTTATTTATTTAAGCATATTACAGCAGTTGGAGGGAAACCTGATCTATCCTAAGGTGGTGGGTTCCTCCCTGGGTCTGCCCGCCATATGGGTACTTGCCGCCGTCACTGTCGGAGGCGGTGTCATGGGGATCGCCGGTATGCTCATCGGCGTGCCGCTGGCCGCCGCGATCTACAGACTTCTTCGGGAGGATGTGAACAGAGCACAGAATGGAAGGGAACAATAACTTTGTAATTTCTGACTATCCTATGTATAATTATATCTAAATTATACACGAAAGGAGCAGACGCGATGAATATACGGTCTTCTGCAGAGCTTAGAAATCAATATAAAGAAATATCCGAACTGGCCAGGGTACTGTTATTGATGAGAAGCCGGGTGCTTTGTGCAGAACAAGCCAGGATGAATGGGGCCAAAACCTATACGCAGGATGAACTGGACGAAAGGTTTAGGAAGAGATATGAAGACTGTATTATATAGTATATGCTTAGACAAATTATCCGCATTTTTAGGCGTTAATTTAAATAATCCATCAGAAGTCCGAATGATTGGAATGCAGGCGCTTAAGGACGCCTTAGGTCCTGTAGGTATGGTGCGATTTATGCAGCAATATGATCTGGGGTATGGAGATTACACCAGAGAAAAGAAAAGTGAGCCAGATATAGATATTGATGAAATAGATGTATTGTTGAAACAAAAAAGGGTCTAATGATCAAAAACTTTTGAAAAAAGGATACAGGTAGAGAATCCGCATTTATTTAAGCGGGGATTAAAGAAAAAGAACAGGGGAAGTTATATGCCGCCCGCGCGGGTATAACTTCCCCTGTCAGTTTATTCCGGCAGCGTCTCCGGTTCCGGATATTCTGTGCCGAAGGTGTCGGCGGTCACGGACTTGATGACCTGGGGGACGACAGGTCTGTCCTGATAATCCACGTCGGTCTTCGCGATTTTGTCAACCACGTCTAGGCCTTCTGTAACTTTTCCGAAAGAAGCGTAAGCGCCGTCCAGGTGCGGGGCGACTTTATGCATGATAAAGAACTGGCTTCCCGCGCTGTCGGGATGCATGGCTCTCGCCATGGAGAGGACGCCCCTTGTATGTTTTAAGTCGTTTTTAAACTTGTTCTGTGTAAATTCGCCTTTGATGTTATAGCCGGGGCCGCCCATGCCGGTTCCGTCCGGGCATCCGCCCTGGATCATAAAGCCTTCGATGACTCTGTGGAAGATCAGACCGTTGTAAAATCCTTTCTTTACAAGGCTTAAAAAGTTGTTGACTGTGTTGGGCGCGACATCGGGATAAAGCTCCGCTTTGATGATATCGCCGTTTTCCATTTCAAATGTGACGACTGGATTCTGTGCCATTGGATCATTCTCCTTTTTTGTGATTTTCTGTCTTTTCCTGCCAGACAGACTTATTTTAACGGATAATGAAGGATTCGTAAAGAGGGTATTTATGCAGAATCATGGTTGACGGAGCAGGAAATGAGGGCGTAAGATAGACAAAAAGTTTTAAAAGGGGAATCGGATATGTGGGAAGATATGGAGACAGACCCGGCTTTTCTGGAAAGGGACGCATGCCGGAAGGCGGGAAAGCCGGTGGAGATCGCCCACACAAAGAGGCTGATTTTAAGGGAGACAGTCCTTGGGGACGTGCCGGAACTGTATCGAATCGGCAAAGAACCAGGGATGGAGACTTACTTAAAGCCCATGCAGCCGACACTTGAAGAAGAGACAGAGTTTATGGAGGCATATATCCGTTTTGCCTACAGCTTTTATGATTTCGGCCTGTGGACCATACTGGAACAAAAGACCGGCCGGGTGGTGGGAAGGGCGGGCCTGTTTCCCTCGGAGATTTTAAACGACGCGGTGGAGATGGGGTATATGATCGCATCGGAATGTCAGAGACAAGGATACGCGCGGGAGAGCGCGGAGGCGGTCCTTTGGTACGCGTTTAAGGTGCTGGAACTTCCGGAAGTACACCTGCTTGCGGACATGCAGAACGAGGCTTCCCTTAGAACAGCCAGGGCGCTTGGACCTGCAGGATCAGCCATGATACGGCAGGAAGGCAGGGAACTGGTGCATTTTTTATTTCCGTGCGCAATGAGCCGGGTGCCGTAGGAGCATATGAGCAAAAATCGCCTAAATTCCTTGAATTTTCGCAGATTCATGGTATAATCATATCTGATTTTACAGCATTTTTCCAAGGAGAAAAAGTATGATACGGGCAGAAGGGCTCACATTTGACTATGAACGGCTGGATGAAGAAGGAAATGTGGAAGAAAAGAAGCGGGCGGTGGATCATGTAAACCTGCATATCAGGCCGGGCGCGTTTATTGCGATTCTGGGCCATAACGGTTCCGGCAAATCCACCTTTGCCAAACATATCAACGCCATTTTAACGCCCACGGAAGGGACACTTTTCGTGGACGGCATGGATACAAAAGACGAGGATAAACTGTGGGAGATCCGCCAGGATGCAGGGATGGTGTTCCAGAATCCGGATAACCAGATTATCGGTACCGTGGTGGAAGAAGATGTGGGATTCGGACCGGAGAACCTGGGCGTACCCACGGATGAGATCTGGCAGCGGGTGGAAGAAAGCCTGAGCGCGGTGGGCATGTTAAAATACCGCCATCATTCCCCCAACAGATTATCCGGCGGACAGAAGCAGCGGGTGGCTATCGCGGGCGTCATGGCCATGCATCCCAGGTGCATCGTTCTGGACGAGCCCACCGCCATGTTAGACCCCAACGGACGCAAAAGTGTCATAAAGACGGCACGGAAATTAAATAAAGAAGAAGGAATCACGATCCTTTTGATTACCCATTATATGGAAGAAGTCATAGAGGCGGATCATGTCTATGTCATGGACAGCGGAAAAGTGGTCATGGAGGGGACGCCCAAGGAAATATTTTCCCAGGTGGAGGAATTAAAAAGGCTTCGTCTGGATGTGCCTCAGGCGACGCTGCTGGCCTATGAGCTTAAAAAACGGGGCATTCTTCTTCCAGACGGGATACTGAGTAATGAAGAACTGGTGGATGAATTATGGCGATTAAAGTCAAAAATGTAAACTATACCTACGCGGAAGGTACAGCCTATGAGATACACGCTCTAAAAGATATCAATCTGGAGATCCCTGACGGCCAGTTTGTGGGCCTGATCGGGCATACCGGTTCAGGTAAGTCCACGCTGGTGCAGCATTTAAACGGCCTTATGAAAGCAACCGGCGGAACGATCTATTATAATGGAAAGGATATCTACGGAGAGGGCTTTTCCATGAAAGAGCTGCGCAGCAAGGTGGGGCTGGTCTTCCAGTATCCGGAACATCAGTTGTTTGAGATCGATGTGCTGACGGATGTGTGTTTTGGCCCAAGGAACCTGGGATTTTCCAAAGAAGAGGCGGAAGAGAAAGCCAAAGCCGCCCTGCGGCTGGTGGGTATGAAGGAAGAATACGACAGGCGTTCCCCCTTTGAACTGTCCGGCGGGCAGAAAAGGCGGGTGGCCATTGCCGGCGTGCTGGCCATGGAGCCGGAAGTGTTGATCTTAGATGAGCCTACGGCAGGGCTGGACCCGAAAGGCAGGGATGAGATTCTGGATCAGATCGCCAGGCTTAAAAAGGAGCGGGGCATTACGATCGTTCTGGTTTCCCACAGTATGGAGGATGTGGCCAGGTATGTGGACCGTATCATTGTGATGAACCAGGGGCAGGTGAAGTTTGACGGTGTGCCAAAAGAAGTATTCCGGCATTACAAAGAGCTGGAAGAGATCGGGCTTGCCGCTCCCCAGGTGACATATTTGATGCAGGAACTGAAAGCAAAAGGCGCAGAGGTAGATACGGACGCGACCACGATCCGGGAAGCGGCGGATGCCATAGAGAACTGGCTGAAAGGCCGACAGGGGTGATACCATGATTCGAGATATTACATTAGGACAATACTATCCGGCGAAATCCGTCATCCATCAGTTAGACCCCAGAGTGAAGCTGGTGACGACGGTCATTTATGTGATCTCCCTTTTTGTGGCGAACGGGATCGTGGGATACGCGGTTGCTACCCTTTTTCTGGGGGTCGTTATTAAACTGTCAAAAGTACCTTTTAAATATATTACGAAAGGGTTGAAGGCAATCGTCCTGCTTTTAGTGCTTACGGCGGTCTTTAACCTGTTTTTGATAGACGGGGAAATTGTACTCTGGAGGTGGGGCATCTTCCGGATTACAGACCAGGGGGTCAGGACGGCGGTATTTATGGCAATCCGTCTGATTTACCTGATCATCGGGTCTTCTGTCATGACGCTGACGACCACGCCCAATGATCTGACGGACGGGCTGGAGAAGCTTTTGGGGCCTATGAAAAAGATACATGTGCCGGTTCACGAGATCGCCATGATGATGTCCATTGCCCTTCGATTTATTCCGATCCTGCTGGAAGAGACGGACAAGATCATGAAAGCCCAGATCGCCAGGGGGGCCGATTTTGAGACCGGAAATCTGATACAGAAAGCCAAAGCCATGGTGCCCCTTCTGGTGCCGCTTTTTATCTCGGCCTTTCGCCGCGCCAATGACCTGGCCATGGCCATGGAGGCGCGCTGCTACCATGGCGGGGACGGAAGGACGAAGATGAAACCGCTCCACTATGAGAGCAGGGACAAGACGGCTTATGGCGTCGTCTGGTGCTATCTGGCCGTGATGATTCTGGTGGGAAGGTATTTTACATGAAACGGGTCAAACTGGTGGTAGCCTATGACGGTACCAATTACAAGGGCTGGCAGATACAGAAGAACGGAGAAACCATAGAATCGGTGTTAAACCGAATATTGAGCCAGATGACGGGGGAAACTGTCCGTGTGATGGGTGCAAGCCGGACGGATTCCGGCGTCCACGCCATGGGGAATATAGCCGTTTTTGACACGAATGTCAGAATGCCGGGGGATAAATTCTCCTACGCCCTGAACCAGCGGCTTCCGGAGGATATCCGCATCCAGCATTCCTGTGAGGTGGAACCGGATTATCATCCCAGGTATCAGCACACGGTAAAAACCTATGAATACCGGATCTTAAATCGGGAATTTCCGCTTCCGGCTTACCGCCTGAACACTTATTTTACCTACCATCCGCTGGATGTGGAACGGATGCGGCAGGCGGCGTCTTATCTGACAGGGGAACATGATTTTCAAAGCTTCTGCGCGGCAGGGGCACAGGTGAATACGACGGTCCGCACGATTTACAGCTTACAGGTGTTAAAAGAGGGCGAGCTTTTGATCATACGGGTGTCGGGAAGCGGTTTCCTCTATAATATGGTCCGCATCATCGCAGGCACCCTGATGAAGATCGGGAGGGGCGAGTGGGAACCGGAACAGATGCAGAAGATCCTTGCGGCAAAAGACCGCAGGGCCGCAGGCCCCACAGCGCCCGCCAAAGGGCTTACGCTGATGTCCATAGAGGATTTTGCGGAAAGATGCGGCGAATAAAAGGTTTGACAAGATGTAAATAACATGGTAGAGTAGTAGCCATGTGAAAAACAAATGTCTTTTACAGAAATACATTTATTAAGAGTGGTACTACAATAGGAGGATTTATTTATGTACTCATTGGATGAGGTAAAAGCAACAGACCCGGAGGTGGCGCAGGCCATCACCGATGAGATGGAGAGACAGAACAGCCATATCGAACTGATCGCGTCCGAAAACTGGGTAAGTAAAGCAGTGATGGCGGCCATGGGCAGCCCCCTGACGAATAAATATGCCGAAGGATATCCCCACAAGAGATATTACGGCGGCTGCGAGTGTGTGGATGTGGTGGAAGAACTGGCCATCAAACGCGCGAAAGAAGTCTTTGGCTGCGAGTATGCCAACGTGCAGCCCCACTCCGGCGCACAGGCGAACATGGCGGTATTCTTTGCCATGCTGGAGCCGGGGGACAGGGTACTGGGCATGAATCTGGCCCATGGAGGACACTTATCCCACGGAAGCCCTGCCAATATGTCAGGCAAATATTTCGAGGTGCATCAGTACGGCGTCAATGACGAAGGATTTATCGATTATGAGGAAGTGCGCCGCATTGCCCTGGAGTGTAAACCGAAACTGATCGTGGCAGGCGCCAGCGCCTATGCAAGAATCATTGATTTCAAAAGATTCCGCGAGATTGCGGACGAAGTGGGCGCCTACCTGATGGTGGATATCGCGCATATTGCGGGCCTGGTGGCCGCAGGCGTGCATCCAAGTCCCATTCCCTATGCCCATGTGACGACGACCACCACTCATAAGACCTTAAGAGGGCCCAGAGGCGGCATGATCCTGTCGGACGCCGCTACGGCGCAAAAGTTTAACTTTAACAAGGCAGTCTTTCCGGGCATCCAGGGCGGTCCGCTGATGCATGTGATCGCCGCCAAGGCGGTATGCTTAAAAGAATGCCAGAGCGAAGCCTATAAAGAATATCAGAGAAATATCGTAAAGAATGCCAAAGCGCTCTGTAAAGGGCTGATGGACCGCGGAATCAAAATCGTGTCCGGCGGCACCGACAACCATCTGATGCTGGTAGATCTGACCAATCTGGAAGTTTCCGGAAAGGAAGCGGAGAACCTTCTGGATCTGGCCAATATCACAGCCAATAAAAACACGATTCCCAATGAGCCCCGTTCCGCGTTTGTCACAAGCGGCGTCCGTCTGGGAACCGCGGCAGTGACCAGCCGCGGTCTGAACGAGCAGGATATGGATGTGATTGCGGACGCCATCGCCATGATGCTCAAAGAAGGTGAATCCGCGGCGCCGAAAGCAAAATCGCTGATTCAGGGACTGACGGAGAAATATCCGTTGTGTATGTAAGGAGCGCATGAGTATGGCAGGAGAGACAGAGGAAGCATTTATCAGCGGTTTTTGCCGCACCAGCAATGAGACCCGCACGGTGGCCTGCGAGTATGAGCGCCAGCCGGACGGTTCCCTGAAAATGACAGAATTTGACTGTAACTATGAAAAATGTCCCAACAGCGCCGCCTGTCTGATCTATAAAGAAGCGACAGAGCGGGAACGAAGCTGACAGATACAAGAGAGGAAAGTGTGTGATGAAGAACTTTTTTGATGAGTTTAAGAAATTTATATCCAGAGGAAACGTCATGGATATGGCAGTCGGTGTGATTATCGGAAGCGCGTTTACGGCAATTGTAAATTCGCTGGTCAATGATATTTTTATGCCGGTTCTGTCACTGATCACCAACGGTCTTAATATAGCGGGTATGTCCGTATCCTTTGGTATCGGGGATAATGCGGCGACGCTGGCCTACGGCGCGTTCCTTTCCGCAGTCATCAATTTCCTTCTGACCGCTCTGGTGGTGTTTACCATGGTGAAAGTGATCAATTCGGCAAAAGATAAGGTGATGAAAAAGCCGGAGGAGAAGCCAAAGGCGCCCACCACCAAAAAGTGTCCCTATTGTATGTCGGAGATTGATATCCATGCGACCAGATGTCCCCACTGCACGTCGGTATTGGAAGAGTAAAACAGTTTCTTTTAAGGAAAAGACTGCCGGGAGAACTCCCGGCAGTCTTTATATATTTTCCCGTATTTTTATAGAATGTTCTACGAAGTTGTGTTCTTTTTGCGGCTGTATGCCGGAGGTCAGGTATTCAAACAGGATGCCCAGGGACAAAAAACCCTGTTTGTAAGGCTCCTGGCTGATGGTGGCGGAGATAACCCCTTGCTTTAACAGATCCAGGGTAGAGGGTATTTCGTCAAACGTGATAATCCTGGGACGGCATTCGGATTCCAGGACCGCTTTGCATCCTCCGTATACGCCGGCGGCGGCAAAGAACAGGGCGTCTGTCAGGGGATGTTCTTTCAGAAGCTGTCTGATAAGCGCGTAGCTTTCAAATTCATCATCGTGATTTTCCCAGACGCCCGCCACCTGGATTCGGGGGTAAGTATGCGCAAGCGTGTGGCGGAGCCCGTTGACCCGTTCGCTGTGACACAACACATTGAGAGAGCCGGTAATGACCTGTAACTTTACAGGACCGCTGGTTATAAGGGCCAGAAGCCCTGCCGCCATACACCCGCCGCGGAAATAGTCGCTTCCCACATAAGCCATCCGCCGGGAGCCGTCGATATCTGTATTGACAGTGACGACCGGAATCTGCTGTCCGGTCAGTTCATCTATTTTCTCCTGTATCCGGATATGATTGTAAGGCGCCAGCAGCAGCCCGTGAATCCCGTCCTCCATCAGTTCATCGATGGCGGAAAGCTGCGCATCCGCGTCAAATTCAACTCTTTTCGTAATGGTGGTGATCCCATAATCCTTAAGCTCCGCGGCTTTTGTGCAGACGCCTTCCATCACTTCATCAAAAAAGGGGTTATGTTCACTGAAGAGGATGACGCCTATTTTGTATTTCTTTTTCTGTGCGGCCAGCACAGCGCCGGCCTTATTCGGGCGGTAATCCAGCGCTTTGATAATATTCATGACCTTTTCGGCTGTTTTAGGATTGACAGATCCCCGATTGTTGAGTACCCGGTCCACGGTACCCCGGGAAACCCCGGCCAGATCCGCGATTTCTCTGATCGTCGTCATAAAGTCCTCCTGTGTTGTATTGCTTTAAATATATCGGATATTGAGAAAACTGTCAATCTTTTATAATGTGTTCGGGCACGGAACATCTATAAAAATTGCACAAAAATCTGTTTTATTTTCATAAAACAGCAGGGAAAAATTGGATATAATTCATAAAAATAAAAAGAATAACAGAAAAAACTTGCAAATACCAGACAGGTGGGGTATTATAATATCAGAACGTGCCCGGACACGCAAATAAAATAGCGGCATCTCAACACTGGTAAGGAGAGATGCAAAACTGTGATAGGAGAAACGTATGTTGTTTATTGGAGTAGATCTGGGAACCTCTGCAGTCAAGCTTTTGCTGATGGATGCGGAGGGGAAGATTCAGAAGGTAGTATCCCGTGAATACCCTCTCTATTTTCCCAACCCCGGATGGTCGGAACAAAACCCTGAAGACTGGTATACGCAGACAATGGAAGGGTTAAAGGAATTACTTTCGGATTTTGATAAAAGCCAGGTGGCAGGTATCAGCTTTGGAGGACAGATGCACGGACTTGTGATTCTGGATGACAAAGATAAAGTGATCCGCCCGGCGATTCTGTGGAACGACGGCCGCACCCAGGAAGAGTGTGATTACCTGAACCATGTCATTGGAAAAGAAAAGCTTTCCAGGTATACGGCTAATATTTCATTTACAGGTTTTACGGCGCCGAAGATTCTTTGGGTAAAAAATAAAGAACCTCAGAATTTTGCCCGGATCAAAAAGATCATGCTGCCCAAAGACTATATTGCCTACAGACTGACAGGCGTACACTGTACGGATGTGTCAGATGCGTCCGGTATGTTGATTTTTGATGTAAAGAATCGCTGCTGGTCCAAAGAAATGCTGGATATCTGCGGCATTCATGAAGAACAGCTTGCCAGAATCTATGAGTCTTATGAGACAGTCGGGACCGTACTGCCCAAAGTTGCAGAAGAACTGGGCATCCCTGCTGCGGTCAAAGTGGCGGCCGGGGCCGGAGACAACGCGGCGGCGGCAGTGGGGACCGGTACGGTCGGCGAGGGCATGTGCAATATTTCTCTGGGGACCAGCGGGACGATCTTTATATCATCCGAGCACTTTGGCGTGGATGAGCATAACGCCCTTCATGCGTTTGCCCACGCGGACGGACATTATCACCTGATGGGGTGCATGCTCAGCGCGGCTTCCTGCAATAAATGGTGGATGGACGAGATTATCGGGACAAAGGACTATGCCGCGGAGCAGAAGGCCATCGAAAAGCTGGGGGAAAATCATGTCTATTTTCTTCCTTATTTAATGGGCGAGCGGTCTCCGCACAATGATCCGAAAGCAAGAGGAACTTTTATCGGTATGACGATGGATACGACCCGTGCGGATATGACACAGGCTGTTCTGGAAGGGGTTGCGTTTGCCCTCAGGGATTCTCTTGAAGTGGCAAAATCTCTGGGAATCCGGATTGAACGTACGAAGATCTGCGGAGGCGGCGCCAAAAGCCCTCTCTGGAAAAAAATCATCGCCAATGTTATGAACCTGAAAGTGGATGTGCCGGCGATTGAAGAAGGACCGGCCCTTGGCGGCGCCATGCTGGCGGCTGTGGCGTGCGGCGCCTATGGAAGCGTGGAAGAGGCCGCTTCCAGGCTGGTAAAAACAGTTGATACAATCAGTCCTGACCCTGCGCTGGCTGCCAGATATGAAGAGCGCTACCAGCAGTTTAAAAAGATCTATCCGGCATGCAGGCCGTTATTTGAGATGATTTAACCATTATATAAGGAGGTAATCAAATGAACAACATTCCAGAAGTAAAGATCGGTATCGTGGCAGTAAGCCGGGACTGTTTTCCGGAATCTTTATCCGTGAACAGAAGAAAGGCACTGGTAGAGGCATACCAGGCAAAATATGATGCAAAGGACATCTATGAATGTCCGGTATGCATTGTGGAGAGCGAGATTCACATGGTGCAGGCGCTGGAGGATATCAAAGGGGCGGGCTGCAATGCCCTGGTGGTATATCTTGGCAATTTCGGCCCCGAGATCTCCGAAACGCTGCTTGCAAAACATTTTGAAGGACCTAAGATGTTCGTGGCGGCGGCGGAAGAATCCGGTGATAATCTGATCCAGGGCCGCGGCGACGCGTATTGCGGCATGCTTAACGCAAGCTATAACCTGGCCCTTCGCAACATTAAAGCATATATCCCGGAATATCCTGTAGGAACCGCCGAAGAATGCGCGGATATGATCCATGAATTTCTGCCCGTTGCAAGAGCTGTCGCAGGCCTGTCTGATCTGAAAATCATAAGCTTTGGCCCGCGTCCGTTGAATTTCCTGGCATGCAACGCGCCGATCAAGCAGCTTTATAACCTGGGCGTAGAGATTGAAGAAAATTCAGAACTGGACCTGTTTGAGGCCTTTAACAAGCATGCAGGAGATCCGCGCATTAAAGAAGTGGTGGCCGATATGGAGGCAGAATTGGGAGAAGGCAACAAAAAGCCGGAGATCCTTCCGAAACTGGCACAGTATGAGCTGACGCTTTTAGACTGGATCGAAGCGCATAAAGGTTACAGAAAATATGTGGCAATCGCGGGAAAATGCTGGCCTGCGTTCCAGACACAGTTTGGCTTTGTTCCGTGTTATGTCAACAGCCGTCTGACCGGCCGCGGCATTCCGGTGTCCTGTGAAGTAGATATTTACGGCTGCCTGAGCGAGTTTATCGGAACCTGTGTCAGCAAGGATGCGGTAACGCTTCTTGATATCAACAATACGGTACCCTATGATCTTTATAATGAAGATATTAAGGATAAATATAATTACACCAGCAAAGACGTATTTATGGGATTCCACTGCGGTAATACCAGCACGAAGAAACTGTCCTTCTGCCAGATGAAATATCAGTTAATCATGGCAAGAAGCCTTCCCGAAGAAGTGACCCAGGGAACTCTTGAAGGGGACATCGCACCCGGAGATATCACTTTCTTCCGTCTGCAGAGTACG
Organism: Lachnospiraceae bacterium UBA7182; assembly: GCA_002491115.1. Lineage (GTDB taxonomy): Bacteria > Bacillota > Clostridia > Lachnospirales > Lachnospiraceae > Hominiventricola. The sequence continues at coordinate 495 of DKVI01000076.1, read as the reverse complement.
GCGGACTGTAAGCTGCGCGCGTATGTGGCCAACGGCGAGGTGCTTCCGGTGGCGACCCGTTCTTTCGGCAGCATCGGTATCTTCGCGATTCCGGAGATGAAAAGATTCTACCGCCATGTGCTGATCGAAGGCAATTATCCGCACCACGGCGCGGTTGCGTTCGGACATCACGGCAAGGCGCTGTATGAGGTTTTTAAATACATCGGAGTGGATGTAAAAGAGATTGGATATAACCAGCCTGCAGGGGTACGTTATCCAACGGAAAATCCGTTTGCATAATAGAAAAGACGAGAAAAGCGGCTGTGGTATCCTGCACAGCCGCTTTTTGGCGCGTATGTTATACGCGCCTTGGCGCTTATCAGGGTCTTTGGCGCAGAGCATCAATCATATGAGATTTATACGCTTGATGTTGATAAGGTTTTGGAATTTGTGCGTTGAGCTTTGGGGCAGGTATGCTCCAGGGCTTTTTTCGCACGGAAATCAATTTTCCAATCA
>DKVI01000019.1:41351-44497 GCA_002491115.1 Lachnospiraceae bacterium UBA7182 | reverse complement strand
ATGGTATGACTGTGGAAAATCCAGTACAGATGAAACCGTTGCCGGCTATATCTGCAGTAAGGCGAAAGAAGAACTGGATGTCCGGATCGACCGTGAAAACCTTTCCAGATGGGAGACAGTCCGCCCTGTGATACATAAAAAACTGGTCAACTATGAAAAGAACGCAGCCCGGCTTAACAAAATAGCCCACAGAAGATATCTGGATCTGGCAGAAGCGTATTATATGGATATCCGGATACCGGAAAAAGGATGGGGGACGGCGGAGATTTCCCCCGAACATCTGAAAAACTGGGGGATCGGCATGGATGAACTGGAAGCCGCGGCTTCTGCCCATATAACCCCGGATCAGTACCGGCTGCAGCCGCTGGAAGACATGCTGAAAGATATGCTGGGAGATATGGAATGCCCGGTTGAACCGGAAAAAAACCGCATGTATATCCTGTGGAGCAGCAGCAATCGTTTTGCGGCCGCAGCCATGACAGAGCCGGAGCTTATGAAACAGTTTATGGAGCGGATCGGAAGCGACTGCTATATCCTGCCTTCTAGCGTGTATGAACTGATCGCGGTTCCGTACAGGAAAGAGGACAATGTGGATCTTCTGCACGGGATGGTGCAGGAGGTCAACCGGGATGCGGTGCGCCCGGAGGATTTCCTGTCAGACAGCGTGTACTACTGCCATGCGGATTCCGGTAAAGTAGAACTGTGCTGCTTCTGATTAGCTGGTGACTATTAAAAGATAAATATAAAATCAGGAAAACCGGAAGAGAGGCCAGTAAACAAAGGGCCTTTCTTCCGGCTTTGGAAAGTAGAAAAAGGATGAAAGATACAGGGATTTGCGAATTAAATTCGGATGGAAAGGTTATCCGGTTAGAGAAGGAATTTTACCGGCAGGGAGATGTATTTAAAAGCCGGGATGCTTATAAAAACCGTCCGGATGCGCCGTGCTATGTTCCGGAGCTGACGGACACCGTATACACCGCCGGAGATTTCCTGCGGCTCTGCAAAGGACAGAAAGCATTTGCGGATCAGCTGTTTGACGAAGTGGACTGGCAGCATCCGGAAGCTTTGCTGGAAGAACTGATACGGAATGAAGAGTGGGCTGAATGCCCGAACTGCGGCAGTTTTGTGGATTATGACAGCGGATATGGTGATAAAAAGTGTTCCCGTTGCGGGGCAGAAGTGGAGGAACAGACGGCATGAAATATTTTAGCATACACAGGCCTGTCATGATCGGAAGTTATCCGAAATCACAGAAGGTTTTGGAAATTAAAAATTTTGACAGCTCTGAGTTTATAGACAGTATTGGCAGACAGGCATGGAGCTGGATTGAATATGAAAAGCCTTTGACAGAAAAAGAGGCTGACGATTACGAACTGCTTCCGGAGGTCAGGGCAGGAGCTGCAGAGGACGTAAAGGGTGCGGAGGTTTAAAAAGCAAACCAGGAAAAAAGATATATGCAGGAATGCCATTGCTTTTTTAGCACAGACCCAATATAATAAAAGTGACAGGGAAGCCTGGATGACAATAAAATAGAAAGAGTGAGCAGACATGCAGGATCAAAATCGGAAGGAAATGGATCACGTGGAAAGTGATGTAAAACGTACAATTAAGGACAGTGTATTTACAGATCTTTTCGGGATGAAAAAATATCTGTTTCAAATGTATCAGGCTTTACATCCCGAAGATAAAGAAACAACAGAAGATGATCTGACAGATATACGTTTGAAGAATATTCTTGTGGATGATATCTATAATGATCTCGGCTTTTCGGTGGGGGGCAGGTTAATCATACTGACAGAAGCGCAGTCTTCATGGACGATGAATATTATTGTACGGTCGCTGTTGTATCTGGCACAGACTTATCAGGAGTATTTTGACAGCAGAGGCGACGATTTATATCACAGTAAAAAAGTAGAGATGCCGGTTCCGGAGCTGTATGTAATTTATACAAAAGATCGTAAGAACAGACCGGAACAGGTAACATTGTCCCGTGAATTTTTTAAAGGGCAGGAAACAGCACTGGAAGTAAAAGTAAAGATACTTTATGGAGATGATAAGGAAAATATCATAGGACAGTATGTTGCTTTTTGTAAGATCTTTAACGAACAGCAAAAACGGTATGGCTGGACCAGGGAAGCAGTATTGGAGACAATCCGGATATGCCGGGATAAAAATGTGTTAAGGGAATACCTGGAAAGCAGGGAAAGCGAGGTTATAAGTATCATGATGACATTGTTTGACGAAGAAAAGATTATGCGAACCAGAGAAAACAGGATACGGAAAGAGGAAAAAGAAAGAGAAAAAGAAAAAGGGATTCGTTTATTAATTGAGACATGTCAAAGAATGGGGGGAACGGTTTCGGAGACTGTTGATAATCTTATTTTAGCTTATGAAGTGTCAAAGGAAGATTCGCGTGTACTTGTAGAGAAATACTGGAAATAAGTATAAGAAAAGAGTTAAGAGACAGAAACGAACATGCTGACTAACTGACTATACGAGAGGAAATCACATGGGTGACATGGAGATAGCATACCAGAATAAAGACATCACCAGTAAAGTGCTGGCGGAGCATTTCAGGGGCAAGACATTCAGGGTATATGGTTTGAAGCTGCCGCAGATCGTGCAGGTACTTCCGACCAACCTTCCGGCAGTAAAAGCTAATGAACTCCGGCTGGATAACCTTTTTGAGCTGGCGGACGGTACAGTGGCCATAGTGGACTATGAGAGCGACTACAAGGAAGCGGATAAGGTAAAATACCTGAATTATCTGGCAGGGGTAGCCAACCGGTATTTACAGGAGAAAAAAGAATGTCCGATCCTGCGGATGATCGTAATCTACACAGGTGATATAACCAGAAGGCGGGTAAATACGGAATATAATATTGGCGCGCTGAAACTTTCAGTGGAACCGGCTTTTCTTTCGGAATTGCATTCAGAAGAAATCTATCAGCGCCTGAAAGAAAAAGTGGAGAAGAACGAACGGCTGGATGACGAAGAGTTGATGGAGTTTATTATACTTCCCTTATCGTACCGGAAAAGGGAAGAAAAGGAAGAAAAAATCCGCCAGACAGTCGGGCTTGCAGTCCGGATTAAAGACAGGGAACAGCAATTATTTACACTGGCAGGTATACTGGCATTTACAGACA
>DKVI01000019.1:40705-41043 GCA_002491115.1 Lachnospiraceae bacterium UBA7182 | reverse complement strand
AGAGATGACGCAGGTGGCACAGATTTTTGAGGAAGAGAAACGGCAGGCTTTGATACAGGCAGTAAAAGATACCTCTAAGCAGGTTGTGAGCCTGATGATAAAAAAAAATTACACAACAGAAGAAATCATATCGTTAGTGCCAAATTATTCTTTGAATGAGGTGGAGGCGTTAAAAGCAGAAATTCTAAAAGCTGAAAAAAATAACTAATATGTCTTGAACAGATAATGAGACATGTCTATATGAAAAAGTCCACAGAAATGTGGACTTTCAGAGTGTGGACAAAGCGGTGTTAGGTTATCTGGTCCAGCACCATTTTACAGGAGAAAAAGGAATGTCC
>DKVI01000019.1:40089-40393 GCA_002491115.1 Lachnospiraceae bacterium UBA7182 | reverse complement strand
AGGTGATATAACCAGAAGGCGGGTGAATACGGAATATAATATCGACGCGCTGAAACTTTCAGTGGAACCGGCTTTCCTTTCAGAACTGCACTCAGAAGAAATCTATCAGCGTCTGAAAGAAAAAGTGGAGAAGAACGAACGGCTGGATGATGAAGAACTGATGGAGTTTATTATACTTCCCTTATCGTACCGGAAAAGGGAAGAAAAGGAAGAAAAATCTGCCGGACAGTCGGGCTTGCAGTCCGGATTAAAGACAGGGAACAGCAATTATTTACACTGACAGGTATACTGGCATTTACAGACA
>DKVI01000019.1:0-39752 GCA_002491115.1 Lachnospiraceae bacterium UBA7182 | reverse complement strand
AGAGATGACGCAGGTGGCACAGATATTTGAGGAAGAGAAACAACAGGCACTGACACAGGTGGCACAGATATTTGAGGAAGAGAAACGGCAGGCACTGACACAGGTGGCACAGATATTTGAGGAAGAGAAACGGCAGGCATTGACGCAGGCAGTGGAAAAAGAGCAGGAAAAAGGGATTCAGCATGTAATCGAAGTATACCAGGAAATGGGAGGGACGATTTCAGAGGCAGTGGAAGGAATTATTTTAAAATATGGACTGCCCAAGGAGGCGTCAAGTATATTGGTGACAAAATATTGGAAATAACCCGATAATCTTCCGGATTTGTCGATAGTTGCTGGATAGTCAGACTTGGTAAAAGGGCTGGATGAGGTCCGGCCCTTTATAAATTGTTAAGATTTCCCATCCAGCCATTCAAAGAAAGATTTTGTATGGATTCGGTACCCGCCAGGTATTTTAATTACTCGAAATGGACAATCTTTGGAAAACAGGCGGTAGACAGTTTTATTCCCCACCTTTAATATGGCTTGAATTTCTTTGGCTGTAAGAACCTCGGTTTCTCGATATTTTTTTAAATCCTGCATAATAATACCTCCTGCACATATGTGATAATACCAACTTCATCCACGCCTGAAAATATAAGCTGCTCTACAAAATGGTCATAAAAATGAAAATTTAATATTAAGGAAATTTACTTTCCGGTACTGAAAAAACCTTGAAAATAAGGGATTTTTTGATACTTTTCAAAAAAATTCAGTTCTTTTAAAATGCGTACGATTTTTTTTCGGGACGCAGAGGTCGCAGGTTCAAATCCTGTCGCATCGACTCCTTGGCAGGGGCGCATGACGTCCGGTGGACGTCAGTTTTGCGCCGACCGGAACGGAGTGTAGAACGCCGGAAAGTCGATAAATAAAGGCTTTCCGGTTATTTTTTTGTCTTCCGAAGAAGACGCCGGGATATATATTTTGTATTAAAAATGCCTTGTTCTAACATTTGTTCTAACAAAGTGCTAAAACAGGTCAGCGGCGGCTGCAGAGATGCTGTTCAAATCATTCTGGCTCTCATTTAATCTTTTACGGTTAAAGTGGGAGTAGATGTTAAGGGTTGTGGAGGCATCGCTGTGTCCCAGCCAGTACTGCAGCTTTTTCAAATCCCATCCTTTATTAATCAGCAGGGAACAACAGGTATGACGGAGCTTGTGCAGAGTGATTTCAGAACGCCGCAAACCATAATAAGTGCCCATGAAAGTGATGGCAGTTAAGCGCGGATAGTGATCATCATAAAAGGAAAAGGCAATTTCAAAGGGACTATAACGAAAACATTCACAATAACAGAATAAACAGGAATCATCCCAACGGAATATACATAGGGGCATTATTACAAAATCCGGTCTGGCTGACAGCAGGGGAGGCGATCCGGCCTTTGGGTTGTGACAAATTTTCATGTAAAAGCTAAAAAACAGTTGTTTTCTTCCCCCAATACCATTATAATCTATACATGCTGTGAAAACGAGGAGATAAAGTGATGAGAAAAGTTGTCAAATTCGGAGGAAGCTCCCTGGCCAGCGCGGAGCAGTTTCAGAAAGTGGGGAAGATTATCCTCGCGGATGAGAGCCGCTGTTATGTGATTCCCTCCGCGCCGGGCAGGCGATTTGATAAAGATGAAAAAGTGACGGATATGCTGTACCAGTGCTATTATGCCGCGGCTAACGGAGAAGACTTCGGCGGCATGTTAAAACAGATTAAGGCGAGATATAATGAGATCATCGGAGGCCTGAATCTGAAGATATCTCTGGACGAGGAATTTGAGAAAATCGCCGTAAATTTCGCGGAGAAAGCGGGAAGTGATTATGCGGCGTCCAGGGGTGAGTACCTGAACGGGCTTATTATGTCGGTATATCTGGACTATCCGTTTGTGGACGCGGCGGAAGTGATCCGCTTTAAAGAGGACGGAAGCTTTGACGCGGATCGTACAGATGAGATATTGGGACAGAAACTGGCGGGGATGCCAAGAGCCGTCATACCCGGCTTTTATGGCGCGTATGAGGACGGCAGAATCAAAACCTTTTCCAGAGGGGGTTCTGATATCACGGGATCCATCGTGGCGAAGGCCGCGCGGGCGGATCTCTATGAGAACTGGACGGATGTGTCCGGATTTTTGGTGACGGACCCTCATTTGATCGAGAATCCGGAGGTGATCGACACGATCACATACAGAGAACTTCGGGAGCTGTCCTATATGGGTGCGACTGTATTGCATGAAGATGCCATCTTCCCTGTGCGTAAAGCAGGTATTCCTATTAATATACGCAATACTAACCGCCCGGAGGACAACGGCACGATGATTGTCTCCAGTACCTGCCATAAGCCCCGTTTTACCATTACGGGCATTGCGGGCAAGAAAGGCTTTGTCACTGTAAATATTGAAAAAGATATGATGAACTCGGAGATCGGTTTTGGCCGCCGTGTGCTGGAGGAATTCGAGAAACAGGGCATTTCCTTTGAGCATATTCCGTCAGGCATCGATACCATGAGCATTGTCGTTCACCAGGACGAATTTGAGGAACATGAGCAGAAAGTGCTGGCAGGCATCCAGAGGGCGGTACAGCCGGATTATCTGGAAGTGGAAGGAGACATGGCTCTGATTGCGGTTGTAGGCCGTGCGATGCGTTCCAACCGTGGGACTGCAGGCAGGATTTTCTCCGCTTTGGCCCATGCCAATGTGAACGTAAAGATGATTGACCAGGGTTCCAGTGAGTGGAATATTATCGTTGGAGTGCGTAACGACGACTTTGAAAAAGCCATCCGGGCAATTTATGACATTTTTATTACGACTCGCTTGTAACAAATAAGGCTCCCGCTTCCTTCCCCGTGCGGATGCGGGAGTTTTTATATTTCTTCCGATAATCTAAAGAATCCTTAAAAATTTGTAAATTTACATTATTCGCGTGAAAATTATGATATACTGCGGAGGAAAGTTTGCAGGAATGAAGGTGAGAACATGGTTATACGTGAAGAATTTTATATGGATTCGTCTGACGGGATACATATGATACATGGTTACCGCTGGTATGACCCGGAAGTGAAATGTACAGGCGCCGTGCAGCTGGTGCATGGTATGCTGGAGTATATAGAGCGATATAATGAGCTGGCAGAATATCTGGCTTCGGCAGGATACTTTGTATCAGGCCATGATCATCTGGGACATGGGGATTCTGTAAAGGAATTGTCCGAGCTTGGATATGTGGGGAAAGAAGGAGCGGTACTTTGGCTCAAAGATATAGAAAAGGTCAGGAGAATGACTGTGTCTTATGCGCCGAAGGTGCCGTATATCCTTTTGGGGCACAGTATGGGGTCTTTTTTGGTCAGAAGATATCTGATCTATTGCGGAGACCGGGTGGACGGCGCTGTGATTATGGGTACGGGGCAGCAGCCTGCGGTTATGGTAAAGGCAGGAATTTTGATGTCGTATCTTACGATGCTGCACAAAGGACCGAAAGGACACAGCCGGTTATTGGATCGGATGACCTGTGCCGGATTCGCGAAGCTTTATCCGGACAATGCCCATACAGGAAGCTGGATGAGCCGGGATCCTCAAATACTCATCCATGCGCTTCAGGACAAAAAGATGCATTATACATTCACAGCCAATGCATTTGAAGCACTGTTTAAAACCATTGAGGAAGCCGTCAATCCCAAAAGGGCGGCGAAAATGCCCAGAAAACTTCCGATTCTGATTCTGTCGGGTGACGACGACCCCGTAGGAGGGAAGGGCAGGGGCGTGCGGCGGTTTGAAGCGATGCTGCGCAAGATTGGCATGAAAAAAGTGACATGCGTTCTGTACCCCGGGTGCCGGCATGAACTGGTCAATGAACTGAACAAAGAACAGGTATTTAAAGATATCCGTAAGTGGTGCAGTACAGTACACAGCGAATAACAGCAAATTAGGAGGAAACAAGAATGAGGAAATGGTTTCTACTGATGTTGATGACAGGGCTTTTGGCAGCTTTTGGCATGCAGGCCAGCGCAGCTGAGGGGCCGGTACTCGCTCTGGGTGCGGATCTAAGCGCTTCCCAGAGGGCGGCGGTATTTTCCGAGATGGGTATCACAGAGGAACAGGCAGCATCTTACCAGACCATTTATATAACAAATGATATGGAACACCAATACCTGGATGCGTCCCTGGGCGCTTCCGTAGTAGGTACCCATTCACTGTCTTCGGTGCTTTTGATTCCGCAGGAAAGTGGTACAGGGCTTAGTGTGGAGACGCACAATATCAATTACTGCACCATTTCCATGTACCGTAACGCCCTTTTGACGGCCGGGGTGGAAGATGCGAATGTAATTGTGGCCGCTCCGTCTTCGATCAGCGGTACGGCTGCGCTGATCGGTGCTGTGAAAGCATATGAAGCATACAGCGGCGCGGAAGTGAATACCAATGCCTTTGAAGTGGCGACAGATGAACTGGTGCTGACGGGAGAACTGACGGATGAGCTGAATTCCGAGCAGGTGTCGGATCTGATCGCCTACTTAAAGCAGCAGGTGGCTGAGAACGGCATAGACGATCCGGACCAGCTGGCAGATCTGGTGCGTAAAGCGGCTGCGGAACTGGGAGTGGATCTGACCGATGAACAGGTCAGCAAGATTGTAGATCTGCTCTTAAAGCTCAGCAAACTGGATATCGACGCGGATAAGCTGAAAAGTCAGGCCAAAGAACTGTATGATAAGATCAACTCTCTGGGAATCAAGGTGGATAAAGAAAAAGTGGGGAATTTTATTACCCGTTTTATCTCATCTGTCTGGGAGCTGATTCGAAGTTTTATCGAAAAATAGAGGGGGACTTATGAGTCCTCCTCTATGACATGAAATTCTAAAAAATCAAAATCTATATCATCCACAAAGTTATCCTGGCGGAAACGGGTCTTTGCGTGACGCTTAAATTCCCGCACATTGGCATCCAGCCAGATCGGCTTACTCAAATCGAATGCAGAGCATATCTCATCCAGCGCGTGGAATATTTTGTGGGTCCTGGTATCAGCCGTATGATTACAAATGGTAATATCTTTTATCATATGATTATTTTTGAAAATTTTTCCCCATACACGGAACATGGAAAGCCTCCTGCGTTTTCTGTGTTTCTTAGTATACAGGTTCCTGGCGGGAAAGTAAAGGGAGAGTTATAAGGAATGGCAATAGAGACGACGATTCAGGAATATATAAAAGAACGCTCTGAAAAAGACAGTTTTGAGACGGCGATGTTCATTTATGAATCAGCGTTGATTCAGATGAACAGCCGGATCGAAGTTCTGAACAATGAATTGAATCATGTATATTCATACAATCCGATCGAATACGTGAAGATGCGTCTTAAGACTCCGGAAAGCATTATGAAAAAACTTAAGAAAAACGGGCATTCAATCAGCATAGACGATATGGTGGAATATGTAAACGATATCGCAGGACTCAGGATCACCTGTTCTTTTTTCTCGGAAATCTATTTTCTGGCGGATATGATTGCCAGGCAGGATAATCTGTCGGTGATCCATATTAAAGATTATATCAGCCATCCCAAAGAAAGCGGTTATATGAGTTACCATATGCTTCTGTCCATACAGGTGGCTCTGGCGGATGTGGTGATCCCCACAAAAGTGGAAGTGCAGATCCGTACCATGGCCATGGATTTCTGGGCGAGTCTGGAACATAAAATCTATTATAAATACGAGGGGAACGCACCCGGATATTTTGCCAGGGAATTACAGGAATGCGCTTCAATTATATCCAGGCTGGATACAAAGATGATGTCTTTAAATGAGGCTATGAAAAAGATTGACGGAGAATAAATGAGGAGTGCCCCGGCAATACGGATGCCGGGGCCATTATGAAAAAATTTATCTTGTTGTTATGGCTTATTCAATGACAATTAAAGTGTATCAATTAAATATGTCTAAAATATGAATAAAGCGTGAACTTATTGTAAAATAGCACAAAAAAATGAAATAAAAAAAGAAATATATGTGCAGAATCAATAATTCTTTTCTTTTGGCAAGGGTTCATTTCAATGAATAGTTGTCAAAATACACGAAAAATGCTAGAATAGAACGAGAAATGAGAGGAGAAAGAATTATGACGTCAGAAACAGCTCCTGTATATGTGATCGGGCATAAGAATCCGGATACGGATTCCATTTGTTCAGCCATTGCATACGCAGAACTTAAGAATCGCCTGCATGGAGGCGGATACTGTGCGGCGCGCGCCGGACAGATTAACCAGGAGACACAATATGTCCTGAACTTTTTTCAGGTGTCGGCACCTAAATATATTTCAGATGTAATGACGGACGTGAGAGATATTGAGATTCGTAAGACTCAGGGAGTTTTCGGTCATATTTCTCTGAAGAAAGCATGGAATATGATGAGGGCTTTGGGAGTCGTGACTTTGCCTATTACGGATAATCAGAAGCTGGAAGGTCTGATCACGATCGGGGATATTGCCAACGCGTATATGGACGTATACGATAATAAGAGTCTGTCAGCTGCCAGAACCCCATATAAGAACATTCTCGAGACGCTGGATGCCACCATGTTAAACGGGGATGAGGACGCAGTCTTTGAAAAAGGAGAAGTCGTTATCGCTGCGGCCAATCCGGATGTAATGGAAGACTATATCCATGAGGGAGATATGGTTATTCTGGGCAATCGTTATGAATCCCAGCTTTGCGCCATTGAGATGGACGCGGCATGTATTGTGGTCTGCATGAACGCGAAAGTATCTCAGACGATTTTAAAGCTGGCACAGGAGAATAACTGCAGCATTATTGTAACGCCCCATGATACTTTTTCCGTGGCCCGCATGATCAATCAGAGTATGCCTATTTCTCATTTTATGAAGCGGGATAAACTGATTACTTTTAAAGTCACGGAAAAGACGGAAGACATCAAAGGAATCATGGGTGAGAAGCGTTACCGTGATTTCCCTATTCTGGATCTGGACGAAAATTATATTGGAATGATATCCAGGCGGAATCTTCTGAATCTGCGCCGCAAAAGGGTTATCCTGGTGGATCATAATGAAGAAAGCCAGACTGTAGACGGTATTAACTACGCGGAGATTCTGGAGATCATAGACCACCACAGGATCGGAACTCTGGAAACTCTGGAGCCGGTTTATTTCAGAAACCAGCCGCTTGGATGTACGGCTACGATCGTCTATCAGATGTATAAGGAAAACGGGATCAAGATTCCGGAGAACATCGCGGGACTTTTGATGGCGGCTATTTTATCGGATACGCTTATGTTCCGGTCTCCTACCTGCACTGCGGTGGATCAGGCGGCGGCAGAGCGGCTGTCCGAGATCTGCGGTGTGGAGATCGAGGAGTTTGCCATTGATATGTTCAGCGCGGGCAGCGATATGAGCTCCCGGACGCCGAAAGAGATCTTTAATCAGGACCGCAAGAAATTCCAGGTGGGCGACCATTCCTTTATTGTGGCTCAGGTGAACAGCATGAACACCATTGAGTTAGGAGAAATAAAGGAAAAACTGGTGCCGTATCTCACAGAGAAATTCGAATCTCTGGGCGTAGATATGTGTTATGTGATGTTGACAAATATTGTGAAAGAGGACACGCTCCTCCTGTGCTTTGGCGAGCGGGCCCATGAGGTAGCTACGACGGCCTTCCAGCTTCCGGAAGATATGCAGGAGATTGTCCTCAAAGGCCTGGTATCACGAAAGAAGCAGTTGATCCCCAGCATTGTAACCGTGTTGCAGCAATAAAAAAGACAGCAGTCATTCTTGGGCTTGTGCTTGTGCAGAGTGGCTGCTGTCTTTTTTTTGTTAATGAGAAAATGTATCAACAGGAAGCGTATAAATTCAAAAAAGTTAGTTGACAATAACAAATCGGATGTATATAATGATAAATGTAAATGATATTCATTTTCATCTGCGAGATAAATAAAGGATAAAAATCAGGACTACGACAGGGGGATGAATCATGGCATTGACATTTATGAGTATCGGAGAGAGGCGTAAAGTCACAAAACTTCGCGGGAAAGACGAGATGATCCGTCATCTTCAGGATTTGGGGTTTGCACCGGGATCTGAAGTACAGGTTCTTGGAGAGACTGCATCTGGCATGATCCTTTTGGTGAAAGGAACCCGTATCGCTTTAGACAGAAGTCTGGCCGGCAGGATCATGGTGGCTTAGCTGTTAAAAACGGCATCGATCAGATGCAAATATGGAAACTGTAAACAGCGTCTGTCCAAACAGTGTCCGTAACGCTTTAAATGCACAAAAGGCTGAAAATCGTTGCAGATCAGGGATGTTATAGAGGGCAGGCGCGAAAGCTGAAATAGGAGAGTAACATGACATTAAGGGAAGTGGAAGTGGGAAAGAGTGTTTCGGTTGTAAAACTTCACGGTGAAGGTGCTGTCAGACGCCGAATCATGGATATGGGTATTACCAAAGGGACAGAAGTATACGTCCGCAAAGTGGCGCCTTTAGGAGACCCGGTGGAAGTAACGGTACGCGGATATGAGCTGTCTCTGAGGAAAGAAGACGCCGGTATGGTCGAGGTACGGTGACGATATGACGGATATACGCCGCTTAGGCGGCTTATTTTTAAGATATTAGGTTAGCATGAGCTAACCTCGAGGAGGAGAAAATGTCGATAAAAATTGCACTTGCCGGAAATCCCAACAGCGGCAAAACAACATTATTTAACGCGCTTACCGGTTCCAACCAGTTCGTGGGAAACTGGCCGGGCGTTACGGTTGAGAAAAAAGAAGGAAAGTTAAAAGGAAATTCAGATGTGGTGATTATGGACCTCCCGGGGATTTATTCTTTATCCCCCTACACGCTGGAAGAAGTTGTGGCAAGGAATTACCTGATTGCCGAACGGCCGGACGCGATTCTGAATATTGTGGACGGAACCAATCTGGAGCGTAATCTGTATTTATCCACACAGCTGATGGAACTGGGGATTCCGGTAGTCATGGCTGTCAATATGATGGATATTGTGCAGAAGAACGGAGACCAGATTTTTATTGATAAGCTCAGTAAAGAGCTTGGCTGCCCTGCTATAGAGATTTCCGCTCTGAAAGGCACCAAAGTCATGGAAGCGGCGGATATGGCCATGAAAGCAGCTTCGGGAACCCAGGTGTCCGTGCATCAATTCGACGCGAAAGTAGAAGAGGCGCTTCAGGAGATTGAATCCAGGATCGAAGGAAAAGTGCCTGAGGAGCAAAAACGTTTCTTCGCCATCAAACTGTTTGAACGGGATGATAAAATCCAGGAACAGATGACAGTGACTTTGAACGCCGACGATGTGATTGGGCGCCTGGAAGAATCTATGGATGATGACTCCGAGAGTATCATTACCAATGAAAGGTACAGCTTTATCGCTTCGATTATGGGGAAATGCTGCAAGAAAGCAAAAAGAAGCGCACTGTCTACTTCGGATAAGATTGACCAGATCGTGACCAACCGAATTCTGGCGCTTCCGATCTTTGCTGTAATCATGTGGTTTGTGTATTATATATCTGTAACGACTGTCGGTACGTTTGTGACAGACTGGACAAACGACGTGTTGTTTGGAGACATTATCCCGCCGGCTATTGAAGGCGTGCTTGTAAGCATGAACTGTGCGGACTGGTTACAGGGGCTTATCCTGGACGGTATTGTTGCGGGTGTGGGCGCCGTGCTGGGATTCGTGCCGCAGATGCTGGTACTCTTTATTTTCCTGGCCTTCCTGGAAGCGTGCGGATATATGGCGCGCGTGGCTTTTATTATGGACCGTATTTTCCGCAGGTTCGGATTGTCAGGTAAATCCTTTATTCCGATGCTGATCGGCACCGGCTGCGGCGTACCCGGCGTGATGGCTTCAAGAACCATTGAGAATGAAAGAGATCGTCGTATGACGATTATGACGACCACATTCATTCCCTGCGGCGCCAAGCTTCCGATCATCGCTCTGATTGCGGGCGCGCTGTTCGGCGGTGCGTCATGGGTAGCGCCCAGCGCGTATTTTGTGGGGATTGCGGCGATCGTGTGTTCCGGTATTATTCTGAAGAAGACACAGATGTTCGCGGGAGATCCGGCGCCGTTTGTTATGGAGCTTCCGGCTTATCATATGCCGACGGTCGGAAATGTCTTAAGAAGCATGTGGGAGAGAGGCTGGTCCTTCATTAAAAAGGCCGGCACCATCATCCTCCTTTCCACGATCCTTGTGTGGTTCACGACTTATTTCGGATGGGTAGACGGACAGTTCCGGATGCTGGAAGATATGGAGATTGACAACAGTATCCTGGCCATGATCGGCAACGGGATCGCCTGGATCTTTACACCTCTGGGATGGGGCGACTGGAAAGCGTCTGTGGCTGCCATTACGGGACTTGTGGCAAAAGAAAACGTCGTAGGTACCTTTGGTATCCTTTATGGCTTTGCCGAAGTGTCTGAGGAGGGCGAAGAGATCTGGGGTGCACTGGCCGGGGCGTACACGACGGTTGCCGCCTATAGTTTCCTTGTATTTAATCTGTTATGCGCGCCCTGTTTCGCAGCTATGGGTGCGATCCGCAGAGAGATGAACAACGCGAAATGGACCTGGTTTGCGATCGGATATCAGTGCCTGCTTGCTTATTGCACAGCGCTGTGTATTTATCAGATCGGAACGTTTGCAGCGACCGGTTCCTTCGGATTGGGTCTGATCGCAGCACTGGCGATACTGGCAGTATTTGTATGGCTTCTGGTACGGCCTTACAAAACGGACGGAAAATTAAAAGTGAATGTGAAAGGGATGGCGAAAGCGTAATGGGGACTTTGATCGTAGGGATTGTGGTTCTGATCGCGGCAGGTAATGCGGTCCGCTGTATCCGGAAAGATAAAAAGTCCGGAAAAAACTGTGCAGGCTGTAGCGGCGGGTGCGGAGGATGCTCAGAATGCAGGACGAGAGACTGATCCTGGCAGACCGCAGGAAAGATGAGATCCTGACAATGCTCCGCAAAAAGGGAATGCGTGTGACTAAACAGAGGCGATTAATACTGGATACAGTGTTCGCGCATGAGTGTACCTGCTGTAAAGAAATCTATTATCAGGTGTCTAAAAAGGATAAAAGTATCGGGATCGCCACTGTATACCGTATGATCAATGTGCTGACCGAACTGGGGGTGTTCCGAATGAATGTGCCTTACCGGCTGTCCGACCAGGACGCCGGCTGTGCAGGATGCAGGGCGGTCCTGAAAGATCAGTCAGTGGTAGAATTTGACGAAGAGGAACTGCAGAGAGTTTTAGAAGAGGCGCTGTCCAGGAAAGGATATTCCGGCAGGCCGCAGATAGAAAAATTGATATTGCTGTAAAAGAAAGATCGGGGGCTGTGGGGACACGGCTCCCGTTTGCTGTCAGAAAAATAAACAGGAGAATTGTTGGATGAGTGTTGTTATTGTGGGCGGGCATGACCGGATGGTGTGCCAGTATATGAAGATTTGTAAAAACTATAAATGCAAAGCGAAAGTATTTACACAGATGTCGGCCAGTATGGATAAACAGATGGGTACGCCGGATCTGTTCATACTCTTCACCAATACGGTAAGCCATAAGATGGTAAAAACAGCCGTGGAAGAAGCGAAAAAAAAGAAAGTGGAAGTCGTACGATGCCATACCAGCAGCGGTTCCGCACTGGAAAGTATCCTGAAAAAGCATGTAGTGTGAAATTTTATCTTGCCAAATATCCGGATTGTGCGTAAAATGGTAGGGAAAGTAACAAAGCTCAGGGAGGAACATCATGGCGAAGGAATATTGGAAACCAGGAAATATGCTGTATCCCCTTCCGGCAGTGATGGTAAGCTGCCAGCGCCCGCAGGAAAGACCGAACATTATTACAGTAGCCTGGGCGGGGACTATTTGTTCTTCCCCTGCCATGCTTTCCATATCTGTCAGGAAAGAACGGTATTCCTACGGAATCATAAAACAGACGGGTGTCTTTGTTGTCAATCTGGCCACCCGGGAACTGGCGCGTGCTTTGGATTACTGCGGCGTGCGTTCGGGCCGCGAGGTGGATAAATATCAGGAGATGCATCTGACAGAATTACCTTCCCGCATTGTGAGTGCGCCGGGGATTGCACAATGCCCGGTCAATATCGAATGCCGGGTCACGGAAGTAAAGCCTCTCGGCAGCCATGATCTGTTCCTGGCGGAAGTGGTAAGCGTGACGGTGGATGACCGGTATATGGATTCGCATGGAAAATTCAATCTGAATCAGGCGGGGCTTGTCACTTATTCCCATGGAACCTATTTTGAACTGGGAAGGAAGGTGGGGAGCTTCGGATATTCCGTGCGCAAACCTGACAAAAAACTCCATAAAAAGAAAAGATAGGGATACACAAAAGATTACATGCAAAAAAGACGTTTATTTGGCAAATATTTTGAGTTAAGATACATATGGTGGGCACTGTTCTGTTGTGCAGTGCTTTTTCTCTATGTACCTCTTTTAGGCGATACATATGGATTGGAATCAACTTATTGCGAAGTGTTGCTGGATGGGGAGGTCATCGGCGCGGTGTCCGATCCGTCAGTGGTGGATCAGGCATTCTTAAATGCCCGTGCCCAGATTGCCCGGGAGAAGAACGGGTTGGTCCTTGCTGACGTGGAGTGTGACTTTCGTCAGGTGGATAAACTGGTGGGCTCTACCCTGGAATCCGCCGAACTGGAGGGCGTAATTCACGATCTGCTCCAGGAAAAAGTCAAGACTGCCAGACAAAAATACTATCTGGTAAAGGTAAATGAATTTACTGTGAATCTGGCTACCATGGATGAAGTAAAAGCGATGCTGACGGCGTCTCTGGCGAAATATGACCCGGACGGTCTTTTTAAAGTAGAGGTCGTGTCGGACAACAGCCGGGAACTGGACGCTTTTACGGTCCAGGTGGAACCAAAAGGAGAGATTAAAGAAGGCGATGGTCTGAAAGCTCTGGATTTCTTTGAAAAGGTGGAGATCGCCGAGGCGTATATAGATGAGGAACGCTTAACGAATCTGTCGGAGGCCATCGATTCTGTGACCAGGGAAAAAGAAAAAAATCAGACTTATGAAGTACAGCCGGGGGACACGCTGTCTGTGATTGCCAACAGCCGGGGCTATTATGTGGACGAAGTGCTGGCGCTGAATCCGGGCCTTACAAGGGATACGATGCTGCATATCGGCGATGAGATCATCATCAGCGTGCCGGAGCCGGAACTGTCAATTCTTGTGTCGGCTCAGTCTACCTATGAGGAAGACTATTACGCCGAAACACAGTATATAGAAAATGACAGCTGGTATACAACAGAGACGGTGGTGCGCCAGGAAGCACAGGCAGGGCACCATGCGGTGACTGTGCGGACCGTTTCCAGGAATGATACGGAAGCGGAGCGGGAGATCATAGAAGAAAATGTCCTGGTGGAACCTGTGCCGGAAATTATTGAAAAAGGGACACAGATTCCCCCGACGTATATGAGACCTATCACCGGAGGCAGATTTACATCCGGATTTAAAATGCGTTGGGGACGCATGCATAAAGGGGTCGACTGGGCTACCCCTGTGGGAACGGTAGTTCGGGCTTCCTGCGGCGGAACAGTTGTAAGCGCAGGCTGGGCCAGCGGCTATGGATATTGTGTGACGCTAAGTCATCCGGACGGAAGGCAGACCCGCTACGGGCATTTGAGCAAGATTCTGGTATCTCCGGGACAGAAAGTAGATCAGAATCAGAAGATCGCTCTTAGCGGCAATACAGGAAGAAGTACGGGACCGCATCTGCATTTTGAGATACTGATCGGCGGTTCTCAGGTGGATCCGCTGAAATATTTGAATTGACAAAACCGAAATATAAGCAAAAAGAAAATCCGGGAAGGTACTTGACAAACAGAAACTTCCCGGATATACTTTAGCAGAAATAGTTTGATAGTCAAAGTAATAATCGAGGATACAAAATGAATGCAAGGATCATGGGAACCGGCTGGAAACTGCCGGTCTTTCAGGCAGATAACGAATTTCTGTCAAAACTGGTAGATACCAGTGACGAGTGGATCACGGAGCGCACAGGCATCCGTTCCAGGCATCTGGCCCGGGACGAGACGACGGCTTCTCTTGCGGAGGGGGCAGCAAAAGAGGCGCTTGCGCGGTCAGGACTTAAAGCTTCCGATCTGGATCTTCTGATCGTGGCGACGATCACTTCCGATACGGATACCCCCAGCACAGCCTGCCGGGTGCAGGCAGGGTTAGGCGCCTCAAAGGCGGTGGCTTTTGATATTAACGCGGCCTGCTCCGGTTTTCTCTATGCGGTACATATCGCGGAAGCGTTTATCCGAAGCGGCATCTATAAAAACGCCCTGCTGGTGGGGGCCGAGACTTTATCCAGGCTGGTGGACTGGAAAGACAGGAGTACCTGCATCCTGTTCGGAGACGGAGCGGGTGCGGCGGTGCTTACGGCTTCCGAAGAAGGCGGCATCCTGTCGCAGACCATAGCCAGCAACGGGGCCAAATGGAGCACGTTAAGCTGTATGGGACGTCCTAATCAGAATCCCTTAAACCCGGAAAAGACTGCGCCGGGTTATCTCACCATGGACGGCCGGGAGATCTTCAGTTTCGCCGTAAAGACCGTTCCGGTATGTGTGGAGGAAACACTTGAAAAAGCAGGAGTATCCAAAGAAGAAGTAAAATATTTTCTTCTTCATCAGGCCAATCAGAGGATCATTCAGTCTGTTGCCAGACGCCTGGCGCAGCCGGAAGAAAAATTTCCGATGAATCTGGACCAGTGCGGCAATACTTCGGCCGCCAGTCTTCCGATCCTTCTGGCGCAGTTGGACAGACAGGGAAGTCTGCAAAGAGGGGATAAACTTATCCTGTCCGGCTTCGGCGCGGGACTTACATGGGGCGCATGCCTGATTGAGTGGTAAAAACAACAAAGCCAAAACAGCGACAGCCAGGTACTAAAAAGGGCTGTAACAAATTATGAAATATAAGGAGATTACAATCATGTTAGAAAAAATTAAAGAGATGATAGCAGAACAGTTAAACGTAGACGCAGCGGAGCTGACCGCCGAGACTTCTTTTAAGGAGGACCTGGGCGCGGATTCTCTGGATCTGTTTGAGCTGGTGACCAATCTGGAAGATGAATACGAGATTGAGATTCCTTCTGAAGAACTGGAAAACCTCATAACGGTAGGCGCTGTGGCGGATTATTTAAAATCAAAAGGAATCGAAGAATAAGAAAGAAGGCAATTCCGGTATGAAGACAAGAGTTACTGAGTTGTTGGGGGTAGAAAAACCCATTATTCAGGGTGGCATGGCATGGGTGGCAGAATCCCATCTGGCGGCTGCCGTATCCGAAGCGGGCGGCTTCGGCCTGATCGGCGCGGCCAACGCGCCTGCAGATGTGGTCCGGAACTATATCCGTGAAGCAAAATCACTGACAGATAAGCCCTTTGGTCTGAACATTATGCTTTTAAGTCCCTTCGCGGACGACATTGCCCGGGTGGCTGTGGAGGAAGGCGTTGCGGCGGTGACCACAGGCGCCGGCAATCCGGAGAAATATATGCAGCAGTGGAAAGAAGCAGGGATCAAAGTGATTCCGGTGGTGGCATCCGTAGCCCTCGCGAAACGGATGGAACGCTGCGGCGCGGACGCGGTTGTGGCGGAAGGAACCGAGTCAGGCGGCCATATCGGTCAGGCAACTACCATGACGCTGGTACCCCAGGTGGTGGATGCGGTGCAGATTCCGGTCATCGCGGCGGGCGGTATCGCCGACGGAAGAGGCTTTGCCGCGGCGATGATGCTGGGAGCCGAAGCCGTGCAGATGGGAACCCGCTTCTGCGTATCCGACGAGTGCGTGATCCATGAAAAGTATAAAGAGCGTATTTTAAAGGCCAAAGACATCGATTCGGAAGTGACCGGAAGAAGCCACGGGCATCCGGTTCGGGGCCTTCGCAATAAAATGACCCGGGAATATTTAAGACTGGAGCAGGAAGGGGCGTCTTTTGAAGAACTGGAGAAACTGACCCTGGGCGGTCTCCGTAAAGCGGTCGTGGACGGAGACACGGATAACGGTTCCGTCCTGGCAGGCCAGATCGCGGGTATGGTCAACAGGCGCCAGAGCTGCCGGGAGATCATAGACGAGATCATGGAACAGGCTGAGATTTTATTAAAGATAAGGAAAGAATCATGAGCAGAACAGCATTTGTATTTCCCGGACAGGGTTCCCAGTACACAGGGATGGGAAAGGATTTTTATGAAGCGTTCGCGGTGTGCAGGGAAGTGTTTGACGCAGCTTCCGAAGCTTCCGGCCTGGACATTGCAAAGCTTTGCTTTGAAGAAAACGAACAGCTTAACCAGACAGAGTATACGCAGATCTGTATGCTGACGGTGGAAGCGGCTATTTTAAAAGCTGTACAGCAGGAAGGGATTGTATCTTCCGTCAATGCGGGTTTAAGCCTGGGAGAGTATGCGGCGCTGATTGCTTCTGAGGTGATGGATGCAAAAGACGCCTGCAAAGTAGTCCGGAAAAGAGGGATACTTATGCAGGAGGCCGTCCCGGTGGGCGGAGCCATGGCGGCGGTGCTGGGTATGGACGCATCTGCCATCGAAGAAATCTGCCGTCAGACAGAGGGAATCGTGTCTGTCGCCAATTATAACTGCCCGGGGCAGATTGTTATCACGGGAGAAGAAACGGCTGTGGACGCGGCCTGTGAAAAATTAAAAGCGGCGGGGGCAAAACGGACCATACGGCTGAATGTCAGCGGTCCTTTCCATTCACCGATGCTTTCGGGTGCGGGAGAAAAGTTAAAAGAGGTACTAAAAGACGTCTCTTTGAACGAGTTTACTGTTCCTTATATTACCAATGTGACCGCAGAGCCGGTGACGTCCACAGAAGGAATCAAAGAGCTTCTTTGCCGGCAGGTATCTTCCAGTGTCCGTTGGCAGCAGTCTGTGGAACGTATGATCAAAGACGGCGCGGATACATTTCTGGAGATCGGACCCGGCAGGACGCTGTCCGGCTTTATGAGAAAGATCAGCCGGGACGTGAAGATGCTTAACATCGAGAACCTGGCCGATTATGAGAAAGCAGTAAAGACGCTGAAAGGAGAGACTTTATGTTAGAAGGAAAAGTCGCCCTGGTCACAGGCGCCTCAAGAGGCATCGGAAGGGCGATTGCCCTTGCCCTTGCCGGGGAGAAAGCCACGGTGATCATTAATTATAATGGCTCCAAAGACCGTGCCGAAGAGACACTTGCAGAAGTCCGGGCGTTGGGAGCCGACGGTATGACCATTCAGTGCGATGTATCCAATACAGCCGCGGTGGACACCATGGTGAAAGAAGCGGTCAAAGTTTACGGCCGTCTGGATATTCTGGTAAATAATGCCGGTATTACAAGAGACAATCTGATCATGAAGATGTCGGAAGAAGACTTCGACGCGGTGATAGGCGCCAATTTAAAGAGCTGCTTTAATACCATCAAGGCAGTCAGCCGGCAGATGCTCAGGCAGCGCGCCGGAAGAATTATCAACATTGCTTCCGTATCCGGCATTCTGGGCAATGCGGGGCAGGCGAATTACGCGGCTTCCAAGGCAGGCGTCATCGGGCTTACCCGGACCATGGCAAGAGAACTTGCCAGCCGCGGCATCACGGTAAACGCCATCGCGCCGGGATTCGTGGACACGGATATGACACAGGCGCTTTCCGAGAGCGTAAAAGAAGCGGCAACGGCGCAGATTCCTCTGAAACGCTTTGGAAAGCCGGAGGATATCGCCTATATGGCGGCGTTTCTGGCGTCGGAGCGGGCGTCCTATATTACAGGGCAGATCATCAGCGTAGACGGAGGTATGGCAATCGGATGAGAAGAGTAGCAGTAACCGGCATGGGGGCGATCACTCCCATGGGATTAAATGTAAAAGACTATTTTGAGAATATCAAAGCAGGGAATCACGGCTTTGGCAGAATCACCAAATTTGATACATCCGAATACAAGGCCCATGTGGCGGCCGAAGTAAAAGGTTTTACGGCGAAAGATTTTATGGATTTTAAGGCGGCCAAAAGGATGGAGGCTTTCTCCCAGTATGCGGTGGCGGCGGCTAAAGAGGCCATGGAACAGGCGGGCCTTAACATGGAAAAGGAAGACCCGTATCGGGTAGGATGCTCCATCGGATCGGGGATCGGCAGCCTGGAAGTCATTGAGAGAGAGCATACCAGGCTGAATCAGAAAGGGCCGGGCCGGGTCAGTCCTCTGATGGTGCCGTTAATGATATCCAATATGGCGGCAGGGAACGTATCCATCGCCTACGGCCTGAAAGGAAAGAGCCTGAATGTGGTGACTGCCTGTGCTACCGGCACCCATTCCATCGGAGAGGCGTACCGCAGTATCCAGGCAGGCGACGCGGACGTGATGCTGGCGGGAGGCTCCGAGAGCTGTATCTGCCCGGTGGGCGTGGCAGGTTTCGCGGCCTTGACGGCGCTGTCCGGCAGCGAAGACCCGGACCGCTGTTCTCTTCCCTTTGATAAGGACAGGGACGGTTTCGTCATGGGGGAAGGCGCGGGCATCGTGGTACTGGAAGAACTGGAGCATGCCAGAGCAAGAGGGGCGAAGATATTGGCCGAAGTGGCAGGATACGGCGCCACCAGCGACGCTTACCATATCACGTCCCCGGCGGAAGACGGCATGGGGGCGGCCACGGCCATGAGGTGGGCCGTAGAGGAGTCCGGTGCGTCCATGGAAGATATCCTGTATATCAACGCCCACGGAACGGCGACCCATCACAATGACCTTTTTGAGACCAGGGCCATCAAGCTTGCCTTCGGGGAACACGCGAAGAAGATGAAGATCAACTCCACCAAGTCCATGATCGGACACCTTTTGGGTGCGGCGGGCGCCGTGGAATTTATCACCTGTGTAAAAGAGATGGAAGAAAGCTATGTCCATGTGACCAGAGGGCTTACACATCCGGACGAAGAACTGGATCTGGATTATGTGCAGGGAAAAGGCGTTCCGATGGAACTTGCCTACGCGCTGTCCAATTCTCTGGGATTCGGCGGCCATAACGCAAGCATCCTGATCAAAAAATATCAGTAGCAGAAGGAGGGACTTTACTATGGTAATGGACATCAATGAGATTATGAAGATCATTCCCCACCGCCAGCCGTTTCTTCTGATCGACCGGATCGAGGAGCTTGAGCCGGGCGTGTACGCGATGGGAAAAAAGTGCGTATCCTACAATGAGCCCTTTTTTAACGGTCATTTCCCCCAGGAACCGGTGATGCCCGGTGTGCTGATCCTGGAAGCGCTGGCGCAGACCGGGGCGGTAGCCATCTTAAGCCTGCCGGAAAATAAAGGAAAGACCGCTTATTTTGGAGCCATTGACAAAGCAAAATTTAAGAGAAAAGTCGTTCCGGGCGACGTTCTGACGCTGGAGCTTAAGATTGTAAAGCAAAAAGGGGCCATCGGCGTCGGAGAAGCAAAGGCGACGGTGGACGGAAAAGTCGCGGCGACAGCCGAGATGACATTTGCGATCGGATAATTTCTGATAATCCTGCTATATCTGCTTTCAGAGGAAAAGTCATTTCTTTCTTGACGAATCCAATAAAAAAAGATACTATTAAATCATTATAAATAAAACACCTTTACGCCGGCCAGAGTTGTTGATCTGGCAGGCGTAATCCTGTTGTAAGGAACTGTATGAAAAAAATAATATGTTATGGAGATTCCAACACCTTTGGGTATATTCCGGGGAAAGGGGGAAGATATGACTGTCATACCCGCTGGCCCGGAAAGCTTCAGGACTTGTCAGGAACTTCCTTTGAAGTAATAGAAGAAGGGCTGTGCGGAAGGACTACGGCTTTTGAAGACATGACCTGTCCCGGAAGATGCGGGCTTGACACGATGGGGGCAATCATAAAGAGTCACGGGCCCGTGGATCTTCTGGTGGTTATGCTTGGGAGCAACGACTGTAAGACGCAGTTTCATGTGTCGGCAGCACAGATCAAAGACGCCCTGGAGCAAGTCATAAAAGAGGCGATCTGCCATGCGGCAAAGCCGTTTCAGATGCTTTTGATCGCTCCGGCGCCGATTACAGAAAATGTCTTGAAAAGCGGCTTTGGCACGGAATTTGACAAAACTTCCCTGAAAGTATCCGGTGAACTGGCGGCGGAATATAAAAAGCTGGCAGAAGTGTATGCCTGTGGTTTTCTGGACGCGTCAGAGGCAGTCTGCGCCAGCGTGACAGACGGCCTGCATCTGGACAAAGACAGCCATTTGGCGCTGGCCCGCGCGGTGGCAGAGAAAATAAAGGAGATGCAGCTATGATACCTGTCATAGACAGAATACGGACAGGGCAGTATTTAAAGATATTGATGCGGCAAAAAGGCGTAACCCCGAGAGACATCCAGGAGTACCTGTCTTTGACCTGTGTGCAGACTGTATACCGGTGGACGGACGGCATTAATCTTCCTTCTCTGGATAATCTGTACGCGTTAAGCCGTTTTTTTGGCGTAACCATGGACGACATGGTGACCGGAAACGGAGAGGCTGCAGAGCGCGGGGCAGATGTATGCCGCTTAAAGCGCCTGACAAAATATTATAAAAACTGGAAGAAGATGACGGCCGCATGAAAAAACCTGTGGATCTGAGCCGAATGTATGAGTTAAAGATGACGCCTGAGCGGAAAGTGGAGGCGTTTCGCAGGTATGTGATCAAATTAAAGACCCGCAAATGGGGGAAAAGTTCCAGACACTACGATTATTACAAGGTGGATCTGTCTTTTTTCAGGGAAGAAGCACTGTATATGAAGGATTTGGACGTAAGATACGACGTTCATGTACGCATATCCAGAGAGATACGCTGTCTGGAAGAAATGAGTGACGAGCAGATTCTGTGCTA
Organism: Lachnospiraceae bacterium UBA7182; assembly: GCA_002491115.1. Lineage (GTDB taxonomy): Bacteria > Bacillota > Clostridia > Lachnospirales > Lachnospiraceae > Hominiventricola. The sequence goes on along the minus strand of DKVI01000019.1, from coordinate 18,869 downwards.
TTATACGCTGGTAAAAGATTTCAGGAAGAATGTGGTTGGCAAAGTGAATATGCTCTATGTAAAGTATTATATCCTCGAGCTGGCCAATCTGATTTACCAGGACACGCCGAAAGATGCGTTTGCAGCCATGCTTGCGTTCTGGGACGCCCTAAACGGGGACAGGAAGATAAGCGACGGAATGACAGAATATTTTTATGCCGTCTGCCGTTTGTTTATGATCGCCCATACGGAGATGGCAAAGGAGATGATTCTTCTTTTGGAAGAAAAAAGCGGTCAGGACTTTAGCGGCCGGAATTTTCTTAAGATCGAAAAGGGGAATTATAAGGAAGCGGATCAGTATGTCCGGCAGAACGCGCGTCTCTTAAAAGAAGAAGAAATCTATTCGCAGGAGGACTACATAAAACACACATGGAAAGCGATGCCCTGCGTATTCAGGGCATTGGAAGAAAACCTGAAGCCCTATGATTTTCGCCATGTGATTCTGAACGGATTTTATGCTTCCGCTTATATTCCCAATTACCCCATGTCAAAAGAAAATACCGGGGATAAAAAGATCGTCCGCGTTTCCCGGTATGTATATTTTGAACGCCAGAGCTACTCGGACTACTGGAGATACTGGTATTATATCCTTCGGGAAAGTGTACAGGATCTTCTGAATCTGATCCATCTGTATACAGAATCGTATATGCGGGAATATTTTCTTGTTAAAAAGAAAAGAAAGCGCTCTTCTGCCCGGATTTTGAACAAGGCCTATATGGGCGGCGCGGATCGTATACAGGATGTGGAAGTACTGAAATCCATGGTGGCGGACGAGCGGTTCGAGGCAGCCATACAGAAGGGAGTACTTGCGTATCTGGAAGCCAGCCGGATAAAGCTTCCGCAGCAGAAGAAAAAATCCGCTGTCCGAAAGGCCATCGAAGACATGGATTACGGGGACAGGGCGCCTGATGCCGCTGTTGATCATGAACGACTAAAAAAGGCCAGAGAAGATGCACGGTCCGTTCTGAGCATGTTGCAGGAAGGCGAGATTGATTACGAAGATCGAGAAGAATTGACAGAAGAGATACAGCCGGCAAAACCTTCTGAACAGGTTCCGGATGAACCTGTCTGGACCCGCGCGGAAAGAGAGTATGTCGGATTTTTGTGCCGGGAAGAACAGGAACAGGCAAAAGTGTATCTAAAAGCGGTTAAAATGCCGGAAAATATAATGATCAAAACGATCAATGAGAAAGCCCTTGCGCTTTTGGGGGATATTCTTCTGGAAAAGGAGGGCGGCGAAATCCGGGTTCTGGAAGAATACCGGGAAGAAGCGGCAGAGTTTGCGTCACAGCCATAGGGGAGATAAGGAAAAAATGAACAAACGGATTGCAAAGACCGTTCTGCACGCGCTGGCAGGTGGCACGGTGCCGGATAATGGTCTGCAGTATATTGCGGTAGGGCGAAAGGACGAGGTGGCGGCGATCACCCATGATATGGATCAGATATCGGAAGGATATTCTACTTTCCGGCTTTTGGAGGGTGCTTATGGTACCGGGAAAAGTTTTATGGCGAAGCTGGTGAAAAATGAAGCGCTGCTGCGGGGGTTTGTGGTCATGGAGTGTGAACTGGCGCCTGAGAGAAAACTCTGCGGTACAAAAAAAGAAGGGCTTGAAACCTACAAATGCCTGATGTCCCGGATGTGTACAAGGACAAGTCCCTCCGGAAACGCGCTGGAAGAAGTGCTGGATACTTATTTGTATGATTGTCAGGGGCATGCCGTGCAAAAAGGTCTGGAAGACAGTCGGGACATTTTTAATGATGTTTTAAAGACAGGTGCTTCTTTAAAGAAAAAGATAGAAGCGCTTCCTCATGGATTTGATTTTTATGAAGTATTGTGCAGGTATATTCATGGGTATATACTGGAGGATATTTGCGAGAAAGATCAGGCGCTTAAGTGGTTCAGAGGAGAGTTCCACAACCGGACCGAAGCGAAAGCCGCCCTGAGAGTATCCGCGGTCATAGGGGACGGCGACTGGTTTTCCTATATGAAAATCTGGGCGGTTTTTATGAAAGAGATCGGCTATCAGGGCCTGTATATTCTCCTGGACGAACTGACCCAGATTACCCGCAATATCGTAAATTCCATCACCAGAGAGCATAATTTTGAGCGGCTTTTGTCCATGTATAACGCCTGCTATGGCAATGAGGCCAAATATATGGGGATTATTCTGTGCGGGATACCTTCTTCGATCCATGACCGCAGGCGGGGGATTTTTTCCTACGAAGCCTTACGAAGCCGCCTGTCCAATTCGGAACTTCAGGGAGACGAAGTATACCGCGCGCCTGTCATTCAGTTGTCCATGCTTACGGCGGAAGAATTTATGGCGCTGATCGAGCGGTTGGAAAGTATGCATGCCATGCTGCATGAAAGGGAAACATATTTTTCCGAGGAAGAGAGGATACAGTTTGTAAATTATGAATATCGGCGGATTGCTGCGGCCAATCATTTAACGCCCAGGGAGTTTATACGGGATTTTCTGACTATACTGGATTTAAAAAGTACCGTGAGAAAAGACGATACGATGGCAACTTTTTTAGGCGGACAAAAAGGGATTGCGCTGTCCGGTTCCATGATCGGGGCGGCGGACAGGGGGCAGGAAGAAAACGGCGGTAAATATGAAGGATTTACTTTATGACAGAGCAGGAAGCTTACGACAGACTGACGGATTTTATCCAGGATTATATTTATGAAAAGAAGTGGGAACACTTAAACTCCATGCAGATTGAAGCGGTGGAAAAAGTGCTGATAAGGCGTAAGAATCTGTTATTTACAGCCGGAACCGCCATGGGAAAGACCGAGGCTGCCCTGATGCCCGCGATTACTCATATCTGTGAGTGCCCTTCGGACAGCGTGGGCATCCTGTATATAAGTCCGTTAAAGGCACTCATCAACGACCAGTTTGAAAGAATCGAGGAAATGCTTGCGGGGACGCAGGTACAGATTACCAGGTGGCATCAGGATGCGGCAGTTTCAAAGAAAGAGAGACTTTTATTTTGCCCGGGCGGGATCCTGCAGACCACGCCGGAGTCGTTGGAAGCCATGTTATGCCGCTGTCCGCAGCGCGTAAGAACCCTGTTTTCGGATCTTCGATATGTAATCATTGATGAACTTCATTATTTTATGGGAAACTTAAGGGGACTGCAGCTTTTGGCAATCCTGGAGCGAATCCAGCGGATCGTACAGGTTATTCCTGTCCGCCTGGGTCTGTCCGCTACGATCAGCGATACAAAGGGCGCGCTTGCTTATCTGAGCGCCGGAAGCGGGCGGGAAGCGGAAGCGATCGGCTATCGGGACGAACGCAGGCAGTATTTTGTATCCGTGACGGCTACCCGATTAAAAAAAGTAGATTATCCGGACACGTACTGTAAAAAAATTTTTGAACAGTCCCTTGGCAAACGGGCGCTTTTGTTTACCAATTCCAGGCGGGAGTGCGAAATACTGATCTCCCATATAAGAAGAATGGCGATAAAGGCCGGGCAGCCGGACTGCTATTACATTCATCACGGAAGCATTTCCAAAGGGATCAGAGAGGATACAGAGCGCTGCATGAAAGAAAGCGAGGGTCCGGTACTTACCGGTACGACCCTTACCCTGGAACTGGGCATTGATATCGGGGATCTGGATGAGGTGATTCAGGCGTCCCAGCCGATGCAGATATCCAGCATGGTACAAAGAGTGGGACGCAGCGGGAGAAAGACGCTTACATCCTGTATATCGTTTCACCTTCGGCATTATGAAGCTTCGGACGGGATACTGGAGAATCTGGACTTAAGTCTTGTGCGGACCATTGCCATGATAGAGCTTTATTTCAGGGAAAAGCATCTGGAACAGGTAAAAGTTCCCCGCTGTCCTTTGAATCTTCTGGTGCATGAGGTGCTGGCCGTGATCTGTGAGAAAGGCTGTCTTCAGCCGCCGCACCTGGCGGAAACGGTGCTGGAACTGTCTGTCTTTCAGGGGATTTCTCAGGAAGATTTAAGGCTGGTGCTTCGTACCATGATACAGAAGGATTTCCTGAAAGTATATGAAGACGGCGCCGTAGGCCTGTCGGATACCGGAGAGAAGATCTGCTGCAGTATGGGGTTTTACGCGGTCTTTGAAGCGGACGAAACATTCAGTGTATACTGGAACAACAATACCATCGGTACTGTGGATAGAGCCTATAAGACGGATGAGCGCTTCTTCCTGGCAGGTAAGACATGGACGGTATTAGGATGCGACTTGAAGCATAAGCGGATCGATGTGGAGCCGGGAAAAGAGAAAGCGGATATTCATTTCAACGGAAAAGGAAGTCTTCAGACGGACCGGCGGACCATGGAGAAAATACACCGGATTTTAACAGAAGACGATGAGTACTCCTATCTGGATGAGGAGGCTGCAGGCGTCCTGCGCGAGGTCAGGTCTTTGGCCAGGGTCTTTCAACTGGATGAACTGCTGGTGAAAGAGCCGGGGACAAAGAACCTGCTTTTGTTTCCCGTTTTGGGAACCGACACCATCCGCACTCTGTTCTATCTGTGGCGTTCCGGCGGCATCTCCTGTGAGAAGGTGCTTCTTCGGGGGCTGTTGTACGGCATCCGTGTTTTTGCCATGGACGAATCTGCCCTGAAAAGTAAAGTCCGTCAGATTCTCGCGTCCGGCTGCCGGGTGGACTGCGCTTTTCTTCTTAAAAAAGAGCGCGCGGAAGGAAAATATTTTGATATGCTGCCGGGAGAACTGAAGTTCAAAGAACTTTGCCAGGATGTGCTGGATCTTAAGGGGGCGGCTGCGTTTATGAAAAAGTTTGATGGAGGATGAAAATGCTACAAAGTTCTGTAAAGATCATATACCACAATGAAAACGCCCACAGTATTGTGGCGTCGGCAGGGAGAATCTCCACCACGAAGGGAAGATCCGGAGAAATCTATGAAAGATCCTGTCAAAGAGATGAGGAAGAAAATATAAATCTGATCCAGAAGATCCTGTCTTCGGGGCATACCTCCGTGATGGAGCATGCCTTTGTGAACCTGGCTTTTGACAATGTATCTGTGTTTGTGGAACAGTTTATGATTGAATTTCGCCTGGCCTCTTTTACCGTGAAATCCAGAAGGTATGTGGATTTCGGGAAGATGGGTTATATTATGCCGGATTTTGACGGGACGGCCCCGCAGATCAGGGATGAGTATCAGAAGCATATGGAATATCTGTTTGAAGAATATGCATATCTGTTAGAGCAGGGCATTCCCAAAGAAGACGCAAGATTTGTGCTTCCCTACGGGTTTAGAAGTAATTTTTACTGCACGGTAAACGCCCGGGAGCTGGTAAAGATTGTGACGGAGATGGTCTGGGGACGCGGCAGCGAATACCCGGAGATCGAAATGCTTGGAAGGTCTTTGATCCGGCAGTGTGAGGATAAACTTCCGTTTTTACAGTTCCGTAAACCGGCCGTTCTTTCTAAAGAACCCCTTTACGCCCCGGATTTTGCGGCACAGGCGGCAAAGCCGTCTGACGCGCCGGCTGGAACGCCGGAACTGGCAGTCCTGCTTGACGGCCCTGCCCATCCTGAAGAAGCCATATGCCGGGCGGCAGTCCTGGAATCAGGCGTCAGAAACTGGCAGTCTGTGGATGTGGAAGACCCGTCTCTACAGAAAACCATCATTCAAAACGCCCTGTTCCGTTCCCGGAAAAGAGAACTGGAACAGGCGCATTTTACGATCCTGTTCCAGCATATGTCCCTGTCGGGTGTTACGCATCTGGTACGGCACAGGATGCAGTCCGTCGTCGTACCCAGATATTTGTCTGTATGTGATTTTGAAACCTATATTATCCCTGACAGCATAAGAAACGCAGGACTGGAAGCGCGGTACAGAGGTGTTTTTAAGAAAACCGCCGAACTATCCCAGGCGCTGCGTGCCGCAGGTTTTGCCGAATGCGGCCAGGTCTATCTGCTGTTAAGCGGCCTTACCATACCGGTGATGACAACCATGAACGCCAATGAACTGTTCACTTTTATACGTCTTCGCACCTGTAACCGGGCCCAGTGGGAGATCCGGGATAACGCGCTGGCTCTTTTGAGGATTTTGCGTGAAAAATATCCGGTTTTATTCTCCCTGTACGGTCCTATGTGTTATGTGTCAGGCGTATGTCCGGAAGGAAAAGCTACATGCGGTCGAAGCGAAGAAGTGAAACGGATATTTACGTCAGGAAAGTTCTGATCAGGGTTTTAGGTCTCCTCTTCAATGCAGATGATATCGCCTTCCTTTAGCGTTTGCTGGAACTTTCCGGTGTTTCCGTTTACGGTCAGTTTTACCCTCCCTTTGGGCTGCCTTAGGTCAATCCCGGAATACTGGATTAAGTCCATCAGATAATAAGGGCTTCCGTCTTCCTTACGGGGAAGCGAAAGGACAGACCCGTTCAGATGGAAGGTAATGGGCATCTGCAAAGCGGAAGCTTTGGGGGCGTTTGCTGTGGATATCTCTGCGGCGGGCGTCTCTGCTGTTGCGGCGGCGGTCTGGACGGGGGCCTCTGTTTCTGCCGTGGTGGTCCGGACGGCTGCCTGCTCCGCAAAGGCAGAGGGAACGATTTCTTCCGTATCTGTTTTTGCAGGCATATTTTCCATCGGGTCTTCTGCCGTATCTGTTGTCGCCGGCAGGTCTTCTGTCTGATTGATTGTTTCTTTCACTACGATTTGTTTCACTGCTGCTTCTTTTTCTATAACAGGTTCCTGCGGAGCTGCTTCTTTCACTTCGGTAACAGGTTCTTCCTTCCCAGGCAGTTCCATCACGATGATATCCCCGTTTCGCAAAGGGGTATCCAGGGGCATATGCTTTCCGTTTAACGTGATATTGGTGCAGTCCGCGGCTCCTTCAATATCTCTTAAGGATGCCTTCGCGGATACGCCGGGAACTGCGGGAATAAAGTCAATGGCATCGCCTGCATGGACGATCTCTGAAAGTTTCCCTTCTTTCTTATTAATATAGAGCGATGCAGGCTGGGCAGCGGTGCCGTAGAATACTTTTCTTCTCCCATTGACTGCTACGGTCAGATTGAGCCCTGAGCGTCCCAGAATATCCTGGAAACTGTATCCGTTCATCATTAAAAGATTCAGGACGGTAAAACTGCCGCTTCTGAACAGCTTGGCAGGTTTTTCGTTTAAGATCACCCGGAAACTGTCATGGATCATGTTGAGTCCGGATGAAACCGCGATTCCAAGAGGCGTGGCGTACTCGGGGTTATTCAGGTCGTATTCCTCAGAAAAGGCATTGATCTGGAAATTGTTTCCGGCAATGGCTACCCGGTTGGCGTCCATCTGAAGGATGACGGTAAGCTCGTCCTTTAAGCCTGCCAGTTTGCTTCCGCCGCCTGCCAAGAAGAGCGCTGAGGGCGGCCCGCCGTTTACTTCCAGTATTTTTTCCGCGATCTCTTTGCAAAGGGTATCCGTGGTACTCTGAATACACCGGAACACATCGTCTGCCGGAACCTTTCTGTCAAAACCCAGGATATCCGTAAAGGCGATTTCCTTTGTCAGTTCGATCTTTGTCTTCATCTCCTCGGCGGTCTTAAAGTCCACCAGATATTCTTTCATGATCGTTTCTGTGATCTCGTCTCCCGCGACGGTAGCCATCGTATAGCCGGTGACGCTTCCGCCGGTACAGGCGGCGATATCGGAAGTTCCGGCTCCGATATCGACCAGAACCAGATTTAAAAGTCTTAAGTTGCCGGGGATGGCCGCGTTGATGGCGGCAATGGGCTCCAGCGTGATGCTGGCCACTTCAAGCCCGATCTTGTTCATGGTGGTATACAGACTTTCTACCACCTCGCTGGGAAGGAAGGTGGCGATTAAGTCCACTTTGACATGCTGGCCCCTGTGGTCTTTTAAACTGGATATCATATATTGATCCAGATAGTACTGGCATACTGTGTAGCCGACCAGATAAAAACGGCGTGTGTCTTCTCCCGCTTCGTTTTCCGCGGTAAAAGTTTCCTCTGCTTTTGTGATGGCGCCTGCTTCCAGGCGGCTGATGATCTCGTCGTCGATGAGCTGGGTACCAGGCAGCGTCAGCTCAAAATCGGCCCGCTTGGTCCGAAGCGCCCGTCCCGCAGCCGCCACACAGACCCGTTTCAGACGTGTATGTGTTCTGGTTTCCAGGCGCTTTTTTACTTTCTCCGCCAACAGGGAAACTTTCTCGATATTTTCAATCTGTCCGTCAACCATTGCCCGTTCGGTATGGTCCTCTTTTTCAATGGCAATGATTTTCACCTTGTCTTCCAGGACGACTCCTACCATCCCGATGATGCTTCGGGTGCCGATATCCAGGGCAAATACCATATCGTCGCCCTGAATCTGTGTTTTTTTCGCTTGTTTTGCGGCCATGTTCCCCCTCCTGTATTCCACAGACATTTCCTGTCTGTATTTTTCAGGTATTATTATATTAAAATTGCATCCTGATGTAAATCATTTTCTGATGGAAAATGTTTAATAAGAAACTCTGCAGGTTTATTCATGAACAGTTATAATATGTGAGATAACAATCTTTTCGGCCTGTTTATAATCACGGGCTTCAATGGCAGATAACAAATCTAAATGTTCTTGATGAATAGAATTAACTTGTTTGCTGTTTTTCCCATTTGATGTAAGCTTGTTTAACATTTGTTCCAAATGTGTGGACGCTAATACGGAAAAGGCATTAAATATGTAGATAAAGAAAGGATTTTTTGAAAGACTGACGATTGCCTTATGGAACGCAATATCTTGTTGGGTTCGGTCATATACAGTCTGATGACTTTCATAGTCTTTCAGGTATGTTTTTAATTGCTGTATTTCTTCATCGCTGGAATATTCGATAACATTTTTTATTGCGCCCAGTTCGATCCATTTACGAAATTCCATAAAATCGTCCATAGTGCCTTTATTCATGATAAGCATAATAGACAGGACATCAATCATAGAATTCTCAGCATTATCTACGATATAATTTCCTTCTCCATGCTTTTTTTCAACAATACCCATCATTTCCAGAGATCTTAACGCTTCTCTCACAGAAGTGCGGCTTAAATGAAACATATCTGTCATTTTTCTTTCTGATGGGAGTTTATCTCCACATTTTAGTTCGCCATTGGATAACATATTGCGAAATTCTTTTATGATGATCTGATAACTTTTTAATTCACACTCGTCTTTCAACTGGATACCTTCCTTTCATTTCCATTATATTACACAATGAACATGGTTTTGTCCAGAGACACCGTATATTTCTGGCATAATATTTTATTATATACAGTGAATTGTTCAGAAAATTAATTGGAAAATTTGGAAATTAAGTGAAAACTACTTGACAACTGGTCATACCAGTGATACTATGAACTTGCAATTATCTGGTATGACCAGTTGGGACGCATCGCAAAGGAGGGAGAAAATGGGAGCGGTAGATATTGCGATTATTATGGCGTATATGGTTTCTATGCTTGTGATCGGGATTTACGCGGGTAAAAAACAAAAGAATTCTGAAGATTATTTTCTGGCAGGAAAAAGTGCGAATGTATTCTCTTTAACATGTTTGTGGTTGTCCTCCTGGATTGGAGGTGCATCAATTGTCGGAACAGCAGAGCGTGCTTTTGACAAAGGGATTACGGCAGTCTGGTATGTACTGATCATTGCAGTCAGTCTTATTATTTTTGCTCTCTCATTTACCAGGACGATTAAACGAATCAGTGAACGGTTTGATTTGACTACTTATCCGGACTTTATTGAGCAAAGATATGATTCCAAAACGCGTCTGGTGGCAAGTATCTGTACGATTTTGGGGATGACGGGATTTGTGGCCAGCCAGTTTTTGGCAGGGGGTGGGATATTAAGTGCTCTGACAGGCTGGGATTTCGGGACTTCACTGATTATTGTAGCAATTGTTATTACTTTTTATACTGCGTCGGGAGGACTTCTGGCAGTCACTTACACGGACTGGTTTCAGACTTTGATCCTGATTGTTGGAATTGTACTGCTGGGAGTGCCGACCTGCTTTCACAGACTGGAAGGAGGGCTGCAGGCGTTTGCGCAGCTGCCGGAAGAGTATTTTGATCTGGGAAGCTGGGGATGGATGAGCATTTTGGGACTGGGTATATCTACACTGTTTTCTTTCTATACAAATATGGACAATTACACCAGATGTATTGCGGCAAAAGATGAGAAAGTGTCCATGAAAGGGGCGATGATCGCCGCAGCCGGCATTTTTATTATTGCTGTTTCAGCTACTTTTTTAGGAATGTCCGCCAGGCTCATTATTCCTGAAGCAACCGGAGCAAATGCATTGGCATATCTGATTGTAGATATATTCCCGGACGGAGTCAGGGGAATCTTACTGATCGGCATCATAGCTGCCATAATGTCCTCCGCAGATATATGTATGCTGACGGCTTCCACCAGCCTGGTCAAGGACGTGTATAAACGATATATGGACCCGGACATTACGGATCAAAAATTACAGAAGATAACAGTGATTTGTTCGTTTGTCATTGGCGCCATTGCAGTTTTTCTTACCTTTAACAGCCAAAATGTCATTGATGTTATGTTTATTGCATTAACAGTGAACTCGGCAGGATTATTTCTACCTACTGTTTTTGGGATGTTCTGGAAAAAGGCCAATGCAAGTGCGGCATTCGTTTCCGCATTATGCTCCCTTGTTGTGATTCTCTTCTGGTTCGCAGGAAAAGAAGCAGGTTGGGGTGGGATATTTGAATTTGACCCCTTATGGCCTGGGGTTATAACTTCTGCTGTTCTGTTCTTCCCTTTAAGCATCTGCAAACATCACAGACCGGGAGAAGAACAAAAAATAAATGATTTTTTGAAATAATAAATCTAGGAGGTATTTATATGAATGTAGTATTTACTGTATTTCCGGAAAATAAGGATCGGAGCATTGAGACTGAACTTGCCAATCTGCCGGAAGGGGTGAACGTATCAAGGGCAGTGTATGATGAGGCACATCTGGAAGAATATTATCATACACTGAGTGAGGCCGATGCGGTCATTACAGACTTCGCCCCCATTGATAAGACAGCGATTGACCGAATGACACATTGCAGAATCATAGCGTTGGAGACAACAGGATACAATTTTGTCGATGTGGAGTATGCAAAGCGGAAGAATATCGCGGTCAGTTATATTTCTGAATATTGTACCCAGGAGGTTGCGGATCATGCCATGGCGCTTATCCTTGCACTGGAACGCCGCCTTCCGTTTCTGCACCGGCAGATCGAGCATGACGGAGCATGGGAGATGGAGAGTATCCAGGAACTCGGCGTACGCAGGATCGAAGGCCAGATTTTAGGAATCTTAGGGCTTGGAAAGATTGGAAAAGCAGTCGCAAAACGTGCCCGGGGATTTGGACTGGAAGTGATCGCGTATGATCCGTACATACCGGCGGAAGCGGGGAAAGAACTGGGTGTCAGAATGACGGATTTGGAAGAATTGCTGGCACAGGCGGACATCATCAGTATACATATGAATCTGACCAGAGAGAACAGCGGGCTGTTCAATATGGATATGTTCAGAAAACTGAAAAAATGTCCATTTATTATTAATGTTGCCCGCGGGGGAGCGATCGTGGAGGCAGACCTGGCGCAGGCGCTGGATGAAAATCTGGTTCAGGGAGCAGGGCTGGACGTATTAGAGAGCGAGAATCCAGATTTGGAGAAAAATCCGCTGATGCACAGAGATAATGTTATTTTGACGCCTCATACAGCATTTTATTCAGATGATTCTTATCAGGCTTCTCTCAGGATTGCCGCACAGAATGTCAGCTGTTTTTTTAAAGGAGAACGGGATAAAATATGCAGTCTTTTATAAAAAATATAAGTCTATAAAGCAGGAGGAAATCGTATATGGGAAAAGTGGTGTTGCATACCCAAAGATGTAAAGGATGCTATCTGTGTATCCGTGAATGCCCCAAAAAAGCGATCAGAAAATCGGGTATAAATAATAAAAAAGGGTATGAAGTGATCGAAGTAGACGGGCAGTTATGCGTGGCATGCGGGACTTGCTATGTGGTATGTCCGGACTATGTGTTGGAAATCCACAGAGAAGAAACAACTTGAGAAAGGGGGAAACATAATAAGTATGGAAAAAGTATTAATGAAAGGCAACGAGGCGCTTGCAGAGGCGGTCATAAGATCCGGCTGCCGTTTTTATGGGGGATATCCCATTACGCCTCAAAATGAAATCCTGGAGTACATAAGCTGGAGGATGCCCGAAGTGGGTGGGGCGTTTGTTCAGGCAGAATCAGAACTTGCCGCTATTAATATGGTATTAGGGGCAGCATCGGCGGGAGCAAGGGCTTTGACTTCTTCTTCCGGTCCCGGGTATTCTCTGTTTCAGGAAGGTATTTCTTATCTGGTTGCGGGTGATATCCCGGCAGTTATTATAGATGTGGCGCGTTTTGGAAGCGGGATCGGAGAGATCAGCCAGGGGCAGTGCGACTATAAACTGGTAACCCGGGGGAACGGACATGGAGATTCACATCTGCTGGTACTGGCGCCCTGTTCTGTGCAGGAAAGCGTTGACCTTATGATGCAGGCTTTCCCGCTGGCAGAAAAATACAGGCATCCGGTTATCCTGCTTTCTGATGCGGCCATTGGACAGATGGTGGAACCTGTAAATCTGCCCGAACCGCAGACCGTGGACATTAACAGGGACGCATGGACTGTAAAAGGATGTAAAGGGCAGGACGAATCTAAAAAGATCACCAATGTTTTTTATTATATGGATGATTACAATTCTTATCTGCGGGATAAGTACCAGAAGATGCAGGAGGAAGAACAAAGGTGGGAAAGCATCATGACGGAAGATGCGCAGCTGATTCTGGTTGCGTATGGAATTAGTGCGAGAGTCTGTAAGGAAGCCGTGCGTATGGCAAGAGAGAAAGGCGTACGCCTTGGTTTGATTCGCCCCATATCCATATTTCCATATCCGGGAAAGGCATTTAAAAATATTCCGGATTCATGTAAAGCGCTGATGACTGTAGAGATGAGCATTACAGGTCAGATGGCGGAGGATGTCAGACTGGCAGTTAATTGTCGTTATCCGGTATATACCTATGGGACAGGCATAAAAGTTCCTGGAAGTTCAGATGTTGTAAGGTATGCGTCGGATATTATTGAAGGCAAAATTGATAAGGAGGTGTTTTAATTGGTAATAAAAGCTCCTGATAGAATTACATATACAGACGGACACTCTTTTTGCCCAGGCTGCGGGCACGGAACAGCGATTCGCCTGATCGGTGAAGTGCTTCAGGAATTGAAACTGGAAGAAGATTCGATCATAGTACTGGATGTTGCATGTGGAGGAATGCCCATTGATGTTTGGCGTTATGACACGATTGAGGCAGCGCATGGAAGACCTGTTCCAACGGCAGTGGGGGTAAAAATGGTAAGACCTGACCAGCCGGTTCTTGCATATTTGGGTGACGGAGCAGCGTATTCCATCGGACTCGCGGAAACGATTCATTCCGCCAGAAGAAATGATAACATTGTGGTTATTGTACTAAATAACTGTGTATTTGGAATGACGGGAGGGCAGATGTCTCCGACGACGCTGCAGGGTCAGGTGACCACTTCGTCTCCCAACGGGAAAAATATGGAGTCGGGAGGGGCTACGCTGGACGTGGTCAAATTATTAAGCTCCATGGATATTGCATACCTTGCAAGAGGCGCGATCTGTGACGCCGCCAATATAAGAAAAGCGAAAAAGTACATTAAAAAGGCGATGGAAAAGCAGTTGAACCAGGAAGGTTTCAGCCTGGTAGAATTGTTATCACCATGCCCGACAAACTGGAAGATGACTCCGTCCCGGTGTGCAGATCATATAAAGGAGCATGTAACATCCATATTCCCGGTTGGAGAGTTTATTGGAAAGGAAGGTGAACAGGTGTGACAACAGAGATTATATGTGCCGGATTTGGGGGGCAGGGCGTATTAACTATGGGATTGATTTTGGCAAAGGCCGGGTATCATCAGGGAAAAAATATTACATGGTATCCTTCTTATGGTGCGGAGATGAGAGGCGGAACCGCAAACTGTAACGTGAAACTGTCCGATGAAGAGATCGGAAATCCTTATTGCAGTAGTCTGGATATTCTCGTGGCTATGAATGAACCATCCGTAGACCGTTTTGAGAGTATGCTGGCTCCGGGCGGCGTCCTGGTATACAATCAGGATATGGTGGATACAAAGCGCGAGTTCAGAAAAGACATCCGTGTATTGCCGGTACCGGCCAATACTTTGTCGCTTGAATTGCAGAATCCGCAGGGAGCGAATATCATAGCATTGGGAGCAATTGCAAAAAATCTTTCTATATTTTCAGGTGACGAATTAAAAGAGGCAGTCTGTTCTTTCTTTGAAGAAAAAGGTAAAGAAAAATATAATGATAAAAACAGGCAGTCTTTCGATGCCGGTTATCATGTGGAAATTCTTTCATAAAAGAAAAGGGGGAACTGTTTTTGGAATTAAATAAATTGCTGCGTCCGCGTAAAATTGCCATTATAGGAGCAACAGAAAAAGAGACCATGGCCGGATTCGCTACACAGATGTTTTTAATGCAGTGTGAACAAAGGAGGGAAGATCTGTATCTTGTCAGCCGTAGTAATCAGGAGGTTCATGGGAAAGCATGTTATGCGAAACTGGAAGATCTTCCGGAAAATATTGATCTGGCAGTGATCTGTACGCCCAAGACTACGGTATTATCTCTGCTGGAGGAGGCTTCTGCCAAGGGTGCCAAAGGCGCCGTGGTATTTGCCAGCGGCTATGGAGAGACGGGGAAAAAAGAAGACATTGCCCTGGAAGAAGAATTGATTCGGAAGGCGGCCGAGCTGGATATGGCCGTCATGGGACCTAACTGTGCCGGATTTCTGAATTTTGTAGACCGCATTTTTTCTTTTGGATTTTTATTCCAGGCGCGCACTAAGGCAGGAGAAGTCGGTGTCATATCCCAGAGCGGACAGGTGTGTATGGCATTGATGGAAAGTGATAAACTGAATTTTTCTTATGTGATTTCCGCGGGAAACAGTAAGATTGTAAGCATGGAAGACTACATGGAATTTTTAGTTTATGAAAAACATACAAAAGTAATTGCAGCTTATCTGGAAGGGATTCAGAATCCTGTAAAATTTGCGGCAGTATTGAAAATTGCGGCTGAGAACAAAAAGCCGGTTGTAGTATTAAAGGCGGGACGGTCTGAAAAAGGCGTGCGCGCAGCGGCGTCTCATACTGGTAATTTAAGCGGCTGTGATAAAAATACAGACGCGCTGCTTAAAAAATTCGGAGCGATCCGTGTAGACGATCTGGAAGAAATGCTGTCTGTCTGTATGGCGATCACAACATTACCATCGTTGCCGCGCAAAAATGCTCTGGCTTTTGTTAGTATATCAGGAGGAGAGACAACAATTTCTGCGGACGCGGGTTCTCAGTATGGCCTTGACCTGCCGGATTTCAGTGTGGAGACGACAAGGCGGTTAAAAGAAGTACTTCCACTTTTCGCAACTGCCCAAAATCCCATGGATCTTACAGGCGGAAGCAACGGGACTACCATGGAAAATGTTGTAAGAATCATATTGGAGGATCCGCAGATTGATATGCTGGTAACAGGCCTTCAAATTACAAAAGAAATCAGTGATGTAACCATATATGATTATCTGGAAGGGCTGATACGATATTGCCGAAACGGGAATGGTAAGCCGGTGGCTGTGATACCGATGATTGAGTCCGGCAGGGATTCCGTGATTTTGGAACGGCTAAGGGAAGTTGGTGTGCCGATTCTGCCTCCGCCTCATTACGGGTATCGTGCAGTTCGCCATCTGTTGGATTATACAGAGTATCTGGATACTGTTTCCAGGCGCACACTGGAATTATATACTTCTTCACAAAAACTTTCCAAGACGCGTCAGGCGCTTTCAGAACATGAATCCAAACAGGCGCTCAAGGCGTATGGTATTCCCTGCCCACAGGAGAAGATTGCAGGAACCTTCCGTGAAGCCATTCAGATAGCAGAACATATGGGGTATCCTGTTGTGATGAAAATCGAGTCTCCGGATATTCTGCATAAGACGGAAGCAAAAGGAGTAAAGATCGGAATCGCCGGTAAAGAAGAAGCAGTACAGGCATTTGATGAGATTTTGGAAAACGCGAGAGTGTATAATCCAAAAGCCAGGATCAATGGAATACTGGTGCAGGAAATGTTAAGGGACGGAACAGAAGTCATCGTGGGGATTAATAATGATATGCATCTTGGACCGTTTGTCCTGTTGGGGTTAGGGGGGATATTTACAGAAATATTCCAGGATGTTGTATTATATCCAGCTCCGCTCAATCAATGGGAAGCCGGACAGATGATTGATTCTTTGAAGGGGAAACCACTGTTTTATGGTTATAGAGGAAAAGAAGCACTGGACATAGAAGCTCTGGCGGATTTTCTGGTAAAAGTAAGCAGGTTTGCAGTAGATAAAAAAGACAGTCTGTCTGAGATGGATATTAATCCGGTATTTGTTTATCCGAAGGGAGAAGGAGTCAGCGCGGCAGATGCGCTGATAGTATATAACATAAAAGCGTAAAGGGGGAATAGAGTTATGAAGACAAAGGGGCTTAATGGATGGGTGATTATCGCGCTTATGATCGGAGGAATCTGTTATGCGGCATCCTATTCACTTCCATATATTAAAGGCATCTTTTACGGGCCGATGATGGAAGCCACAGGTGCTACCAACACACAGTTGGGTCTGATTATGTCAGTGTATGGGTTTGGAAATATTGTTTTTAATCTGATCGGCGGCTTTTTTACAGATAAGTGGGATTATAAAAAATGTATCATTGTTTCACTTTTGGGGACTACCATTTTAAGTGTATGGCTGGCGCTTGCTCCTTCTGTAATTAACATGTATATCATATGGGGGTTATTTGGACTTACGACATTTTTTGTGTTCAATCCGTCTATTTTTAAAATGCCACGTATGATTGTGTCGGATGAGCTGGTCGGAGAGTCTGTGGGGTTTTTCTCTTTTGCTCAGTCTATTGGATATATGCTGATCAATTTTGTCTCTTTATATGTATATAATCTGTCGGAAAGGCGGGTAGGAGAGGCAGCTTCTTTTGCAAATGTTGTATGGGTGTACGCCGCTTTTACATTTGTATCGGCGATTGGATGTATCATTGTATTCAAAAAAGTAGAAGATGTAAACAAGGACGGAGCGTCGGAAAGCAAGTTTTCATTTGGACAGTTGTCGCAGGTGATGAAAGAACCCGGACTATGGCTGATGATTATCTGTGGATTTTGTATGTATTCTACTATGCAGACTACATCCTATTTTGTACCTTACTATAAAGACGTATTTCAGGTAGCGGTAACTTTTTCTGGTGTACTGGGGGTATTAAACCTGTATGGAGGCCGTTTATTTAGTCCAATACTTGGAAGGATTGCCCGGGAAACCAAATATGTATCCCGGATGATTGTATTCGGGGCATGTACATTGATTGTATTTATTATCTGCATCCTGCTGTTTGCGTCTTATGTACCCATAGCGGTTTTAATGGGTGCATCTTTGGTGACAGGTATCGTGTGCACTTTGTTTACAAATATTTGTCTGGCTTTGCCACCGGAGGCCAATGTGGACCGAAGAGCCAGCGGCACAGCAATGGGTTTGTATGCGGCGATCGCTTACTCACCAGATTTGTTCCAGCATTCTCTTTTTGGATTTTGGCTGGATACATATGGGAATGCGGGATATGTAAGAATGTTTATTTTCTCTATTATACTTCTGACTGTTGGAGCCGTGAGCGCGTTTGTGTTATACAAAAGAAGTAAAAACGCACGGATTTTTGAATAACAATAACAGTGATGAAAGAAAAACACTCCGTTGTGGACCGTTTTGCGACTGCCGCAGACACGGCTATTATGATTCTGATGGCTATTTCAAATCTTGCGCTGTCCCAGGAGATGAAATAGTACAAAAACTGGTAATAAATATTTATTTTTCTTTAGTTTTCCGCGAAAATGCCGATATAATGTATAGAACCAGCTTTATGAATACGATTATGTTTTGAAAAGGAGGATTTGATATGCAGGTTACCAGTCAGGATTTGGCTGTCAGACAGCAGCAGTATCTTAAAGCAGTGCAGTCTACCGGATCGGCAGATACAGAGGCAGCAGTTGACAAAGCAACTGAGGAAACTGTCAAGAAAACCGGGGCAGATGTAGATAAGGCCGAACTCAGCACAGATACCAAAGTTACAACAAAGATGAGCGATTCCGAAAGGGCTGCCCTGGTGCAGAGCCTGAAGGACGATTTGAATAATCAGATGAACCGCTTTACGAACATGATGACACAGATGTTCCAGAAGCAGGGCATTACAGCAAATCTTTCTTCCGGAAATGATTTCTGGCGCTTTATGGCCAGCGGTGATTACACTGTAGACGAGAAGACAAAAGCAGAGGCACAGCAGGCGATTTCTGAGGACGGATACTGGGGTGTTTCGCAGACTTCCCAGAGGATTTTTGATTTTGCAGCCGCTATGGCGGGCGATGATGTGGATAAAATGAAAGAATATCAGGCAGCAGTGGAAAAAGGTTTCGACCAGGCAAAAGAAGCATGGGGCGGAGATCTGCCGTCTATCTGCGGAGATACCCACAGTGCGGTTAGCAAGCTCTTTGATGAGTTTTACGCAAAAAATGCATAAAAGATAGCTGATTCTGTAAGACGGGCGCAGGGAAACGGAATTTCCTGGCCTGTCTTTTGTTTTATAAATTATAGAAATAGTGTCTGCCTCCCTGCGGGAAAATCAGCCCTTTTTTGACATCAGAGATTTCGCTTTTAAAAAA